>NZ_CP128260.1:2031818-2351590 GCF_030344995.1 Pseudomonas fluorescens
ATGGAGCGGCCGCTCGACGGTGTCCGTCTGTCGGGGCGCGGGGTCAGTCTGATTCGGCAGTTGGCCCGAAATGCCAGCTGGTCAGACGATGGTCGCAGTGCTCGCGTGGAGTTTTTCTGGGAGGCTCTGGCATAATCCGCGCATTCTTGATCAAGGAGTGAACAAGTGGCTGATACACATGTGGACCACGAGGCGCTAAGCGCGCTGCGGGAAGTGATGGAAGACAGCTATCCGGAACTGCTGGATACCTTTCTTGCCGATTCCGAAAACCGCCTGCGGGAGTTGCAACAGACTGCCGATGCCGATGCATTGTCTTCCGTCGCGCACAGCTTCAAGGGCAGCAGCAGCAACATGGGTGCGATCCGTCTTGCCGTGCTGTGCCAGGAGCTGGAACAGCATGCCAAAGACAAAAGCCCTTCTGAAATCATCAAGCTGGTCGCCGATATCCATAGCGAATTCGCCGATGTGCGGCCCGTTTATGTGGCCGAGCGCCAGCGCTCGCTGACGCACTGATTCTGCCGCCGGGCGGTTTTGCCGGATTTCTGACGAAACTGGCCCGGCACTTGCAGTCATCTATCCCAACTGTACCTACGATCCCAGTGCAGCGGAGACCGTGCCATGCCTGCAAGCCCCAACATTCTTCTTCAGACCGCCGCCCAGGCCAAGGCGCAAGCAGCTTCGGCCAAATCATCGGCAGTGGCCGCAGAGCCCGGGGACAAGGCCTCCAGCTTCGCTCAGGTGTTCGCCGATCAAGGCCCGAACAAACCCTCGGTGAGCGTCGACAATTCGGCAAAACCTGCCCGTGACAAGGTTGCTGACAACAGCGGCAAGAAGGACGTGGGCAAGGATCAGTCTGCCGCCCCGGAGCCGGCGGTTGCCGATAGCGGCAAAGCCTTGCCCGCCGACAAACCGGCGACAGCGGCAACGGACGACAAGACTGCTACTGATGATGAGACTGCCGATACCGCGCCGACTCCTGTTGTCGACACGGCACCGGTGGATCCGGCGCTGGTGGCGGCGGTGGAGCCCGTCGTCACCGCACCGGTAGCCGCTACTCCTGTCGTCGATACCGCCGCGAAACCGGAAACCGATCAACCTGCCGTGGCGGCATTGCCGGGTATGGTCAAGGATCCGGCGCCGGCCACTGACCCGGCTTTCGACCCCGAGGCGGATCCGCTGGATTCGCTGCCCGCCGTGCGCATGGCCATGGAGCAGAGCGGTCACATTTCCGCTTCCAGCCAGTCCCAGCCCAAGGCCACCCCGGCCCAGGCTCAGGCTGACGGCGAATTGACCTCGGCGCAGAATTTCGCTGCCGGCATGGCCAGCATGCTTGATGTGCAGGCAGACAAGGACAGCACCAGTCAGGGCGGCGAAAAGGCATTCAGCGGTCTGATCGATGACGGCTTGAAAGACCTGAAGACCGCCACCAGTGACACCCGCGTGGATGATTTCGCCAACCGTCTGGCGGCGCTGACCCAGGCTGCCACACCGAAAACCGCCAACGCGGTGCCGGTGAACCAGCCGATTGCCATGCACCAGAACGGCTGGA
Organism: Pseudomonas fluorescens; assembly: GCF_030344995.1. Classification (GTDB taxonomy): domain Bacteria; phylum Pseudomonadota; class Gammaproteobacteria; order Pseudomonadales; family Pseudomonadaceae; genus Aquipseudomonas; species Aquipseudomonas fluorescens_BF. The sequence continues at coordinate 2,033,368 of NZ_CP128260.1, forward strand.
CCGAAGAAGTGGTCAACCGGGTCATGTACCTGTCGAGCAACAACCTGAAGGCGGCTGACATCCAGTTGCAACCGGCCGAGCTGGGGCGTCTGGATATCCGGGTGAACATGGTCCCGGACCAACAGACCCAGGTGACCTTCATGAGCGCGCATCCGAGCGTGCGAGAAGCCCTCGACGGTCAGATGCACCGCCTGCGCGACATGTTCACCCAGCAAGGCATGGGACAGGTGGACGTCAACGTTTCCGACCAGAACCGTGGCTGGCAGGGTCAAGGCCAGGAACAGGCGCAGCAGGGCCAGAGCGGTCGCACCAGCGCTGCCGGCGGTCGCCTGGATTCGGCTGAAGAAGAGTTGACGCCGGCAGCGGTCGCTGAAGCTGCTGCTACGGCCACACACGTGATCGGCTCCAGCGCCGTCGACTACTACGCCTGATCAAATCAAGAGCCCCTCACCCTAGCCCTCCCCAAACGTCGGACCGCCCGGAGGGAGAGGGAACTGATTGGGGGATGCTTGAGATGCTCGCTAACCTTATTGTTTGGGCTGAATCCAAGTCGACTCGGTGCCTCAGGTCGATATATCACGACAAGACAACTCGATCGGCTCCCTCTCCCTCCGGGAGAGGGCTGGGGTGAGGGTTGCTTTTGACTTCAGCGTTGTCTCCGCTACTACCGACACTTCTGGCATAACACTTGCTCTTGCCTTGCCGTGCGACTGTGAAAACCCGATTAGTGACGGATTATTGGCATGGCGAAGAGCGAAGCTGCAGCAGTAAAAGACCCCGCAACCAAAGGCAAACTCAAGCTGATCATCATGATCGTGCTGGGTCTGTTGCTGGCGATCGGCACGTCCGTGGGGGCGACCTGGTTCTTCATGCACAGTGCCCAGAGCAAGCCCGAGGCGGCCGCCGAAGCGGCACCGGTCGGCAAGCAACCGGCGATTTTCGAGCCGATGGCGCCGGCCTTCGTGGCGAACTACAACCAGAACGGCCGTCAGCGCTACATGCAGGTGAGCATCACCATGCTGGCGCGCAATCAGGCGGATCTGGAAGCGCTCAAAGTGCACATGCCGGTGATCCGCAACAACCTGGTGATGCTCTTCTCCGGTCAGGATTTCGCCACGCTGGCGACCCCGGTCGGTCAAGAGATGTTGCGCCAGAAGGCCACAGCCAGCGTCCAGGAAGTGGCGCAGAAAGAGCTGGGCAAAGTGGTGATCGAACAGTTGCTTTTCACTAATTTCGTACTGCAGTAGGAACACGACATGGCCGTGCAGGATCTGCTGTCCCAGGATGAAATCGACGCGCTGTTGCATGGCGTCGACGATGGTCTGGTACAGACCGATAACGCTGCCGAACCCGGCAGTGTCAAAAGCTACGACCTGACCAGCCAGGATCGCATCGTCCGTGGACGCATGCCGACTCTGGAAATGATCAACGAGCGTTTTGCCCGCTACACCCGCATCAGCATGTTCAACATGCTGCGCCGCTCGGCGGACGTTGCCGTCGGTGGCGTACAGGTGATGAAGTTCGGCGAATACGTGCACTCGCTGTACGTGCCGACCAGCCTCAACCTGGTCAAGATCAAACCCCTGCGCGGCACCGCGCTGTTCATCCTCGACGCCAAACTGGTGTTCAAGCTGGTGGACAACTTCTTCGGCGGCGACGGCCGTCACGCCAAGATCGAAGGTCGTGAATTCACCCCGACCGAACTGCGCGTGGTGCGCATGGTGCTGGAGCAGGCGTTCGTCGACTTGAAAGAAGCCTGGCAGGCGATCATGGAAGTCAACTTCGAGTACATCAACTCGGAAGTGAACCCGGCCATGGCCAACATCGTCGGCCCGAGCGAAGCGATTGTGGTATCGACCTTCCACATCGAACTCGACGGCGGTGGCGGTGATCTGCACGTGACCATGCCGTACTCGATGATCGAGCCGGTGCGCGAAATGCTCGACGCCGGTTTCCAGTCGGACCTCGACGACCAGGACGAACGCTGGGTCAACGCCCTGCGCCAGGACGTGCTCGACGTCGATGTGCCGATCGGTGCCACCGTGGCTCGCCGCCAGTTGAAACTGCGCGACATCCTGCACATGCAGCCGGGTGACGTGATTCCGGTCGAGATGCCGGAAGACATGATCATGCGCGCCAACGGCGTGCCGGCCTTCAAGGTCAAGATGGGTTCGCACAAAGGCAACCTCGCGTTGCAAGTGATCGAGCCGATCGAGCGCCGCTGAAGCGGCGCCTTCACTCCCTGATTCTTTTACCGGTTTTTTGCCCGCCGAGGACAAATGATGAACGACGATATGAACACCCAGGACGATCAGGCACTGGCCGATGAATGGGCTGCCGCCCTGGAAGAAACCGGTGAAGCCGGGCAGGCCGACATCGACGCGCTGCTGGCCGCCGATGCAGGTGCTTCGAGCTCCAACCGTCTGCCGATGGAAGAGTTCGGCAGCGTGCCGAAGAACAACGATCCGGTGTCGCTGGATGGCCCGAATCTGGATGTGATTCTCGACATTCCGGTGTCGATCTCGATGGAAGTGGGCAGCACCGACATCAACATCCGCAACCTGCTGCAACTCAACCAGGGTTCGGTGATCGAGCTCGATCGTCTGGCCGGCGAGCCGCTGGACGTGCTGGTCAACGGCACCCTGATCGCTCACGGTGAAGTGGTTGTGGTCAACGAAAAGTTCGGCATCCGTCTGACTGACGTGATCAGCCCGAGCGAACGCATCAAGAAGCTGCGCTGAGTGAAAAAGGTTCTGGGGGCTTTGTTCGGTCTGGCACTGGCGTTGCCGTTCAGCGTGCTGGCGGCCGAGCCGGTGGCGACCACGGCAGCGGCTGCTGCGCCGGCCGTCAACAGCGGCGTGGCGGGTCAACTGACGCAACTGGTGCTGGGCCTGTTGCTGGTGCTGGGGTTGATCTTCTTCCTCGCCTGGCTGTTGCGCCGCGTGCAGCAGGCAGGTCCAGCCGGCAAGGGCCAGGTGATCGAGTTGGTCGGTTCCCGCGCGCTCGGGCCGCGTGACCGTCTGATGCTGGTGCAGGTCGGCAACGAGCAGATTCTGCTCGGTCTCAGCCCCGGAACCATCACTGCGTTGCACGTGCTCAAAGAGCCGGTCGAGGTGCCGAGCACCGCCGATAAAGCGACTCCGGAATTTGCCCAGCATCTGTTGAAGATCCTCGGCAAGGATCAGAAGGATAAGAAGTAATGGGCGCGTCGCGCATCGTCTTGACCCTGGCCTTGATGTTGGCCGCGCCGCTGGCCTTCGCCGCCGATCCGTTGTCGATCCCGGCGATCACTCTGGGCACCAACGCCGAGGGCGCGCAGGAGTATTCGGTCAGCCTGCAGATCCTGCTGATCATGACGGCGCTGAGCTTCATTCCGGCCGCCGTCATCCTGATGACCAGTTTCACCCGGATCATCATCGTCTTCTCGATCCTGCGTCAGGCCCTTGGCCTGCAGCAGACGCCGTCGAACCAGATCCTCACCGGCATGGCGCTGTTCCTGACGCTGTTCATCATGGCGCCGGTGTTCGATCGCGTGAACAACGATGCCTTGCAGCCGTACCTCGCGGAAAAACTGACCGCTCAGCAGGCAGTGGAAAAGGCTCAGGTGCCGATCAAGGACTTCATGCTCGCCCAGACCCGCTCCAGCGATCTGGAGCTGTTCATGCGCCTGTCCAAGCGCACCGACATCGCCACTCCGGATGCTGCGCCGCTGACGATTCTGGTGCCGGCGTTCGTGACGTCTGAACTGAAGACCGCGTTCCAGATCGGCTTCATGATCTTCATCCCGTTCCTGATCATCGACCTGGTGGTCGCGAGCGTGCTGATGGCGATGGGTATGATGATGCTGTCGCCGCTGATCATTTCCCTGCCGTTCAAAATCATGCTTTTCGTGCTGGTGGATGGCTGGGCGCTGATCATCGGCACCCTGGCCAGCAGTTTCGGAGGTGTATCGCCATGACGCCAGAAGTAGCGGTCGACATCTTTCGCGAAGCCCTGTGGCTGACCACCATGATGGTGGCGATCCTGGTGGTCCCGAGTCTGTTGGTGGGCCTGCTGGTGTCGATGTTTCAGGCCGCGACCCAGATCAACGAACAGACCCTGAGCTTTTTGCCGCGTCTGCTGGTGATGCTGGTAACGCTGATCGTCGCCGGCCCGTGGCTGGTGCAGACGTTCATGGAATACATCACGCAGTTGTACAAAAACATTCCGATGGTCATCGGCTAAGCCATGCAATCGTTGCTTCAGCTGACCGATACCCAGATCAGCACCTGGGTGGCGTCGTTCATGCTGCCGATGTTTCGCGTCGCCTCGATGTTGATGGTGATGCCGGTCTTCGGAACCACGCTGGTGCCCCGGCGGATCCGTCTGTACTTCGCCTTCGCGATCACCGTGGTGATCACGCCCAACTTGCCGCCGATGCCGGCGGTCAGCCCGCTGGACCTCAGCGGCCTGCTGCTGATTGCCGAGCAGATTCTGGTGGGTGCGGTGCTGGGCTTCTCTCTGCAACTGTTCTTTCAGGCCTTCGTGGTGGCGGGGCAGATCGTCGCGATCCAGATGGGTATGGGCTTCGCGTCGATGATCGACCCTACCAACGGCGTGTCGGTGGCGGTGATCGGGCAGTTCTTCACGATGCTGGTGACCCTGCTGTTCCTGTCGATGAACGGGCACCTGGTGGTCTTCGAAGTGCTCACCGAAAGCTTCACCACGCTGCCGGTCGGCGGCGGGCTGATGACCACGCATTACTGGGAACTGGCCGGCAAACTCGGCTGGGTGCTGGGCGCCGCGTTGTTGCTGGTGTTGCCGGCGGTCACCGCGCTGCTGGTGGTCAACATCGCCTTTGGCGTGATGACCCGCGCTGCGCCGCAGCTGAACATTTTTTCCATCGGCTTCCCGCTGACCCTCGTACTCGGCCTGTTCATCGTCTGGGTCGGGCTGGCGGACATTCTCAATCAGTATCAACCGCTGGCCACCGAGGCCTTGCAGTTTTTACGCGAACTGGCAAAGGCGCGCTGAGTCATGGCTGAGAGCGAAAGCGGTCAGGACAAAACAGAAGACCCCACGGAGAAGCGCAAAAAGGACTCCCGGGAAAAGGGTGAGATTGCGCGCTCCAAGGAGCTCAACACCCTGGCGATCATGCTCGCCGGCTCTGCCGCGCTGCTGATTTTTGGCGGGATGCTGGCGCAGGAATTGATGGACCTGATGCGCCAGAACTTCACGCTGTCGCGGGAAGTGATCATGGACGAGCGCTCCATGGCGACGTTCCTGATGAGTTCCGGATTGCAGGCATTGCTGGCGATTCAGCCGATCATGATCACCCTGTTGCTGGCGGCTTTCCTCGGGCCGATCGCGCTGGGCGGCTGGTTGTTCGCCGCCGGTTCGCTGGCACCCAAGTTCAGTCGGATGAACCCGGCGGCGGGCCTCAAGCGGATGTTCTCGATGAAGGCCGTGATCGAGCTGCTCAAGGCGCTGGCCAAGTTTCTCATCACGTTGGGTGTGGCGCTGGTGGTACTCAATTCGGACATCGACGACCTGCTGCGCATCGCCCATGAGCCGCTGGACCGGGCGATCATTCACAGCTTGCAACTGGTGGGCTGGAGCTCGCTGTGGCTGGCCTGCGGGTTGATCATCATCGCCGCTGTCGACGTTCCCGTGCAGATCTGGGAGAGCATCAAGAAGCTCAAGATGACCAAGCAGGAAGTGCGCGACGAGCACAAGGACCAGGAAGGTCGGCCGGAGGTCAAGCAACGGATTCGTCAGGTTCAGCGCGAGATGTCGCAGCGGCGGATGATGGCGGCGATCCCGGATGCCGACGTGGTCATCACCAACCCGACCCACTACGCCGTGGCGCTCAAGTACGACGCCGAGAAGGGCGGGGCGCCGATGCTGCTGGCCAAGGGCAGCGATTTCCTGGCGCTGAAGATCCGCGAGATCGCCGTGGCCAACAACGTCATGCTCCTCGAGTCGCCAGCGCTGGCGCGTTCGATCTATTACTCCACGGAGCTGGAAGAAGAAATCCCCGGCGGCCTGTACCTGGCTGTCGCTCAGGTATTGGCTTACGTCTACCAGATCCGCCAGCACCGCGCGGGCAAGGGCAAGTTCCCGGAACCGCTCAAGGACGACCTGCCGATCCCGCCGGATCTGCGGCGCGATTCCTGATGAAGCAAAAAAAACCGCCATCCGGTTGAACCTGATGGCGGCTTTTTTTATGCCCGATGACCTGTTGTTGTCTGTGAGGCCACCACACATTTCTCAAGCCTTCACGCGGAAGTCTGCGACGGCGGTATTTCCAGATTATCCAGCACCCGATTCACTGCCAGTTCCCCGAGCATGATCAGTTGCGCAATACCCACCAGCGTCCTGCGCTGCGAGGCAGGCATGAGATGGGTGAAGTCATTGACGATGGTTCTGGCTGAGGCCAGGGTTTCGCAGGCATCGGCCAGCAGCTCTTCGTTTTTGAAGTCCGCGGTGACGGCGTACATTCTGCGGGTCTTGCGCGGTGGTGGCGTAGAGCCGGGCGGGCAGAGATAGTGATCCAGGGCGCGGTCGGCGGCTTCGTGAAGCTTTCTGGAGTCGGCGGATTCGTAGGGTGAGGTGGGGTCGGTTTCGGGTGGGTTGGGTGTTGGTTTGATCATGGTGAAGCTCCTTTGGGGGGGAGCCGCCAAATCCAGTCGCTAAACAGGAAGGGTGGCGGCTGTACGCGGGTTAGCGAACCGGTCAAAGGCACCCGGGTAGACCACGAGGGTCTCCCGCATACAGCCACCATAACGAAATTGCAGACAAACAGATCCACAACGAAGCCTGGAACGCTGGTGCACCTTTAAATTGAGCCGAGTCGCTAAACCCGATCGCTGATTCGTCAGCGACCGATCCACAATAGAACCCGACCCCAAAGCGCACAAGCCGGCGGATTCTGGCGTAGCTGTAGGCAACGGCGCAAGGATTCGTAGCCTGTAAGGCGTGTCTGAAGGTGTCCTTTAAACACCCGAGTTTAAAAGGCATTTTGTGCTGAGTTCTCGGGCCCTTCGCGGGTAGGCGGGATCCCGGTCAGCAGAAAAATCAAGCTCAATCCCTCTGTTTCAATCATTGGCAAATAAATACGTCCGCTTTTCCGCTGCCGCTCGTCTGAAGGCTCCCGTTACCTGTCAACTCTTACAGGTGTGCTTTTTCTGGTTTTGCAGTTTGATCGGAGGGTGTCGCGCATTGTGCGTGCGCATCCAATCAATGCACGGAGAAGGGCAATGAAAGGTATCTTCAGTAGCTATGACGAAAAAACCGGCAAGGGCACGATCGCTGTAATGGCGGAGTCGGTGGAGCAGGGTGCTTCTTTTGGCGCAATGGCTGGGCATTTACTGGCAGGAGACTCTTACGAATTCACTGTCCCGCCAGCCCATGCGGGAAAAACCAATATTTCAGTGGGAAGTCCTGTTGAGTTCGATCTGACGGATACGAACCCGCCGGAAGCGACGTACCTTCGCTATTAGACATTATCTGGCTGATCTGACTGAGCCGGCGGAGTCTCAAAGCGACACGTTCCCTTTGCTGCGGGCAAGGGCAAGTTCCCGGAGCCGCTCAAGGACGACCTGCCGATCCCGCCGGATTTGCGGCGTGATTCCTGATTGTGATGAAACAAAAAAACCGCCATCCGGTTGAGTCCGGTGGCGGTTTTTTCATGCCCGATGACCTGTGTTGTCTGTGAGGCCGCCTTCGCGGGCAAGTCGAATCGTCGCACCGCCGCTCCCACAGGTTTAGCGTCGCTCGGGAAATATAATCACACCACAAATCACTGTGGGAGCGGGCTTGCCCGCGAAGGCGTCAGCAATCACGACACACCACTCAAGCCTTTACACAGGGTTCGGCGACGGCGGTATTTCCAGATTATCCAGCACCCGATTCACGGCCAGTTCCCCAAGCATGATCAGTTGCGCAATCCCCACCAGCGTCCTGCGCTGCGAGGCGGGCATGAGATGGCTGAAGTCATTGACGATGGTTCTGGCGGAAGCCAGGGTTTCGCAGGCATCGACCAGCAGCTCTTCGTTTTTGAAGTCCGCGGTGACGGCGTACATTCTGCGGGTCTTGCGCGGTGGTGGCGTAGAGCCGGGCGGGCAGAGATAGTGATCGAGGGCGCGGTCGGCGGCTTCGTGAAGTTTTCTGGAATCGGCGGATTCGTAGGGCGAGGCGGGGTCGGTTTCGGGTGGGTTGGGTGTGAGTTTGATCATGGTGAAGCTCCTGAGTTATGGAGCCACTCTTTCCCTGTCGCTAAACAAGTAAAGGTGGCAGCTGTACGCAGGTTAGCGAACCGGTCTCAGGCACCCCGGCAGACCCAAAGGTCTCCCGCATACAGCCGCCATAACGATATTGCGGACGAAGAGTCCCACAACGAAGCCATGAACGCTGATGCACTGAGATAGTCCGAGTCGCTAAACCCGATCGCTGATTCGTCAGCGACCGAGCCACAATAGAATCCGGCCCCAAAGCGCACAAGCCGGCGGATTCTGGCGTAGCTGTAGGCAACGGCGCAAGGATTCGTAGCCTGTAAGGCGTGTCTGAAGGTGTCCTTTAAACACCCGAGTTTAAAATCCATTTTGTGCTGATTTCTCGGGCCTCTTCGCGAGCAGGCTCGCTCCCACATTTGGAATGCGTTCCCCTGTGGGAGCGAGCCTGCTCGCGAAAGCGACATCCCGCCCAGCAGAAAAACCACACCCCAACCCCTCTGTTTCAATCATCGGCAAAAGTTGGAAGGCTTCTTGCAGTAGCCGCCGTGCGTCCGCTCTGGGCGTCAAAAGTTTGCTTTAAAGGAACGGGGAAAACCGGTGGATCGCTCTCAGTTAATCAACAGTGCTCGCTCGAACATTGCCGACCTCAGTCGGGGCAATCTGGGTGTGCCGCTGTTGCTGCTGGTCATGCTGGCGATGATGATGTTGCCGGTGCCGCCGTTCCTGCTCGACGTGTTCTTCACCTTCAACATTGCCCTGTCGATCGTCGTGCTGCTGGTCTGCGTTTACGCCCTGCGGCCGCTGGATTTCGCGGTGTTTCCGACGATCCTGCTGGTGGCGACGCTGTTGCGACTGGCGCTGAACGTGGCGTCGACGCGGGTGGTGATGCTCCACGGTCAGGACGGCCACGCCGCTGCCGGTAAGGTGATCCAGGCCTTCGGTGAGGTGGTGATCGGCGGTAACTACGTGGTCGGTATCGTGGTTTTCGCGATCCTGATGATCATCAACTTCGTCGTGGTAACCAAAGGTGCCGGCCGGATCTCCGAGGTGAGCGCGCGTTTCACCCTCGATGCGATGCCCGGCAAACAAATGGCAATCGACGCCGACCTCAACGCCGGCCTGATCGACCAGGCCCAGGCCAAGGCCCGCCGTCAGGAAGTCGCCCAAGAGGCAGAGTTCTACGGTTCGATGGACGGTGCCAGCAAGTTCGTGCGCGGTGACGCCATCGCCGGTTTGCTGATTCTGTTCATCAACCTGATCGGCGGCATGGCCGTCGGTATCTTCCAGCACAACATGAGCTTCGCCGACGCGGGCAAGGTTTACGCCCTGCTGACCATCGGTGACGGTTTAGTGGCGCAATTGCCATCACTGTTGTTATCTACAGCGGCGGCGATCATGGTGACCCGTGCTTCCGGCTCGGAAGACATGGGCAAGCAGATCAATCGCCAGATGTTCGCCTCGCCCAAAGCGCTGGCGGTGGCTGCCGGCCTGATGGCGGTCATGGGCCTGGTGCCGGGCATGCCGCACTTCTCGTTCCTGAGCATGGCGGCACTGGCTGCCGGTGGCGCTTACCTGTTCTGGAAGAAGCAGAACGTGGCCAAGGTCGTCGCGCTGGAAGAGGTCAAGCGTCAGCAGGAACTGCTGCCGTCGCCGGCCCGCGCCATGGAAACCAAGGAGCTGGGCTGGGACGACGTGACCCCGATCGACATGATCGGCCTGGAAGTCGGCTACCGCCTGATTCCGCTGGTGGACCGCAACCAGGGCGGGCAATTGCTGGCGCGGATCAAGGGCGTGCGCAAGAAGCTCTCGCAGGATCTGGGCTTTCTGATGCCGACCGTGCACATCCGCGACAACCTCGATCTGGCACCGAGCGCCTACCGCCTGACCCTGATGGGCGTGATCCTGGCCGAAGCCGAGATCTACCCGGATCGCGAGCTGGCGATCAACCCGGGGCAGGTCTACGGCTCGCTCAACGGCATTACCGCCAAAGATCCGGCTTTCGGCCTGGAGGCGGTGTGGATCGAAGTCAGCCAGCGCGCCCAGGCGCAATCGCTCGGTTACACCGTGGTCGATGCCAGCACCGTGGTTGCGACCCACTTGAACCAGATTTTGTACAAGCACTCCAGCGAGCTGATCGGCCACGAGGAAGTGCAGCAATTGATGCAGTTGCTGGCCAAAAGCTCGCCAAAACTGGCTGAAGAGCTGGTGCCGGGCGTGGTCACGCTGTCGCAGCTGCTCAAAGTATTGCAGGCGTTGCTGGCCGAACACGTGCCGGTGCGCGATATCCGCAGCATTGCCGAAGCCATCGCCAACAATGCCGCCAAGAGTCAAGATACCGCCGCTTTGGTGGCCGCTGTGCGGGTCGGCGTATCTCGCGCCATCGTCCAAAGCATTGTAGGGACTGAGTCGGAGCTGCCAGTTATCACGCTGGAGCCAAGGTTGGAACAAATATTGCTCAATAGTCTGCAGAAGGCAGGACAAGGCTCGGAAGAGGGCGTTCTGCTGGAGCCGAGCATGGCCGAGAAGCTGCAGCGTTCGCTGATCGAAGCGGCGCAGCGCCAGGAAATGCAAGGTCAGCCGGTGATCCTGTTGGTAGCAGGCCCGGTTCGCGCGATGCTCTCGCGCTTTGGTCGCCTGGCAGTTCCCGGACTGCATGTGCTGGCCTACCAGGAAATTCCGGACAACAAGCAAGTGACCATCGTTGCGACAGTAGGGCCCAACGGCTGAGGTAGTGGTTTATGCAAGTTAAGCGTTTTTTCGCCGCCGATATGCGTCAGGCCATGAAGCTGGTTCGTGATGAGCTGGGCGCTGATGCCGCCATCATTGGCAACCGCCGCATCGCCGGCGGCGTCGAGCTGACGGCGGCGCTCGATTACAAACTGTCGGCGCTGGCCCCGCGTGTTCCGAACATGGAGCTCGAGGATGAGCTGCGCAAGACCCAGTCGCGCATCGTCACTGCCCAGGCCGAACTGAGCCTGCGTGGCGAAGCCGACGGCAACACCAATCGCCAGCTGTTCGCCGGGCTGCCGTTGACGGCCGGCCTGCCGCTGACCGCTGCCGAGCCGCTGACCGAACCGACCTACGAAGCTCCGGCCCGTCCGGTACCGGCGCCTGCACCGGCTGCTGCGGGTGTTGACCCGCGTGCGCTGGACTCGATGCGTTTCGAACTCAACAGCCTGCGCGAACTGATGGAAGTGCAACTCGGCACCCTGGCGTGGAACCAGCTGCAAGGCAGCCGTCCGGCCCAGGCCAATCTGTACCGCCGTCTGCAACGCATCGGTTTGTCCGGCCCGCTGTCCCGTGATCTGCTGTCGATGATCACCGAGATCGACGAGCCTCGTCAGGCCTGGCGCATGCTGCTGGCGCACCTGGCGCGGATGATTTCCGTACCGGAAGTCGAGCCGCTGGAAGAGGGTGGGGTGATTGCCATGGTCGGTCCTGCCGGCATGGGCAAGACCACCACCCTGGCCAAACTGGCCGCCCGTTACGTGCTCAAGTACGGCGCGCAGAACATCGCGCTGGTGAGCATGGACAGTTTCCGCATCGGCGCGCAGGAGCAGCTCAAGACGCTGGGCCGCATCCTCAATGTGTCGGTGACCCACGTCGATCCGGGCCAGTCCCTGGTGCAGGCGCTGGATCCACTGTTGCGCAAACGCGTGGTGCTGATCGATACCGCCGGCCTGCAAGCCAGCGATCCGGCACTGCGCATGCAGCTGGAAAGTCTGGCCGGTCGTGGCATTCGGTCGAAAAATTATCTGGTGCTGGCAACCACCAGCCAGAAACAGGTTCTAACCGCCGCTTATCACAGTTACAAGCGTTGCGGGCTGGCCGGGTGCATCCTGACTAAACTGGATGAGACGGCCAGCCTTGGCGAAGTGCTGAGCCTGGCGATCAGTCACGAACTGCCGGTCGCCTACCTGACCGATGGGCCGCGTATTCCGGATGATCTGCATCTGCCGCGCCGTCATCAACTGGTCAGCCGCGCCGTCAGTGTGCAAATGCAGGAAGAACCCAGCGAAGAAGCCATGGCTGACATGTTCGCTGATATCTACCACAGTCCGACCAAGCAGGTTGGCTGAGGTAATGAACCGTTTTTGTACCTACATCGATGGTCTGCCATGCATTGTTCCGGTTGTGAACGCGCAGCCAGTAATGTGGCCTCCGTCTATGCAAGACAAGGTAAAGAAATAACATGGGCAGCATGCATCCCGTACAGGTGATCGCGGTGACCGGCGGCAAAGGTGGCGTCGGCAAGACTAATGTGTCAGTGAACTTGTCCCTGGCGCTGGCAGAGCTTGGCCGTCGGGTCATGCTGCTGGACGCTGACCTGGGGCTGGCGAACGTCGACGTTCTGCTGGGCCTCACACCCAAACGCACCCTGGCCGACGTGATCGAAGGCCGCTGCGAGCTGCGCGACGTGCTGTTGCAAGGCCCCGGCGGGATCCGCATCGTGCCGGCCGCTTCCGGCACCCAGAGCATGGTTCACCTGAGCCCGGCCCAGCATGCCGGCCTGATTCAGGCGTTCAGCGACATCGGCGACAACCTCGACGTGCTGGTGATCGACACCGCTGCGGGTATTGGTGACTCGGTAGTCAGTTTCGTGCGCGCAGCCCAGGAAGTGTTGCTGGTGGTCTGCGACGAGCCGACCTCGATCACCGACGCCTACGCGCTGATCAAACTGCTCAACCGCGATTACGGCATGAACCGCTTCCGCGTCCTGGCCAACATGGCCCAGAGCCCGCAGGAAGGTCGCAATCTGTTCGCCAAGTTGACCAAGGTCACGGATCGCTTCCTCGACGTCGCCCTACAATACGTCGGCGCGGTGCCCTACGACGAAAGCGTGCGCAAAGCGGTGCAGAAGCAGCGTGCGGTCTATGAAGCCTTCCCGCGTTCCAAGTGCGCACTGGCGTTCAAGGCGATCGCACAGAAGGTCGACACCTGGCCGCTGCCCGCCAACCCGCGCGGCCACCTCGAATTTTTCGTCGAGCGCCTCGTGCAGCAAACGGCAGGACCTGTGCTATGACCGCCAGCGGTATGAACTTTTACAAGAAGTCGGCGCGTGACGCGCAGTACGAGCTGATCGAGCGTTACGCGCCACTGGTCAAGCGCATCGCCTACCACTTGCTGGCGCGATTGCCGGCCAGTGTGCAGGTTGAAGACCTGATCCAGGCCGGGATGATCGGCCTGCTCGAAGTCTCGACCAAATACGACGCGAGCAAAGGCGCCAGTTTTGAAACATACGCGGGCATCCGGATCCGCGGTGCGATGCTCGATGAAGTCCGTAAGGGGGATTGGGCACCACGCTCGGTTCACCGCAATACCCGTATGGTCAGCGACGCAATTCGTGCAATTGAAGCTAAAACCGGCCGTGACGCTAAAGATCACGAAGTTGCGGCCGAACTCCAATTGAGTCTCGACGATTACTACGGGATTTTGAACGACACCCTGGGCAGCCGGCTGTTCAGTTTCGACGACCTGTTGCAGGACGGCGAACACGAAGGGCTGCACGAGGATGGCGCCAGTGCTCATCTGGAGCCGTCGCGCGATCTGGAAGACGAACGTTTCCAGGCCGCGCTGGCGGACGCGATTGCCAATTTGCCGGAGCGTGAGCGACTGGTGTTGGCGCTGTACTACGACGAAGAGCTGAACCTCAAGGAGATCGGTGAAGTCCTTGGCGTCAGTGAATCGCGGGTCAGCCAGTTACACAGCCAGTGCGCGGCCCGCTTGCGGGGGCGTTTGGGGGAGTGGCGAGCGCGCTGAAGGCAGTGTGGGGACACTGCGAACGAGGCTGGTGCGGTGGTGAACGGCACCGGTCTTGCTCTGTTGTGCTCCAGACAGTCATCGAGTGTTTTGCCGGATTGATTGAAATGGCGCGTCCAGGTGCTGGGCGCGTTTAAGACTGCTTGGAGGTCGAATTGAACAAAGACATGAAAATCCTCATCGTTGATGACTTCTCAACGATGCGGCGGATCATCAAGAACCTGTTGCGTGATCTCGGGTTCACCAACACCGTTGAAGCCGACGATGGCACCACCGCCATTCCGGTGCTCAACAGCGGCAGCATCGACTTTCTGGTGACCGACTGGAACATGCCCGGCATGACCGGTATCGACCTGCTGCGCCACGTGCGCGCCGATGAAAAACTCAAGCACCTGCCGGTGCTGATGGTGACCGCTGAAGCCAAGCGCGAGCAGATCATCGAAGCGGCCCAGGCCGGCGTGAACGGCTATGTGGTCAAACCTTTCACGGCCCAGGCGTTGAAAGAAAAAATCGAGAAGATTTTCGAACGCATCGGCTGATGAACGCGCGGGGGAGCTATGGAGCATAAAGAATCTTCACAGGGCGACTTCGAGTCGACCCTGAAAAAACACGCGGTCGAACTGGTCGAAAGCCTTGAAAAGGGCAGGTTCGGCGACGCTGTGCAACTGATCCATGAGCTCAATCAGACCCGTGACCGTGGCCTGTACCAGGAAGTGGGCAAGCTCACGCGTGAACTGCACAGTGCGATCGTCAATTTCCAGATCGATCCGCACATGCCGCAGGCTGAGGAAGTGTCGCAAATCACCGACGCTACCGAGCGCCTGGGCTACGTGGTCAAACTGACCGAAGCTGCCGCCAACCGCACCATGGATCTGGTGGAAAGCGCGACCCCTGTGGTCAATGGCCTGGCTGACGAAGCCCAGGCCTTGAGCGCCGATTGGGGCCGCTTCATGCGCCGTGAGGTCGGGGCTGAAGAGTTCCGTGAACTGGCGCGCCGGGTCGACGGTTTTCTGGCACGCAGCAGCGCGGACAACCGCGCGGTGTCGAGCAATCTGAACGACATTCTGCTCGCCCAGGATTACCAGGACCTCACCGGTCAGGTGATCAAGCGCGTGACCCAATTGGTCACCGAAGTCGAAAGCAACCTGCTCAAGCTCGTGCTCATGGCCAGTCAGGTGGACCGCTTTGCGGGCATCGAACATGACCGTGCGGCGATGCTTGCTGAAAAAGATCCACAAAAACATCTCTCGCAGGGTGAAGGTCCGCAGATTCATGCCGATAAACGAGAAGACGTTGTGTCCGGTCAGGACGATGTGGACGATTTGCTATCCAGCCTTGGATTTTGAGTTTTTTTGGGTTTTTAGACCTGTAGGAGCACCCCATTAATGAGCTTCGGCGCCGATGAAGAGATCCTTCAGGATTTCCTGGTTGAGGCCGGCGAGATTCTTGAGCAACTGTCCGAACAACTGGTCGAGCTGGAAAGCCGCCCGGATGACGCAGATCTGCTCAACGCAATTTTTCGCGGTTTCCACACTGTAAAAGGGGGCGCCGGCTTCCTTCAGCTCAACGAGCTGGTGGAGTGCTGTCACATCGCCGAAAACGTGTTCGACATCCTGCGCAAGGGTGAACGACGCGTCGATGCAGAACTGATGGACGTGGTGCTCGAAGCGCTGGACGCGGTGAACAGCATGTTCAGCGAAGTCCGCGATCGCAGCCCGATCACCGCCGCCACCCCGGAACTGCTGGCCGCCCTGGCGCGTCTGGCCGAACCGCAATCGGCGGACGAAGCCCCGGTTTCGCCTGTTGCCGAGATGATCGAAGAGCTGGTCGTTGAAAACGAAACCGGCGATTCGGGCGACATCACCGATAACGAATTTGAACAGTTGCTGGACTCGCTGAGCGCCGTCAAGGCCGAAGCCGAAGCCCCGGCGGCTGCCGCTGCGCCTGCTTCCGTTGAAGCGGCCAGCGATGAAATCACCGACGCCGAGTTCGAGTCGCTGCTCGACCAGTTGCATGGCAAAGGCCAGTTCGCGGCCGACGCCGTAGCTCCGGCTGCTCCGGCACCTGCTGCTCTGGTGGCGGGCGACAGCTCGGACATCACCGACGACGAATTCGAAGCCTTGCTCGATCAGTTGCACGGCAAGGGCAACTTTGCCGTTGATGCGCTGGAATCGGCGATTGCTTCGGTGCCTGCGACGACTGCTCCGGCAGCCGCTGCGGCCGGTAGCGATCTGATCACCGATCACGAGTTCGAATCACTGCTCGACGATCTGCATGGCAAAGGCAAGTTCACTGACGTTGCCACCGGTGCCGTCGTGACCGCCGGCAATGCTTCGGCGGTTGCAGCGCCTGCCGCCAAGGCCCCGGCCGCTGCGGCAAAACCTGCCGCAAAAGCGCCTGAGCCGAAAGCCGAACCGGCCAAACCGGCTGCCGCTGCCGCACCGGCTCCGGCCCGTGCTCCGGCGACTCCGCCACCGGAAAAACCGGCGAGCGAAGCCGAGACCACCGTTCGCGTTGATACCGCGCGTCTCGACGAAATCATGAACATGGTCGGCGAACTGGTGCTGGTGCGTAACCGTCTGGTGCGCCTGGGCCTGAACAGCGGCGACGAGTCGATGCAGAAGGCCGTGTCGAACCTCGACGTGGTTACCGCCGACCTGCAGACCGCCGTCATGAAGACCCGGATGCAGCCGATCA
The DNA here is from genome assembly GCF_030344995.1 of Pseudomonas fluorescens. Lineage (GTDB taxonomy): Bacteria > Pseudomonadota > Gammaproteobacteria > Pseudomonadales > Pseudomonadaceae > Aquipseudomonas > Aquipseudomonas fluorescens_BF. The sequence goes on from NZ_CP128260.1 coordinate 2,050,038, forward strand.
AGAAAGTCTTCGGCCGCTTCCCGCGTCTGGTTCGCGATCTGGCACGCCAGCTCAAGAAAGAGATCAACCTGGAACTGGTGGGCGAAGAGACCGACCTCGACAAGAACCTCGTCGAGGCGCTGGCCGACCCGCTGGTCCACTTGGTGCGCAACGCGGTCGACCACGGCATCGAGTCGCCGGAAGAACGCGAAGCCTCGGGCAAGGCCCGTGGCGGCAAGGTGATCCTGGCGGCCGAGCAGGAAGGCGACCACATCCTGCTGTCGATCTCCGACGACGGCAAAGGCATGGACCCGAACGTCCTGCGCGCCATCGCCGTGAAACGCGGTGTGATGGACAAGGATGCCGCCGATCGCCTGAGCGACACCGAGTGCTACAACCTGATTTTCGCCCCGGGTTTCTCGACCAAGACCGAGATCTCCGACGTGTCCGGCCGCGGTGTCGGCATGGACGTGGTGAAGACCAAGATTTCCCAGCTCAACGGTTCGATCAACATCTACTCGACCAAGGGCCAGGGCTCGAAGATCGTCATCAAGGTGCCGCTGACGCTGGCGATCATGCCGACCCTGATGGTGATGCTCGGCAATCAGGCGTTCGCGTTCCCGCTGGTGAACGTCAACGAAATCTTCCACCTCGACCTGTCGACCACCAACGTGGTGGACGGCCAGGAAGTGGTGATCGTGCGGGACAAGGCGCTGCCATTGTTCTACCTCAAGCGCTGGCTGGTCAGCTCCGCCGCTCACGAAGAGCAGCGCGAAGGCCATGTGGTGATCCTTTCGGTGGGCACCCAGCGGATCGGCTTCGTCGTCGATCAACTGGTCGGCCAGGAAGAAGTGGTCATCAAGCCATTGGGCAAGATGCTCCAGGGAACTCCGGGCATGTCCGGCGCCACCATCACCGGTGACGGCCGCATTGCACTGATTCTCGATGTTCCGAGCATGCTCAAGCGTTACGCCGCACGGCGTATTTGAATCCGGGGCGGCGGGGCGACAACGTCCCGCCGCACCTAATGGAGTGTTTATGGCAGTCAAAGTCCTGGTGGTGGACGATTCGGGTTTTTTCCGCCGCCGCGTCTCGGAAATTCTTTCAGCGGATCCGAGCATCCAGGTTGTCGGCACGGCAACCAACGGTAAAGAGGCGATCGATCAGGCCCTGGCCCTCAAGCCGGACGTGATCACCATGGACTACGAGATGCCGATGATGGATGGCATCACGGCCGTGCGGCACATCATGCAGCGCTGCCCGACCCCGGTGTTGATGTTCTCCTCGCTGACGCACGAAGGCGCCCGGGTCACCCTGGATGCGCTGGATGCCGGCGCGGTGGATTTCCTGCCGAAGAATTTCGAAGACATCTCCCGCAATCCGGAGAAGGTCAAGCAACTGCTGTGCGAGAAGGTTCACAGCATCTCACGCAGCAACCGTCGTTTCAGTGCCTACAGTGCGCCGGCGCCTGCCGCTGCACCTGCGCCTGCGCCGACTCCGGCTGCGGCGCCGTCGAGCTTTGGCAGCCACAGCGCTCCGGCCCGTCCGGCACCCGCGCCTGCACCGACTCGCGCTCCAGCGGCCAGCGCTTCGTCGCCGGCCCCGAAACGCAAAAACTACAAGCTCGTTGCCATTGGTACATCGACCGGCGGCCCGGTCGCGCTGCAACGGGTCCTGACCCAGTTGCCGGCCAGCTTCCCGGCGCCGATCGTGTTGATCCAGCACATGCCGGCGGCCTTCACCAAGGCTTTCGCCGAGCGTCTGGACAAGCTGTGCCGCATCAGTGTCAAGGAAGCCGAGGATGGCGACATCCTGCGTCCGGGCCTGGCGCTGCTGGCACCGGGTGGCAAGCAGATGATGATCGACGGCCGTGGCGCGGTGAAAATCCTGCCAGGCGACGAGCGTCTGAACTACAAGCCGTGCGTGGACATCACCTTCGGTTCTGCAGCCAAATCCTACAGCGACAAAGTTCTGGCGGTCGTACTGACCGGCATGGGCGCCGACGGCCGCGAAGGTGCACGCCTGCTCAAGCAGGGCGGCAGCACGGTCTGGGCCCAGGACGAAGCCAGTTGCGTGATCTACGGCATGCCGATGGCCATCGTCAAAGCTGACCTCGCCGACGCGGTGTACAGCCTGGACGATATCGGCAAGCACATCGTCGAGGCATGCGTCTGATGGATGTTCTAAGCCTTATCGGGATCATCATGGCGTTCGTCGCCATCATCGGCGGCAACTACCTGGAAGGTGGTCACCTCGGCGCACTGGCCAACGGCCCGGCGGCGCTGATCGTGCTCGGTGGCACCATCGGTGCCGCGCTGCTGCAATCGCCGATGAGCGCGTTCAAGCGCGCCATGCAGATTCTGGCCTGGATCTTTTTTCCGCCGCGTGTGGACCTGGCCGGCGGCATCGACCGCGTTGTCAACTGGAGCCTCACCGCCCGCAAGGAAGGCCTGCTGGGCCTGGAAGGCGTGGCGGATGCCGAGCCTGACGCCTACTCGCGCAAGGGCCTGCAACTGCTGGTCGACGGCGCGGAGCCAGAAGCGATCCGCAGCATCCTCGAAGTGGATTTCTACACTCAGGAAGCTCGCGATGTCGAAGCGGCCAAAGTGTTTGAAAGCATGGGCGGCTACGCGCCGACCATCGGCATCATCGGTGCGGTGATGGGCCTGATCCACGTGATGGGCAACCTGGCCGATCCGTCGCAACTGGGCAACGGTATTGCGGTCGCGTTCGTCGCCACCATCTACGGTGTGGCCAGTGCCAACCTGGTGTTGCTGCCGGTGGCCGCCAAGCTCAAGTCAATCGCGTTGCGACAGTCGCGTTATCGCGAAATGTTGTTGGAAGGGATCTTGTCGATCGCTGAAGGTGAAAACCCACGCTCCATCGAGTTGAAGCTTCAGGGCTTCATGGATTAAGGGACTAACCTCATGGCACGTCGTCGCCAGCATGAAGAGCACGTAAACCATGAACGTTGGCTGGTTTCCTACGCCGACTTCATTACCTTGCTCTTTGCCTTTTTCGTGGTGATGTACTCCATCTCGTCGATCAACGAAGGCAAATACAAGATCATCTCCGAAGCGCTGATCGGGGTCTTCACCGACTCCGACCGCTCGCTCAAGCCGATCCCGATCGGTGAAGAACGACCGAAGACCGTGACCCCGGCCAAGCCGCTGGTCAAGGACGCCGAACAGGTCGACGCCGGCATTGCCGGAGCCAGCGATCCGCTGAAAAGCATCGCCGATGACATCAGCGCCGCGTTCGGCGACCTGATTTCCTCGAACCAGATGACCGTGCGCGGCAACGAGCTGTGGGTCGAGATCGAACTCAACTCCAGCCTGTTGTTCGGCAGCGGTGATGCGATGCCGAGCGACATCGCGTTCAACATCATCGACAAGGTCGCGGCGATCCTCAAACCGTTCGACAACCCGATCCACGTCGAAGGCTTCACCGACGATCAACCGATCCGCACCGCGCAGTACCCGACCAACTGGGAACTGTCCTCGGCGCGCTCGGCGAGCATCGTGCGCATGCTGGCGATGCAGGGCGTCAACCCGGGCCGCATGGCCTCGGTGGGTTACGGCGAATTCCAGCCGGTGGCCAACAACGCCACCGCCGAAGGCCGGGCGAAGAACCGTCGCGTGGTACTGGTGGTGTCTCGCAATCTTGATGTGCGCCGCAGCCTGACCGGCACCGGGACCGCCAATGCAACACCGGACGCCGCGTTGAAGCGTGCTGGCACACAAACTGCACCGACCCCGGTCAAGACGCCGGGACGCGAGAGTGCCGTCAATTCTCCGTCGCCCGCATTAATACGCTGAGCCATGTCTCGGCCGAGTATCCCGGCCGGGAGGAACGATCTGAATGAGAGTCTGGGCAGTCGCCAATCAAAAGGGTGGTGTTGGTAAAACCACTTCTTCCATCGCTTTAGCCGGTTTGCTGGCAGAGGCGGGCAAGCGCGTGGTCGTGGTCGATCTGGACCCGCACGGCTCGATGACCAGCTATTTCGGTTACGACCCCGACAGCCTGGAACACAGCAACTACGACCTGTTTCTGCACAAGGGCAGTGTGCCGCAAGGCCTGCCGGGCCAACTGCTGCTGTCGACCAGCGACGAGCGAATTTCCCTGCTGCCATCGAGCACTGCGCTGGCCACCCTCGAGCGCCAGTCGCCGGGCCAGAGTGGCCTGGGCCTGGTGATCGCCAAGAGTCTGGCGCAGCTGTGGCAGGACTTCGATTACGCAATCATCGACAGCCCGCCGTTGCTCGGCGTGCTGATGGTCAACGCCCTGGCCGCCAGTCAGCAACTGGTGATCCCGGTGCAGACCGAGCACTTGGCCGTCAAAGGCCTGGAGCGCATGGTCAACACCCTGGCGATGATCAACCGCTCGCGCAAACAGGCGCTGCCGTTCAGCATCGTGCCGACCCTGTTCGACCGCCGCACTCAGGCGTCGATGGGCACCTTGCGCGTGCTGCGCGACAAATTCCCCGACGAGATCTGGCAGGGTTACATCCCGGTCGATACCCGTCTGCGCGACGCCAGTCGTGCCGGTGTCACCCCTTCGCAGTTCGACGGCAAGAGCCGTGGCGTGCTGGCTTACCGCGCGCTGCTCAAGCATCTGCTGGCGCAGCAACTCGTTCCGCAGGTGGCTTGAGCATGAATCGGCCGATCAAGCTGACGTCGAAGCCGCAACTGGCGCTGCAGTCCTATCTGGACGGCTTGCTGCAGGAAGTGCCGGACGAGGTCGAGCAGGAAATCGCAGCGCCGGTCGAGGTGGTCGAGACCGCTGCGGCGCTCGACGAATTCCAGGCCGCCGTGCTTGAAGAGCAGGCCCGGGATGCGCAAAAAGCCGCCCGGCCGGTCGCCCCGGTTGCAGCGCCTGCCGCTGTAGTAGCGAAGGCGCCTGCGACGTTGATCAAAGAGCCTGAGCCGGTGCGTGTGGTCTCGACCCTGGCACCGCTGCTGCAAACACAACTTCTGCAAACGCCTCCGGTTCCGGCGGCGCCAGAACCCGAGCCTGAAGCGCCTGCGCCAGCCCCCGTCGAACCAACCCTGGTTGCGCCGCTGGTCGAAGTGCATCTGCCACCCAGCAACACGCCGCCGCCGGTAGAAACCGACGGTCGTCCGGCCTGGGCTTCGGAAGCGTTCGAATGTCTGCTGTTTGACGTGGCCGGGTTGACGCTGGCGGTGCCGCTGGTGTGCCTGGGCTCGATCTATTCGCTGGCCGGCCATGAGCTGACGCCGCTGTTCGGTCAGCCGGAATGGTTCCTCGGGATTCTGCCGAGCCAGGCCGGCAACCTGAAGGTGCTGGACACCGCACGCTGGGTCATGCCGGACCGTTATCGCGATGACTTCCGTCAGGGCCTGCAATACGTGATTTCGGTACAGGGTTACGAATGGGGCCTGGCGGTGCATCAGGTCAGTCGCTCGTTGCGTCTGGACCCGAATGAAATCAAATGGAGAAGTCACCGGGGTCAGCGGCCATGGCTCGCCGGCACGGTGATTGAACACATGTGCGCCTTGCTCGATGTCTCCGCTCTGGCCGAGTTGATCGCCAGCGGTGGGGCAAAGCACATGTCCGGCAGTAAGCCGAACCAAAAAACGACATAACACTTTCATAACAGACATGCGCCGGCATTCACCGCCGGCACACGAGACACACACCGCCATTGCGGTATTTCGAGGGGCTAGGGTATGAACGACAAGGCTACGGCGGCAAAGGGTTCCGAAGATCCGATCCTGCAATGGGTGACCTTCAAGCTGGACAACGAAACCTACGGCATCAACGTGATGCGCGTTCAGGAAGTCCTGCGCTACACCGAGATCGCTCCGGTTCCGGGTGCGCCAAGCTACGTGCTGGGCATCATCAACCTGCGCGGCAACGTGGTGACCGTGATCGATACCCGTCAGCGCTTCGGCCTGATGAGCGGTGAGATCAGCGACAACACCCGTATCGTCATCATCGAAGCCGACAAGCAAGTGGTCGGCATCATGGTCGACAGCGTGGCTGAAGTGGTTTACCTGCGTCAGTCGGAAATCGAGACCGCACCGAACGTCGGTAACGAAGAGTCGGCCAAGTTCATCCAGGGCGTGTGCAACAAGAACAACGAGTTGCTGATCCTGGTCGAGCTGGACAAGATGATGAGCGAAGAAGAATGGTCGGAACTGGAGAACATCTGATTGATTCTCGAGGTAGCGGTCATTGTCCTGTTCCTGTTCTGGGCAGGCACGCTGGCGATGTTTCTGGCGTACATCAAGGCGCAGCGGGTGATTGCTGCGCAACAGGCCCAGGGCGATGCGCTGCGTGATCAGCGCATCAAGGACCTGGCCAAGCGTGTCGACGATTACCAGAACGGCAACGTGCGCATGGGCGAAGCCCTGCACGAGCTGCGCTCGGTCGTCGGTCCGATCCCGGACAAACTCGCCCAGCTCGAACAGCGCGATCCTTCCAGCCTGTCATTCGCCCAGGCGGCGAAACTGGTGGGGATGGGCGCGAGTGTCGATGAGCTGACTCAGTCCTGCGGGTTGACCCAGGCTGAGGCGGAATTGATGCGCAAGCTGCACAAGAACTGATTTTTGCGTTGAGGCTGACGGCCTATTCGCGAGCAAGCCCGCTCCCACATTTGACTGCATTCTTTCAATAGGATCGCGGTTAACTGTGGGAGCGGGCTTGCTCGCGAAGGGGTCTTTAAAACCTCAGTAATCGTCGCCGCGTTCGGTGACGTCTTTCTCGATCATCGGCGCATCCGGGTCGTGTCCCGCCGGGAACTTGCCCTTGAGGTTCCAGGCGAACGCGATGATCTCGGCGATCGTGCGGTACAGCTCTTCCGGGATGCTGTCGCCCAGTTCCATCCGTGCCAGCAACTTCACCAGCTCGGCGTTCTCGTAGATCGGCACTTCACAGTCGCGGGCGATCCGCAGGATTTCTTCGGCCAGTTCTTCGTCGCCCTTGGCGGTGAGGGTTGGGGCGTGGTTGCCGTCGTATTTGAGGGCGATGGCCTGGCGTGGAGCGGTGGTGTCATTCATGCGGTTTCGTCGACCCAGCGGTGTTCGAGGCGCGTTTGGATGCCTTGCGGCGGGGTGCCGAGGTGGCAGTCGAGGTCGCCGACATTCAGCCCGGAATCCAGCAGACGCTGGCGCAGTGCGGTCAGGTTGCTTTCGATCAGGCTCGCGGTGTACGGCCGCTCGGCCCACAACTGGCTGGACAGGCTGCCGCTGATCAACTGTGCCTGAATCTGCATCGGCCCCAGCGGTTCCATGTCGAACGCCAGATCGACGCGCCACAGTTGTTGTTTGGTTTCGCGTTCGCTGTCACGGCGATCGTTCTGTTGTTCTTCTTGTGGAGCTTCCTCGCGCTGGAACTTGACCTGCAACGGTACGATGTCCTGCATATTGCGCATCGGGATTTCCAGTTGCCAGGTGCTGAGCAGGCGGCCGTCGTCGGTGACGCCGGTCTGTTCCAGGCTCGACAACTGATGGCTTTGCAGGCGCGAGACAGCAGCGGCGGCGAGGCGCAGCAAGTGTTCCAGATCGCCTTCGCCCTCCAGACTTTGCAGCAACCGTTCGGGCAGCGGGAAACTGCTCGGCACCGGTTTCGCACTGACCTGGCCGAGCATGCCGAGGGCGTTGCGAACGAAGCTCGGCAATGCCTGAGCCAGCGTGTTGGCGGCGATAATTGCGTTCAGATTGGTGTTGCCGGGCAGGCCGGGGGTGAGTTGAGCGATCAGCTTGAGCAAATCGGCTTTCATGTCCGGGGCCAGCGTCGGAGTCTGTCCGGTCAGCAGTTTGGTCTCGAGGAACACGCCGCTGTTGGCCAGCGCCTGGGCCAGACCTTTTGGAGTGCTCAGTTGCTGCACGTCCGGCAGGTTGGCGAGCAGCTTGTCCACGGCGGCGCGCAAATCCTGGGACGTCTGATCGGTGGCGGGGGGCAGGCTCTGGAGCATTTTCAGCAAGCCGTCGAGCGAACCCTGACGGCTTTGCTGACTGACCAGTTGTTGGCTGACCGCCAGTTGTTCTTGGCGATTGCTCAGCGGCAGGAACTTCAGCGTCTGCGAGTCCTGCACCAGCGCCGACAGCAAAGTACCGATGCGCAACGGTTGCGGGCTGTCGATGCTCAGGGTGCTGCCACTGAGCGCGGTGTTGAGCAGGCTGACCATCGAGCGGTACACCGTGGGTTGCCCCGGTACTTGAGGCAAGGCCTGAGCCGTCAGCACCTTGCCTTGCAGCAGCGTGCCGACCGGCAGTTGCGCGGTGTCGATGCGGGTGAGGGTGGCGACGCTGCTGGCGATGGCCTGTTGCACGGTGATCGCCAGATTGCCCGCCGACGGCTGGGTGATCGCCAGGCTGGTGCCCTGAGGCAGCGGCAGATTGCTGGTCGCCTGCACGGTGGTCTGACGGCCGCTGTCCAGCGTCACCTTGAGCAGCAACTGAAAGGTCTGATCCGCCTGCTTGAGCGACAACACCTCGGCCTTGGCGCTCTGGCCGGCGGCAATCAGCCCGTCGACCGGCGTCAGCAACTTCAGCAGCTCACCCACCTGCGGGCGAACGGTCGCCGGGGTGGTGGGCGGGAGCGGGAGGATGTTCATTTCGCCTGTCATACGCGGACACAACCTGAGGAAAATGCACTCGGGAGAGCGGGGGACGCCATGTATAATGCCGCCCGTCCTTCCATTCGTTCAAAAAACATAGCAATTGTTTGACGCAGCTCTCTGGATTGAGCCGTCATTGCATTTATGCTGCAACTCTTTAACGGCCGCGCCAGAGCCGACTTGAACCGTATAAGGCCCGTGAACCCTTGACCAGTCCTGTCCTGCAAACCGTTGCCCTCGCGTGTGAACGTGATCTCAGACTGCTCTTCGACAATCTCGAATTGAGACTGGCCAGTGGCGATATGGTGCAGATCAGCGGCCCCAACGGCAGCGGCAAGACCAGCCTGCTGCGTTTGCTGGCCGGTCTGATGCAGCCGACCGACGGTCAGGTGCTGCTCAACGGCAAGCCGCTGGGCGAGCAACGCAGCGAGCTGGCGCGCAATCTGCTTTGGATCGGCCACGCCGCCGGGATCAAGGACTTGCTCACGCCGGAAGAAAACCTCGCCTGGCTCTGCGCCCTGCATCAACCCGCCGAACGCGACGCGATCTGGCAGGCCCTCGCGGCGGTTGGATTGCGCGGTTTCGAGGATGTTCCCTGCCACAGTCTGTCCGCCGGCCAGCAGCGCCGCGTGGCACTGGCGCGGTTGTATCTGGACAGCCCACCGTTGTGGATTCTCGACGAACCGTTCACTGCGCTGGACAAGCAGGGTGTGGCACAGCTTGAAGAACACCTGGCCGGGCACTGCGAACGGGGAGGCCTGGTGGTGCTCACCACGCACCACACGCTGAGCCGGATGCCGGCCGGTTATCGCGACATCGATCTGGGGAATTGGGCGGTATGAGTGTGTTCGGCCTGCTGGTTGCCCGTGAATCCCGACTGCTGTTCCGCCGCCCGGCGGAGCTGGCCAATCCGCTGATTTTCTTCGCCATCGTCATCGCCTTGTTCCCGCTGGCCGTCGGACCGGAAACTCAAGTATTGCAAAACTTGTCCCCGGGGTTAGTCTGGGTGGCGGCACTTTTGTCGGTCCTGCTCTCGCTGGACGGGCTTTTCCGCAGTGATTTCGAAGACGGCTCCCTTGAACAGTGGGTCCTTTCGCCGCACCCCCTGCCACTTCTGGTGTTGGCCAAGGTGCTGGCACACTGGCTTTTTTCCGGGCTGGCACTGGTTTTGCTCTCGCCGTTACTGGCGTTGATGCTCGGGTTGCCGGCTGCGTGTCTGCCGGTATTGCTGCTTTCGTTGCTGCTGGGAACACCGGTGCTGAGCTTGCTCGGCGCGGTGGGCGCGGCGCTGACGGTCGGTCTGAAGCGCGGTGGCCTGTTGCTGGCGCTGCTGATTCTGCCGTTGTACATCCCGGTGTTGATCCTGGGCAGTGGCGCCTTGCAGGCGGCGTTGCAGGGGATGCCGGCGATTGGTTATCTGTTGTGGCTTGGTAGCCTGACCGCCCTGGCAATAACCCTGACACCCTTTGCAATAGCTGCTGGCCTGAAGATCAGCGTCGGCGAATAATGAGGTCTGGTTAAAATTTAACCAGCAAAGACCCTGAGACTGCTCACACCGATGAGCGGCACCCGTGATGGAAACAGTATGAACTGGACCTGGTTTCACAAGCTCGGCTCGCCCAAGTGGTTCTACGGCATCAGCAGCAAGTTCCTGCCGTGGTTGAGCATCGCAGCGTTGTTGCTGATCTCCGTTGGCGTCATCTGGGGCCTGGCCTTCGCGCCGCCGGACTATCAGCAAGGCAACAGCTTTCGCATCATCTATATCCACGTACCCGCCGCGATGCTCGCTCAGTCGATCTACGTGATGCTGGCGGTGTGCGGTGTGGTCGGGCTGGTGTGGAAGATGAAACTGGCCGACGTTGCCCTGCAATGCGCCGCACCGATCGGCGCGTGGATGACCGCCGTGGCGCTGGTCACCGGGGCGATCTGGGGCAAACCGACCTGGGGTTCGTGGTGGGTCTGGGACGCGCGCCTGACCTCGATGCTGATTCTGCTGTTCCTGTATTTCGGCGTGATTGCGCTGGGCAACGCCATCAGCAATCGCGACAGCGCCGCCAAGGCCTGCGCGGTGCTGGCCATCGTCGGCGTGATCAACATCCCGATCATCAAATACTCGGTGGAGTGGTGGAACACCCTGCACCAGGGCGCGACCTTCACCCTCACCGAAAAACCGGCGATGCCCGTCGAAATGTGGCTGCCGCTGCTGCTGACGGTGCTGGGTTTCTACTGTTTCTTCGGCGCCGTGCTGTTGCTGCGCATGCGCCTTGAAGTGCTCAAGCGCGAAGCCCGCGCCAGTTGGGTGAAAGAAGAAGTGCAGAACAGCCTGGAGGCCGCTCGATGAGTTTCGCGTCATTCGGCGACTTCCTCGCCATGGGCCATCACGGCCTGTATGTCTGGTCGGCCTACGGCATCTGTCTGGCGGTACTGATCCTCAACGTGGCGGCGCCGATCGCGGCCCGCAAGCGTTATCTGCAACAAGAGGCGCGTCGTCTGCGCCGGGAGAACGGCAAGTGAATCCGCTGCGTAAAAAGCGTCTGATCATCATCCTGGCAATTCTGGTCGGGGTCGGCGCTGCCGTCGGCCTGGCCCTGAGCGCCCTGCAGCAGAACATCAACCTGTTTTACACCCCGACCCAGATCGCCAACGGCGAAGCGCCGCAGGACACCCGCATCCGCGCCGGGGGCATGGTCGAGAAAGGTTCACTGCAGCGCTCCACGGATTCGCTGGACGTCAAATTCGTGGTCACCGACTTCAACAAGTCCGTGACCATCACCTATCGCGGGATCCTGCCGGACCTGTTCCGCGAAGGGCAGGGCATTGTGGCGCTCGGCAAGCTCAACGCCGATGGCGTGGTGGTCGCCGATGAAGTGCTGGCCAAGCACGACGAGAAATACATGCCGCCGGAAGTGACCAAAGCCCTAAAGGACAGCGGTCAATCCGCGCCAACCCCTGCGAAGGAGGGTTGATCGATGACATCCACCATATTCATTCCCGAGCTCGGCCATCTGGCCATGATCCTCGCGCTGTGTTTCGCGCTGGTGCAGGCCGTGGTGCCGTTACTCGGTGCCTGGCGCGGCGACCGTCTGTGGATGGGCCTGGCGCAGCCGGCGGCGTGGGGGCAGTTCGCGTTCCTGCTGTTCGCCTTCGGTTGCCTGACCTACGCCTTCATGACCGACGATTTCTCCGTGGCTTACGTCGCGATGAACTCCAACAGCGCGCTGCCGTGGTACTACAAGTTCAGCGCGGTGTGGGGCGCCCATGAAGGTTCGTTGTTGCTGTGGGCGTTGATCCTCGGCGGCTGGACCTTCGCTGTGTCGGTGTTCTCGCGGCAACTGCCGCAAGTGATGCTCGCTCGCGTGCTGGCGGTGATGGGCATGATCAGCACCGGTTTCCTGCTGTTTCTGATCCTCACCTCGAACCCGTTCTCGCGGATCCTGCCGCAAATCCCGGCCGACGGTCGTGACCTCAATCCGTTGCTGCAGGACATCGGTCTGATCGTGCATCCGCCGATGCTCTACATGGGCTACGTCGGTTTCTCGGTGGCGTTCGCCTTCGCCATCGCCGCACTGCTCGGCGGTCGTCTCGATGCCGCGTGGGCACGCTGGTCGCGTCCGTGGACAATTGTTGCCTGGGCCTTCCTCGGCATCGGCATCACTCTCGGTTCGTGGTGGGCCTACTACGAACTCGGCTGGGGCGGCTGGTGGTTCTGGGACCCGGTGGAAAACGCCTCGTTCATGCCATGGCTGGTGGGCACGGCGCTGATTCACTCGCTGGCGGTCACCGAAAAACGTGGCGTGTTCAAGAGCTGGACGGTGTTGCTGGCGATTGCCGCGTTCTCCCTGAGCCTGCTCGGCACGTTCCTCGTGCGTTCCGGCGTGCTGACCTCGGTACACGCGTTTGCCTCCGATCCTGAGCGCGGCGTGTTCATCCTGATCTTCCTGCTGTTCGTTGTCGGTGGTTCGCTGACCCTGTTCGCATTGCGCGCCCCGGTGGTCAAGAGCCAGGTCGGCTTCAACCTGTGGTCGCGGGAAACCCTGCTGCTGGGCAACAACCTGGTCCTGGTGGTGGCCGCGTCGATGATCCTGCTCGGCACGCTGTATCCGCTGATTCTTGATGCGATCAGCGGCGCCAAGCTGTCGGTCGGCCCGCCGTACTTCAACGCGCTGTTCATTCCGTTGATGGCGCTGTTGATGCTGGTGATGGCGATCGGCGTGATCGTGCGCTGGAAAGACACCCCGGTGAAATGGCTGGTCAGCATGCTCACGCCGGTGCTGCTGGGCAGCGTGGCGCTGGCTGTGGTGGCTGGTGTCGCTTACGGCGATTTCAACTGGGCCGTGATCGCAACCTTCCTGCTCGCAGCCTGGGTATTGCTGGCCGGTGTGCGCGACATCTTCGACAAGACTCGTCACAAAGGCCTGATCAAAGGCCTGCCGACCCTGACCCGCAGTTACTGGGGCATGCAGATCGCTCACCTCGGTATCGGCGTGTGTGCGCTGGGCGTGGTGTTGTCGAGCCAGAACAGTGCCGAGCGCGACCTGCGTCTGGCACCGGGCGAGTCGATGGACCTGGCCGGTTATCAGTTCGTGTTCGAAGGCGCCAAGCACTTCGAAGGCCCGAACTTCACCTCCGACAAGGGCACCATCCGGGTGATCCGCAACGGTCAGGAAGTCAGCGTGCTGCACCCGGAAAAACGTCTGTACACCGTGCAGAATTCGGTGATGACCGAGGCCGGTATCGACGCCGGTTTCACCCGTGACCTCTACGTCGCCTTGGGCGAGCCGCTGGGCGATGGCGCCTGGGCGGTGCGGGTGCATGTGAAGCCGTTCGTGCGCTGGATCTGGTTTGGCGGTCTGCTGACCGGTTTCGGTGGGTTGCTGGCGGCGCTGGACCGGCGCTACCGGGTCAAGGTCAAAGCCAAAGTGCGTGAAGCACTGGGCATGGAAGGAGCCGCTGCATGAGACGTTGGTTGATGCTGGTGCCATTGGCGATTTTCCTGCTGGTGGCCGTATTCCTTTATCGCGGTCTGTACCTGGATCCGGCGGAGCTGCCGTCGGCGATGATCGGTAAACCGTTCCCGGAGTTTTCTTTGCCGGCGGTGCAGGGCGACAAGACCTTGACCAAGGCTGACATTCTCGGCAAACCGGCACTGGTCAACGTCTGGGGCACCTGGTGCATTTCCTGCCGGGTCGAGCACCCGGTGCTGAACAAACTCGCCGAGCGCGGCGTGGTGATCTACGGCATCAACTACAAGGACACCAACGCCGATGCGTTGAAGTGGCTGGCCGAGTTCCATAATCCGTATCAGCTCGACATCCGCGACGACGAAGGCTCCCTGGGCCTGAACCTCGGGGTCTATGGCGCGCCGGAAACCTTCTTCATCGACGCCAAGGGCATCATCCGCGACAAGTACGTCGGAGTGATCGACGAGCAGGTCTGGCGGGAAAAACTGGCGGCCAAGTATCAGGCGCTGGTCGATGAGGCCAAGCCATGAAGCGTTTTTTAGCTGCCATGGTGCTGGGCTTGAGCCTGGCGGGTGTGGCTCACGCGGCCATCGACACTTACGAGTTCGCCAAAGAAGGCGATCGCGAGCGCTTTCGCGAGCTGACCAAGGAACTGCGCTGCCCCAAGTGCCAGAACCAGGACATTGCCGACTCCAACGCGCCGATTGCCGCCGACCTGCGCAAAGAGATTTTCCGCATGCTCGGCGAGGGCAAGGACAATCAGCAGATCATCGACTTCATGGTCGACCGCTACGGTGATTTCGTCCGCTACAAACCGGCGCTCAATGCCAAGACCGCGCTGCTCTGGTTCGGCCCCGCCGGTCTGTTGCTGGGTGGGTTCGTGGTGATTGCCGTGATCGTCCGCCGCCGTCGCGGGCAACGCGCCGAGACGCCGCAATCGCTGTCCCCTGAAGAGCGTCAGCGCCTCGACCAACTGTTGGATAAAAACCAAGAATGATTGATTTCTGGCTTGCCGCAGGGCTGTTGCTTCTGGTCGCCCTGAGTTTTCTGTTGATCCCTGTCCTGCGCGAACGTCGCGCCCAGCGTGAAGAGGATCGAACCGCTCTCAACGTCGCGCTGTATCAGGAACGCGTCGCCGAACTGCAATCGCAGCAGGCCGAAGGCGTTCTCGACGCCGCGCAAATGGACAGCGGCCGCGCCGAAGCCGCCCGTGAGTTGTTGGCCGACACCGAAGGTGTGGCGCCGGCGCGGGTTTCGCGTCTGGGCAAGCCGTTGCCGCTGCTGGCCGCCGTGCTGGTGCCGGTGTTGGGCCTCGGTCTGTATCTGCATTTTGGCGCGAGCGACAAGGTCGAACTGACCCGCGAGTTCGCCCAGGCGCCGCAGTCGATGGAAGAGATGACTCAGCGTCTGGAGCGCGCCGTGGCTGCGCAACCGGATTCGGCTGAAGGTGTTTATTTCCTCGGTCGCACGTACATGGCCCAGGATCGTCCGGCGGACGCGGCGAAGATGTTCGAACGTGCCGTCAATCTCGCCGGTCGCCAGCCGGAGTTGCTTGGTCAGTGGGCTCAGGCCCAGTACTTTGCCGACAACAAAAAATGGTCGGAGAAGGTTCAGGCCCTGACCGATGAAGCGCTGAAAGCCGATCCGAAGGAAGTCACCAGCCTCGGCCTGTTGGGCATCGCCGCGTTCGAAGGCGAGCGTTATCAGGAAGCCATCGACTACTGGAACCGTCTGCTGGCGCAACTGCCGCCGCAGGATAAATCCCGCGAGGCCCTGCAAGGCGGCATCACCCGCGCCACTGAAAAACTGCAAGCCAGCGGCGGCAAGGTTGCCGAGGCGCCGGCGGCGAAAGCGGCTGCGCTGTTGAAAGTGCGTGTGGATCTGGCCAGCGAGCTCAAAGCCAAGGTGCAACCGGGCGACAGCGTGTTCATTTTTGCCCGCGCCACCTCGGGCCCGCCAGCGCCGCTGGCGGCCAAGCGCCTGACCGTCGCCGATCTGCCGGTGACCGTCGAACTGGGCGATGCCGACGCGATGATGCCGCAATTGAAACTGTCGAACTTCCCCGAAGTCCAACTGGTTGCGCGCATCTCCCGTGCCGGTCAGCCGACCGCCGGTGAGTGGGTCGGTCGCAGCGGGCCTTTGGCCAGCAGCACCACCGCGCCGCAGACACTGACCATCGACAGCCCGGACAAATAACCGGACACAACAGGAACGCACCGCCATGAACGCCATCGCCCGAATCACAGTCCTCACACTGGCCCTGGGCTTGAGCGCATGTGCGGTGCAACGACCGGAGCCCACCACACGGCTGCCGCCTATCCCGCCGTCACAGCCGAGCCCGACCCCGTCGACCACCCCGACGCCAAGCAAACCGGGGATCCCGGCCAAACCCGCCAAACCCGTCCCGCGCACCTCCGCCAGCTTCGCCCCGCCACCGGGCGGCAACAGTCACTGGGACCAGAAACTGGGCGTGTATGTGCTGGATGACCAGACCAACACCTTCTACCGCCAGCGCACCTACTACCGCTGGAACAACGGCTGGAGCCGCGCGATCAGCCCCAACGGCCCGTGGGAAGAAACCAACATCCACGGCGTACCGGCGGGACTGGGCAAGCAGTTCGGGCAGTAATGAAAAACGGCGATCTCTGGATCGCCGTTTTGCTGTCTGGGGTAATGAACTTTCAAAGGATCGCGTGATAGCCGCTGAGTGCCTGGACCGACTTAACCAGGCCTTGTCGTTGCAGTAGATCAAGAAAAGGTTCGACGTCCATGGCAGGCATTTTCAGCTGCCGACGCTGTTTTTGGGCCGCTGCAACCACTGCTGCCGGATCAAGCCCCAAGAGGTTGTCGACGAACTCGTCCGGATGCTGCGCTTCGATGCCGAAAGGCTCCAGCGCTTTGCAGGGAAAGTCTTTCTGGTTGAACGTCACTATCACGCTTGCGCCGCAACGGATGGCCGCTGCCAGAACATGACGATCATCGCAGTCGGGCAAGCTGAGTCCGGCAATCAGGTCTTCATAGTCATGGAAACAGGCGTCGGGTATCGCTTGATCCATCAGGGCGGA
This sequence comes from Pseudomonas fluorescens, assembly GCF_030344995.1. Taxonomy (GTDB): domain Bacteria; phylum Pseudomonadota; class Gammaproteobacteria; order Pseudomonadales; family Pseudomonadaceae; genus Aquipseudomonas; species Aquipseudomonas fluorescens_BF. The sequence goes on from NZ_CP128260.1 coordinate 2,066,627, forward strand.
CGTACGATCCAGCTGTTCCATCGTCAGGTCAGGGCGGTTCTTCAGCAGATTGCGTTTCCATTCGCAGTGAATCTCCTGGGTCCATCGCGCCCGAAATCGCCCCGAGAGGGCAAGCCACATGAGGAAGTCTCTCAAGGGGGCGGGGTACAAGACGCATGCATCAGCTTTTCATTGGCGAGGCAGCGGTGAAAGAGGAATGCCTCACTCGTATCCTGTCCTTAACGCCTGAGCTTGCTCTGCGAGAAGCGCCATTGCCTGCTCGCTGGCGGTGGTGCGCCGGGTCTTATAGTCCATCAGATCGGCAAAACGTACACGTCGGTGCTTGCCTGTTTTGTGGTAGGACAACTCGCCGCTTTCCAGCAGTTTTATGAGGTGTGGACGTGAGACGTTGAGCAGGTCGGCGGCTTCCTGGGTCGTCAATTCGGCATGCACCGGTACGACCTGAACCGCGTTGCCAGCTGCCAGCTCAGCCAGAATGTCGATCAGCAAGCGCAGGGCCGAGGTGGGCAGTTCGACGCGATGAGCTTCATTCTGCTCGTCGAAAATCTGGATGTGCTGAGTCTCGAAATGGGTCGCGAGGTAAGCCGCCAGGGCACGCTGCCCTTCAATGGCGGCTTTTACTTCGCGTTCTACGGGGAGGCTGATGGAGGGATGAATAACGGTCGACATGGCGAGTCCGGCTTTGGAAATGAGGAATGCCGGAACGTTATTCGAAATAAGCGAAAATCGCAATAAACGAAACGAGTAGGGTTTTATGGTTCTTTCGCCAACAACCCCTGCACATATTCAACAAAAGCCCGCGCCTTGACGCTGGCCATCCGTCCCGTCGGAAACACCGCCCACAATTCCTGCTTCGGCAAGATCCAGTCGTTCACGACGGTCTTGACCGCACCGCTGGCCAGTTCCGGTGCGAACATCCATTCCGAGCCAAGCGCCAGGCCCTGATGGGCCAGCACCGCCTCACGCAAACCTTCGGCAGCGCTGACGCGCAGGCGGCCGTTGACGGTCACTGACTGTTCTTCATCAGCCCTTGTGAAATGCCAGATGGCGCCTCCGCCACGGTTGTAGATGACGGCGCGGTGTTGAGCGAGTCCGGCAGGGCAGGCGGGTTCACCGTGATTGGCGAAGTAGGCCGGAGTGCCCAGCACGACGCGCCGGCATTCGGCGATCTTGCGGACCGTCAGGCCGGAGTCGCTGAGCGGGCCCAGGCGCAGGGCGATGTCTATGCCTTCCTCCACCAGATTGATGTTCTGATCGTCGAGCAACAGATCGACATTGAGTTGCGGGTGCTGATCGAGGAACGGCCCCAGGTGCGGCACAACGTGCATCCTTCCAAAGGTCACGGCAGTACTGATCCGCAGATTGCCGCTCAGTCCGCCGGCCACGCCACGGGCAGCGTTGTCGGCCTCGTCGGCTTCTTCAAGCGCACGCTTGGCCCGCTCGAAAAATGCCAGCCCGGCTTCGGTCGGCGTCAGGCCTCGGGTCGAGCGCAACAGCAGGCGCACAGCGAGGCGGGTTTCGAGCTGGGCAATGGTTTTCGACACGGCGGGCTGACCGACATTCAACCGCCGGGCTGCGGCAGAAAACGAGCCGGTTTCCACGACGTAGACGAAGGTTTCCATGGCAGCGAGGCGGTCCATCGGTGGTCCTTGAGAATAGAGAGATGCGTGGCAGCTGAGTTTAATCGGACCCGAGGACAGTGCATCAATCACATGCTGCAAAACAACCGAACGTCGTGCTGCGAATTTCTGTGCTTGAGTAAAGATAACTCTAGGGTTACTTTTGTTAAACCGAAGCAAGGAGGCGGTTGGTGCAGAGCAGGCTATTGATCAAGGAGCTGGAGGAAGCAGGCTGGACGCTGGACCGGATAACCGGCAGCCACCACATCTTCACGCACCGTTACAACCCATACACGATTCCCGTCCCTCATCCGAAAAAGGATTTGCCGGTCGGGACGGTCAAGAGCATCAGGAGGCGTGCCGGGTTGTACAACCCGCCAGCCAGTTACAGAGGAGATCCGTAATGCAATACCCAATCTGCATCGAGTGGGGAGACGAGAACACCGCTATCGGGATTCAGATCCCCGATATTCCCGGCGCGGTAACGGCCGGGGATACGTTTGAGGATGCTTACAACGCGGCCGTCGAGATTGCCCACATCATGCTGCAGGAGATCGCGGCGGATGGTGATTCGATTCCGATGCCGACTTCTGCGGCTGCACATCGCAACAACCCGGAGTTCGCGGACATGGGTTGGGGCATGCTCGAGCTGGACATCTCGCCGTACATGGGCAAGACCGAAAAGGTCAATGTGACGTTGCCCGGCTATGTCATCCAGCGGATCGACCGCTACGTGCGTGAGCACAACGTCAAAAGCCGCTCCTCTTTCCTGGCGGATGCCGCCATGGAAAAACTGGTTCGGCATTGACCATCAAGCACTGTCGGATCAGCGATCCGGCAGTGCTTTTCAGATTCTAGGCCGTTGCCAGAACAGGCTTCTGCGAAGCACTCAAAAACCGCACCAGCGCCAGCAGCGGGAACGCGCTGCCAACGATCACGATCCACAACCAGCCGCCATGTTCGTACACCGCACTGGCTACCGACGAGCCGAAGGCGCCGCCGACGAAGATGCTGGTCATGTACAGCGCATTGAGGCGGCCGCGGCTTTTGGCGTCGAGGGAGTAGACCGCGCGCTGGCCGAGCACCATGTTCATCTGTACACAGAAGTCGAGTACCACGCCGGTCACCGCCAGGCCGATCACGCTGTAGGCCGGGTGGATGAAGGCGGGCAGGAAGCTCAGGCTGGCGAACAGCATGGCCAGCAGCGAGGCGACGCGGGTGTGGCCGGCGTCGGCCAGGCGTCCGCTGATCGGGGCGGCGATGGCACCGATGGCGCCGACCAGGGCGAAGATCGCGATTTCACTCTGGGACAGGCCATGGTTGCGCGCCAGTTCCAGCGGCACGGCGGTCCAGAACAGGCTGAACGTGGCGAACATGCAGGCCTGGTAAAACGCGCGCTGACGCAGCACCGGTTGTTTGCGCAGCAGCGTCCACAACGAACCCAGCAACTGGCTGTAAGAGGCACTGTGATCCGGCTGACGCTTGGGCACGGTCAACGCCAGCACCACGCTGATCGCTGCCATCAAGGCTGCGGCGATCATGAACATCGCCCGCCAGCCGAGATGGTCGGCGACCACGCTCGACACCGGACGCGCCAGCAGAATCCCCAGCAGCAGACCGCCCATGATCCCGCCGACCACCCGGCCACGGGATTCCTCCGGTGCCAGATGCGCCGCCAATGGAATCAGCACCTGAACCGACACCGAGCTGAACCCAACCAGCAACGAAATCAGCAGGAACACATTCGGTTGATCGGTGAACGCCGCGCCGAGCAGGCTGGCAATCGCCACCACGGTGGTGATGATCATCAACCGGCGGTTTTCCAGCAGGTCCGCCAGCGGCACCAGGAAGAACAGGCCCAGCGCATAACCGATCTGGGTCAGCGACACGATGAAGCTGGCCATGGTGTCGGTCAGGCCGATGTCCGGCGCGATCAGGCCGATGATCGGCTGGGCGTAGTAAATGTTGGCAACGATGGCGCCGCAGCAGAAAGCGAACAGCAGCACCATGCCTCGGGTCATTGCGTGAGTTGTGGCGGTCATAGGGTTTCTCGATCCAGCGATAAGGAATGCGGTGAGGCTAAGGGACGGGCCGAGCCGGCAGTAGAGGCTTCTGATCGATATCAGTTATTCCGTTGCGGAATAGGTGGCGCCGAACAATCCATTGTTCATCGGCGAACCTTGCGTCCGACCGTTGAGCGTCGATGATACATTCACTTACATCTTGTTCGATAGCGTGCTTATGTTGTGACCGGGTTTCAGCGTTCATCAACGGAGGATTGCGATGTTTCGTCAGTTGCTTCGCCACACCACAACGATTGCCCTGATCAGTCTGCTCGGCGCCACGGCTGTGCAGGCCGCCGAACCGCCCGGCATGCGCATGGGCGTGCGCGGCGAGATCACCGGGGTCAGCCCCGACTCGCTCAAGGTTCACGTCAACACGGGTGAAAACGTGGTGGTCCAGTTGACCCCGGACACCAAGGTTCGCGCGGTCACCCTGGCCAACATCGAAGACATCAAGCCCGGCAGCTACATCGGCTCGGCCGCCATTCCCCAAGAGGATGGCACGCTCAAGGCGCTGGAGGTTCACGTGTTTCCGCCGGAGCTGGCCGGCAGCGGCGATGGCCATCGGCCGTTCGACCTGGCCAAGGGCAGCAGCATGACCAATGGCAGCGTCGGCGATCTGGTGGTGAGCAACGGCCGTGTGCTGACCGTCAACTACAAGGGCGGCCAGCAGAAAATCCTGGTGCCGGAGGACGTGCCGATCGTCAACCTGACGCCGGGCGATCGCAGCCTGCTCAAGGTCGGGGTGAAGATCGTCACGTTCGTGACCCAGAGCGCAGACGGCACGTTGACCGCGCAATCGATCTCGGCGGGCAAGGATGGCGTCAAGCCGCCCATGTAGCCGCGCACAAAAAAGGCGACCTCTTCAGGTCGCCTTTTTCATGTCAGCTCAAGCCTTACTGGCCCGAATAGATCTGGTCGAAGATCCCGCCATCGTTGAAGTGGGTCTTCTGCACGGTGCGCCAGTCGCCGAAGGTCTTCTCGACCGACAGGAAGTCGACTTTCGGGAAACGGTCGGTGTACTTGGCCAGTACCGCCGGGTCACGGGGACGCAGGTAGTTGGCGGCGGCGATTTCCTGACCTTCCGGCGACCACAGGAACTTCAGGTATTCCTCGGCAGCGGCGCGGGAGCCTTTCTTCTCGACCACTTTGTCGACCACCGACACCGGCGGCTCTGCTTCGGCGGAGACGCTTGGGTAGATGACTTCGAACTGATCGCGGCCGAACTCGCGGGCGATCATTTCGGCTTCGTTTTCGAAGGTCACCAGCACGTCGCCGATCTGGTTTGTCATGAACGTGGTAGTCGCCGCGCGGCCACCCGTATCCAGTACCGGCGCCTGCTTGAACAGCTTGCCGACGAAGTCTTTCGCCTTGTTCTCGTCACCGCCGTTTTTCAGCACGTAACCCCATGCCGACAGGTAGGTGTAGCGGCCGTTGCCCGAGGTTTTCGGGTTCGGCACGATCACCTGAACGCCGTCCTTGAGCAGGTCCGGCCAGTCTTTCAGGGCTTTCGGGTTGCCCTTGCGCACGATAAACACAGTGGCCGAGGTGAACGGCGCGCTGTTGTTCGGCAGACGGGTGACCCAGTCCTTCGGCACCAGTTGGCCGTTATCCGCCAGGGCGTTGATGTCGGTGGCCATGTTCATGGTAATGACATCAGCCGGCAGGCCGTCGATCACCGAGCGGGCTTGCTTGCTCGAACCGCCGAAAGACATCTGCACGGTGATGTCTTCCTTGTGTTCGGCCTGCCAGTGTTTCTGGAACGCAGTGTTGTAGTCCTTGTAGAAATCGCGCATCACGTCGTAGGAAACGTTAAGCAGGGTCGGTGCGGCCTGAGCCACGCTGCCGAAGGCAAGACCTGCGGCGAGAAGTGAGGCGCCAAAGAGTTTTTTCACTGCGCATTCCTTGTTCTGTAGGGGTGTTTTTTTTACAAAGATGAGGCCATTTGCCAGCGACTATAGCGGGGCGTGCATAGTCGTTTAAAGATTAAAAGGAACTTTGCTTATTCCATTTTCTTGAACAGCGCATTGCCGCAACGAGAGCAGAAAGACGCCTCGTGTTCATGGCTGCTTTTCTTGCACACAGGGCAGTCATGCTGCAGTTGCCCGCCGCGCATGGCGGTGGCCAGTTCAGCGGTGAAAATCCCGGTCGGCACGGCGATGATCGAATAGCCGGTGACCATCACCAGCGACGAGATCACCTGCCCCAGCACGGTCCTGGGCACGATGTCGCCATAACCCACGGTGGTCAGGGTCACGATAGCCCAATAGATGCCTTTGGGAATGCTGGTGAAGCCATGTTCCGGGCCTTCGACCACGTACATCAAGGTGCCGAACACGGTGACCAGGGTGCAGACGCTGAGCAGGAACACGAGGATTTTCTGCTTGCTGCCGCGCAGGGCATCGAGCAGGTAATGCGCCTGCTTCAGATAAGGACCGAGTTTGAGTACACGGAAGATCCGCAGCATCCGGATCACCCGGATGATCAGCAGGTACTGGGCATCGCTGTAATACAGCGCGAGGATCCCGGGCACGATCGCCAGCAGGTCCACCAGTCCGTAGAAACTGAAGGCGTAGCGCAACGGTTTGGGCGAGCAGTACAGGCGCAGCAGATACTCGCCGAGGAAGATGATCGTGAAGCCCCATTCGATGTACGCCAGCACATTGGCGTAGTTCTGGTGGACTTCATCGATGCTGTCGAGGATCACGGTCACCAGACTGGCGAAGATGATCAGCAGTAGAGTCTTGTCGAAACGGCGGCCGGCCACCGTATCGGTCTGGAAAATGATCACGTACAGGCGATCACGCCACGTGTTGTTGCCGTTCATGCACATCGCCTTGGCCATCAATCAGCGCAGCCTAGGTTGATTCTCCCCGTTAGCGCAAGGCGCGACGTTGATCTCCGGTTGGCGCATCAGGCGAATGCCGGTGCGCAGCAGCCAGCAGGCAAGAATGAACGGTGCCGTGAGAGTCGCCAGACCCAGGGCACTGAACAGCGGTGTCAGCAGCAGCGCCAGGCCAATGCCAAACAGCGGCAACCACGGTTGCTGGCGCTGGGCACTGAACGCGAGGGCCGCGAGCACCGCGTTGTAGCCGCCCAGACCCAGCAGCGCGACCTGGCTGTCGTGGTGCAACAGGCTGGAACCCAGACCGATTACCGAAGCCAGCAGCGCCCAGGCAAAGGCCCGGCGATCGGCGATCAGCAAACCGGCGGCGATCAATCCACCGGCCAACGGATGGTCGAGGAACATCACCTGACCGAAGCCTTTCAGGGCGGCACTGAGCAGGTTCAAGGTGTTCAGTTCAAGCGCCGGTGCCGGCGTCGAAGGCTCGGCGAAACACAGGAACACCCAGCTCAGCAACACGAACGGCGCGGTGTAGGCGGGCAGGTGCTCGGTGAGACGTGCACGTTTGAGCCATTGCTGTGTGATCATCGCGCTCAGACCGCCGGCCGCCAGGATCAGCGGCGGCAGCATCGGCGACCAAGGGAAATACAGGCTCAACAACAGGCCGACCAGCACGCCGTTGTAGCTGAACAGTCCGGCCTGGCGATCCGCCTTGGCGTAGTTGCGCCGTTGCGCGGTGAGCAACCCGGCGACCGCGCCCAGCAGCGCGCCGGCGAACAGCACCGGTGCGGTGAATAAAATGGCCAGAAGGCACAGGAGTCCACACAGCGGATGACGCTGGAGGAAGATTTGACTGAAGCCGTTGAGCAAAGCCTCGGCCCAGTCAGGGCAGTGGGTGTTGAAATGATTGGCAGGCATGTCTGGAGAATCTGGGCAGTAGGAAAATCAAAAGGTCTTGCTTGAAGCTGTGGCGAGGGAGCTCGTGCCCGGTGAATGCGGTGTCTCTTTTGGAAACCGTCATGCCGGGCGACGGGAGCACGCTCCCTCGCCACACAGGTGTTGCTTAAATCAATGTTTCGATCCGCAGCGAATTAGTCGATCCCGGCTGGCCAAACGGCACACCCGCGGTGATCAGCAACGTATCGCCACGCTCGGCCATTCCTTGAGCCTGAGCGATTTCCAGCGCGGTCGAGCACACCTCATCCACCTGACGCAGGCGATCATTGACCACCGAGTGAATGCCCCACGCCACACTCAAGCGGCGAGCGGTCTGCAGGTTCGGCGTCAGGTTGAGGATCGGCGCCTTCGGCCGCTCCCGCGCCGCACGCAGACTCGATGCACCGGACTCGCTGTAGTTGACCAGCACCGCCACCGGCAGCACGTTGCTGATCCGGCGGATCGCGCAGCTGATTGCATCGGACACGGTCGCTTCGGCTTTCGGCCGGCTGACGTCGAGCTGGGTCTGATAGTCCGGACCGTTCTCAACCTGGCGAATGATCTTGCTCATCATCTGCACGGCTTCCAGCGGGTATTCGCCGGACGCGGTTTCTGCCGACAGCATCACCGCATCGGCACCTTCGGCCACAGCGTTGGCCACGTCGGTGACTTCGGCGCGGGTCGGGGCCGGGGAGAAGCGCATCGACTCGAGCATCTGCGTCGCCACTACCACTGGTTTGCCGAGCTGGCGGCAGGTGGTGATGATGTTTTTCTGGATCTGCGGCACGCTTTCGGCCGGCACTTCCACACCCAGGTCACCGCGAGCCACCATGATCGCGTCACTCAGTTCAGCGATTTCGCGTAGTTGCTCGACGGCCGACGGCTTCTCGATTTTCGCCATCAGGAACGCCTTGTCGCCGATCAGCGCGCGGGCTTCGATGATGTCTTGCGGACGCTGCACGAACGACAGCGCGACCCAGTCCACACCCAACTCCAGACCGAAGCTCAGGTCGCGACGATCCTTGGTGGTCAGCGGGCTCAGGTCGAGCACCGCTTGCGGCACGTTCACGCCTTTGCGGTCCGACAGTTCGCCGCCATTGAGCACGGTGGTGTCGATCGCGTCGGAGTATTTGGTTACGACGCGCAGACGCAGTTTGCCGTCATCGAGCAGCAGGTCCATCCCGGCTTCCAGCGCCGCGATGATCTCCGGATGCGGCAGGTTCACCCGGCGTTCGTCGCCCGGTGTCGCGTCCAGATCGAGGCGGAAGGCCTGACCGCGATGCAACTGAACCTTGCCGTCAGCGAACTTGCCGACCCGCAGTTTCGGCCCTTGCAGATCCATCAGGATCCCGAGCGGGTAGTTGAGCTGGCGCTCGACTTCGCGGATCCACTGATAGCGCTTGGCGTGGTCGGCATGGTCGCCGTGGCTGAAGTTGAGGCGGAAGATGTTGACCCCGGCCTCGACCAGCTCGCGGATGTCTTCGATGCCGTCGACGGCAGGCCCGAGGGTGGCGAGGATTTTGACCTTTTTATCAGGCGTCATGATTTAGAGCTCTCGAGGATCAGGATGGCGCGGAAGTCGTTGACGTTGGTGCGGGTCGGCTCGGTGACGATCAGCGCATCGAGCGCCGCGAAGTAGCCGTAGCCGTTGTTGTTATCCAGCTCGTCGCTGGCGCTCAGGCCCAGGGCGGCGGCGCGGGTGTAGCTGTCCGGGGTCATGATCGCGCCGGCGTTGTCTTCCGAGCCGTCGATGCCGTCGGTGTCACCGGCCAGCGCGTAGACGCCGGCCTGGCCCTTGAGGCTGTCGGTGAGGCTGAGGAGAAATTCGGCGTTGCGTCCGCCACGGCCATTGCCGCGTACGGTCACCGTGGTTTCGCCGCCGGAGAGAATCACGCACGGCGCCGCCAGCGGCTGGCCGTGATGAATGATCTGGCGCGCGATACCGGCGTGGACTTTCGCCACTTCGCGGGATTCGCCTTCCAGGTCACCGAGGATCAGCGTGCTGAAACCGGCCTGACGGCATTTCACTGCCGCCGCATCCAGCGATTGCTGAGGGCGGGCGATCAGCTGGAAGTGACTGCGGGCCAGGCTCGGATCATCGGGTTTGACGGTTTCCGATTCCGGGCTTTGCAGCCAGGTGCGCACGGAGGCCGGAATCTCGATGCCGTAGCGCTTGATGATGGCCAGCGCTTCGGCGCTGGTGCTCGGGTCGGCCACGGTCGGGCCGGAAGCGATGACCGTGGCGAGGTCGCCCGGCACATCGGAAATCGCGTAGGTATAAACAGTCGCTGGCCAGCAGGCCTTGCCCAGGCGTCCGCCCTTGATCGCCGAGAGGTGCTTGCGCACGCAGTTCATCTCGCCGATGGTCGCGCCGGATTTGAGCAGGGCTTTGTTGATCGACTGTTTGTCGGCCAGGGTGATGCCTTCGGCCGGCAGCGCCAGCAGGGCAGAACCGCCGCCGGACAGCAGGAAGATCACGCGGTCGTCTTCGGTCAGGTTGCTGACCAGTTCCAGCACGCGTTTGGCCACGGCCAGACCGGCAGCGTCCGGTACCGGATGCGCGGCTTCGACCACTTCGATTTTTTCGCACGGGGCGCCGTGACCGTAACGGGTCACCACAAGGCCCGAGACTTCACCTTCCCAGCAGCGCTCGACCACTTGCGCCATGGCAGCGGCCGCCTTGCCGGCGCCGATGACGATCACGCGACCTGTGCGATCGGCTGGCAGATGAGCTTCGAGGACCTGGTTCGGATGGGCCGCGTCGATGGCTGTGGCAAACAGCTCGCGCAGCAGTTGTTGCGGATCGACCGACATGGCGGGCTCCCGGAATTCTTGTTATTCGAAAGGGCAACTCAGATCCATTGTGGGAGCGGGCTTGCTCGCGAATGCGGTGGGTCAGTCAATCTCCATGTCGACTGACACGCCCTCTTCGCGAGCAAGCCCGCTCCCACATGGAAAACGGGGCAGGGCTTACTTCTTGTCGCGAATCGAGAAGTTGGCCATGTGTTCCAGGCCCTTGATCAGCGCCGAGTGGTCCCAGTTGCTGCCACCGATGGCCGCGCAGGTGCTGAACACTTGCTGGGCGTTGGCGGTGTTCGGCAGGTTGATGCTCAGCTCCTTGGCGCCTTGCAGGGCCAGGTTCAGGTCCTTCTGGTGCAGGCTGATGCGGAAGCCCGGATCGAAGGTGCCCTTGATCATGCGTTCGCCGTGCACTTCGAGGATCTTCGAGGAGGCGAAACCACCCATCAGCGCTTCACGCACCTTGGCTGGATCGGCACCGTTTTTCGAAGCGAACAGCAGGGCTTCGGCCACGGCCTGAATGTTCAGGGCAACGATGATCTGGTTCGCCACCTTGGCGGTTTGACCGTCGCCATTGCCACCGACCAGGGTGATGTTCTTGCCCATGGCCTGAAACAGCGGCAGTGCGCGTTCGAAGGCATCGGCGTCGCCACCGACCATGATGCTCAGAGTCGCAGCCTTTGCACCGACTTCACCACCGGACACCGGGGCGTCGAGGTATTGCGCGCCTTTCTCGTTGATCTTCGCAGCGAAAGCCTTGGTGGCGGTCGGCGAGATCGAGCTCATGTCGATCACGACTTTGCCTTTGCCGATGCCGGCAGCGACGCCGTCGGCGCGGAACAGCACGTCATCGACCTGCGGGGTATCCGGCACCATGACGATGATGAATTCAGCTTCCTGAGCCACTTCTTTCGGGTTGGCCAGGGCGACGGCGCCAGCGGCGACCAGATCGGCAGGGGCGGCGTCGTGGTGCGCCGACAGGAACAGGCTGTGACCGGCTTTCTGCAGGTTCGCCGCCATTGGGTGGCCCATGATGCCGGTGCCGATGAATCCGATTTTAACCATGAGAAATTCCTCTTGTTTTTGTCTTGCTCAAGCAAATAGGTGGTCAGATCGCGTTGTGGGTCTTCAGCCAGCCGAGGCCCGCTTCAGTGGTGGTCAGCGGTTTGTATTCGCAGCCGACCCAGCCCTGATAACCGATGCGATCGAGGTGTTCGAACAGGAAGCGGTAGTTGATCTCGCCAGTGCCCGGCTCGTTGCGGCCCGGGTTGTCGGCCAGTTGCACATGGTTGATCTCGCCCAGGTGCGATTGCAGGGTGCGGGCCAGATCGCCTTCCATGATTTGCATGTGATAGATGTCGTATTGCAGGAACAGATTGGCGCTGCCGACCTGCTCGCGAATCGACAGGGCCTGCGCCGTGTTGTTCAGGTAGAAGCCCGGGATGTCGCGGGTGTTGATCGCTTCCATCACCAGTTTGATGCCGACGGCTTGCAGCTTGTCGGCGGCGTACTTGAGGTTGGCGACAAAGGTCTTTTCAACGGTGGCATCGTCCACGCCCTGCGGACGGATACCGGCCAGGCAGTTGACCTGGGTGTTGCCCAGAACCTGTGCGTAAGCGATGGCCAGATCGACCCCGGCACGGAACTCTTCGACCCGGTCCGGCAGGCACGCGATACCGCGCTCGCCCTTGGCCCAGTCACCGGCCGGCAGGTTGAACAGCACTTGGGTCAGACCGTTGGCGTCGAGTTTGGCCTTGATTTCGGCAGAGCTGAAATCGTACGGGAACAGGTACTCGACACCGCTGAAGCCAGCCTTGGCGGCGGCGTCGAAACGGGCAAGGAAATCCTGTTCGGTGAACAGCATGGACAGGTTGGCTGCGAAACGCGGCATGGTGGTCTCCTAAAACAGTTTTGACACGGTTGGTCAGACTGAACGCGATCAGTCCCCTCTCCTGGGGGAGTGGGTTAGGGTGAGGGGGTAATCAGGGTTGGCCCCCAATTTCCCGAACAACACAAAGTCGCTCCCTCACCCCAGCCCTCTCCCAGAGGGAGAGGGAGTAGGTTACGTTCAGTCGAGCAGCGAAATCGCCGTAGGCGCATCGTTGCCGACCAGCGCCAGGTCTTCGAATTCGTTGACGGCGTTGATCTCGGTCCCCATGGAGATGTTGGTCACACGCTCCAGAATGATCTCGACGATCACCGGCACCTTGAACTCTTCGATCAGCTCTTCGGCCTTGCGCAGGGCAGGGGCGATGTCAGCCGGTTCGAACACACGTAGCGCTTTACAGCCTAGGCCTTCGGCAACTGCGACGTGGTCGACACCATAACCGTTGAGTTCCGGCGCGTTCAGGTTATCGAAGGACAGTTGCACGCAGTAGTCCATATCGAACCCGCGCTGGGCCTGACGGATCAGCCCCAGGTACGAGTTGTTCACCACGACGTGGATGTACGGCAGTTTGAACTGAGCGCCGACCGCCAGTTCTTCGATCATGAACTGGAAGTCATAGTCCCCCGACAGGGCCACGACTTTACGGTTCGGATCGGCCTTCACCACGCCCAGCGCTGCCGGGATGGTCCAGCCCAGCGGGCCGGCCTGGCCACAGTTGATCCAGTGACGCGGCTTGTAGACGTGCAGGAACTGCGCGCCGGCAATCTGCGACAGACCAATGGTGCTGACGTAGCAGGTGTCCTTGCCGAACACCTGGTTCATTTCTTCGTAAACGCGCTGCGGCTTGACCGGCACGTTGTCGAAGTGGGTCTTGCGTTGCAGGCTGGACTTGCGCTGCTGGCAGTCCTGCAGCCACGCACTGCGGTTTTTCAGTTTGCCGGCGGCTTGCCATTCACGGGCGACTTCGATGAACACGGTCAGCGCGGCGGCAGCGTCGGAAACGATGCCCAGGTCCGGGGTGAACACGCGGCCGATCTGGGTCGGTTCGATGTCGACGTGAATGAACTTGCGGCCTTCGGTGTAGACGTCGACCGAGCCGGTGTGACGGTTGGCCCAGCGGTTGCCGACGCCCAGTACCACGTCGGATTTGAGCAGGGTGGCGTTGCCGTAACGGTGCGAAGTCTGCAGACCGACCATGCCGACCATCAGCGGGTGATCGTCCGGGATGGTGCCCCAGCCCATCAGGGTCGGGATCACTGGAATGCCGGTCAGCTCGGCGAACTCGACCAGCAGCTCGCTGGCGTCGGCGTTGATGATGCCACCGCCGGCCACCAGCAATGGACGCTCGGCCTGGTCGAGCATCGCCAGGGCTTTTTCGACCTGGACGCGGGTGGCGCTCGGCTTGGCTAGCGGCAGTGGCTGGTAAGCGTCGATGTCGAATTCGATTTCAGCCATCTGCACGTCGAACGGCAGGTCGATCAGCACCGGGCCCGGGCGGCCGGAGCGCATTTCGTAGAAGGCTTTCTGGAACGCATAAGGCACCTGGCCCGGCTCCAGAACCGTGGTCGCCCACTTGGTGACTGGCTTGACGATGCTGGTGATGTCGACGGCCTGGAAGTCTTCCTTGTGCATACGGGCGCGGGGTGCTTGCCCGGTGATGCAGAGGATCGGGATCGAGTCCGCGGAGGCGCTGTACAGACCGGTGACCATGTCGGTACCGGCCGGGCCGGAAGTACCGATGCACACGCCGATGTTGCCGGCCTTGGTGCGGGTGTAGCCCTCGGCCATGTGCGAGGCGCCTTCAACGTGGCGAGCGAGGACGTGATCGATGCCACCGACTTTCTGCAGGGCGGAGTACAGCGGGTTGATTGCAGCGCCCGGAATGCCAAAAGCGGTATCAACCCCTTCACGGCGCATCACCAGAACGGCGGCTTCGATTGCTCTCATTTTGCTCATGGTTTTGTGCCTCTTTACGTTTTGTAATTGTATACAAGTGGCTTTGCGCAGAGTGTATTCACGGCGGACGGCGCAGGTCAATCCATTTTCTCAAGCGCCTGTTTCATTCGTCGGAAGCCTGTTCTGCTGTGGCTTTTCGTCGCATGAGGCGCTTTTCGAGAATTATTGTATACAAAAAAATAATTCATTGTGTTCTATTTGTTGCATCGGGCTGCGGCACAAACGCGCAGCCCAACGACTTTCCCAATAACAAAATGAGGACGGCACCATGAGCGCTTTAACCTTGAAAGTCGCAGTCAAGCTGGTCAACGAAGCCATCAATGCAGGGCGGGCCATCTCCGCTGCACCGCTGACCATCGCGGTACTGGATACCGGCGGCCATCTGGTCACCTTGCAACGCGAAGACGGCGCCAGCCTGCTGCGCCCGAACATCGCCATCGGCAAAGCCTGGGGCGCCATCGCCCTGGGCAAGGGCTCACGCCTGCTGGCGCTGGACGCGCAACAACGCCCGGCGTTCATCGCCGCGCTCAACAGCATGGGGCAGGGCAGCGTCGTGCCGGCACCGGGTGGTGTGCTGATTCGTGATCAGGCGGGCAACGTGCTGGGTGCGATCGGCATCAGCGGCGATCTGTCGGACATCGATGAGCAGGTGGCAATCAAGGCCGTAGAGGCCCTGGACCTGCGGGCGGATGCGGGGGTGGCTGCCTGAGTGGATAAAACCGGATAGTCGCTGAAACGCACAAGCCCGCCCTCACAGGATGATGTGAGGGCGGGCTTGTTTGTGTCTGGAGGTGCGGACTTCAGTCCGGCTCGCAGCCCTTGAGCACCAACCGGATGATGGTTTGCGCTGCCGCTTCATAATCGGCTTCGTCGAGCTTGTCCTTGCCGGTGACGGCGGAGATCTGCCAGTCGAAGTCGGCGTAGGTCTGGGTCGCGGCCCAGATGCTGAACATCAGGTGGTTGGGGTCGATCGGGGCGATCTGGCCGCGGTCGATCCAGGTCTGGATGCAGTCGATGTTGTGCTTGGCCTGACCGTTGAGCTGCTCGACCAGGTCGGCGCTCAGGTGCGGGGCGCCGTGCATGATCTCGCTGGCGAACACCTTGGAGGCGAAGGGCAGGTCGCGGGAGATGCGGATCTTCGAGCGGATGTAGCCGCTCAGCACTTCGCTCGGTACGCCGTCCGGGTTGAACGGGGTCGAGGCCTGCAGGATCGGCACGATGATACTTTCCAGCACCTCGCGGTAGAGGTTTTCCTTGGACTTGAAGTAGTAATAGACGTTGGGCTTGGGCAGTCCTGCCTTGGCGGCGATGTCGCTGGTTTTGGTGGCAGCGAAGCCCTTGTCGGCAAACTCTTCACTGGCTGCACGCAGGATCAGTTCTTTGTTGCGCTCGCGGATTGTGCTCATAAACCCGGTGGTTCCTTGCCTGTTCTGGCGGTTGCGCATGGTAGCACCGGCCTCGCGCAGCGCTCAACAATGCCCCGTGTGGCCTGCAGTCGCGGTATGCTGCGCGGCATTATTCACATAAGGAAACAAGATTCATGGCAGGAAGCAGTTTGCTGGTGCTGATCGACGACATCGCTACCGTTCTGGACGACGTTGCGTTGATGACCAAAATGGCTGCCAAGAAGACCGCCGGCGTGCTCGGCGACGACTTGGCGCTCAATGCCCAGCAGGTCTCCGGCGTACGCGCGGAGCGGGAAATTCCCGTCGTTTGGGCAGTAGCCAAGGGTTCTTTCGTCAACAAACTGATCCTGGTGCCGTCGGCACTGGCGATCAGTGCGTTCGTGCCTTGGTTGGTGACGCCGCTGTTGATGGTCGGTGGCGCCTACCTGTGTTTCGAAGGTTTCGAAAAACTCGCGCACAAGTTCCTGCACAGCAAGGCCGAAGATGAAGCCGAGCATGCGCAGTTGGTGGAGGCCGTGGCTGATCCGGCAACCGATCTGGTGGCGTACGAGAAAGACAAGATCAAAGGTGCGATCCGCACCGACTTCATCCTATCTGCGGAAATCATCGCCATCACCCTCGGCACCGTGGCCGATGCATCGCTGACCCAACAAGTGATCGTGATGTCGGGCATCGCCATCGTCATGACCGTGGGTGTTTACGGTCTGGTGGCCGGTATCGTAAAACTCGATGACCTCGGTCTGTGGCTGACCCAGAAGCCTGGGCCGATGGCCAAAAGTATCGGCAACAGCATCCTGCGTGCGGCGCCGTACATGATGAAAGGCCTGTCGGTGATCGGCACCGCTGCGATGTTCCTGGTCGGCGGCGGCATCCTGACCCACGGCGTACCGGTGGTGCATCAGTGGATCGAAAGCGTCGGCGCAGCGGCCGGTGGCGCCGGGTTTGTGGTGCCGATGCTGTTGAACGGCGTGGCGGGGATCATCGCGGGTGCGGTGGTGCTGGCCGGTGTGTCCGTGATTGGCAAAGTCTGGAAAGCGCTGAAGGGCTAAATCCCGACTTAAACAAAAAGGCCATTCGACTCGCATCGAATGGCCTTTTTTGTGGCCGGCGTTTTTACTCGGCGATCTGCAACTTGCGCGACTCGGTGTAGACGTAGCGCACCTTCTCGTACTCGAACGGTGAGTTCAGCTGACCGTAGCGGAAGCTGGTCTGGTAGCGCTTGTCGACGCCACGCAGTACCCAGACTTCAGGGTGGTTGGAGCTGACTTCCGAGACATTGAGGAAGTTGATCGCGGACTCGGCGGAGAAGTCCACCGCAAGGCCGGCGGTGTCGCGCAGGTTCGATGGGCCGAGAATCGGCAGCACGAAATAGGCGCCGCCCGGTACGCCGTAGAAGCCCAGGGTCTGGCCGAAGTCTTCGTTCTGGCGCGGCAGGCCCATGGCGGTGGCCGGATCCCAGAGCCCGGCGATGCCGATGGTGGTGTTGAGCAGCAGGCGCGCGGTGGTTTCCATCGAGCGTTTGCCCTTGAACTGCAACAGGCTGTTGAGCAGATTCGGCACGTCGCCAAGGTTGTTGAAGAAATTGCTCACACCGGTGCGCACGAAGCTTGGGGTGATGTAGCGATAGCCATCGACCACCGGCAGGAACACCCATTGGTCGAAGCGGTAGTTGAAGTGGTAGACGCGGCGGTTCCACTCTTCCAGCGGGTCATAGACGTTCAGCGCGCTGAGGGTCGAGCGCTCGAACTCACGCTGATCCAGCCCCGGGTTGAATTTGAGTTTGGACAGCGGCTCCTTGAAGCCGTCGCTGTCGATGACCACCGGTGCATTGGCCTTGCTGTTGTCGGCCTGGGCCATACCTGCACTGAGGAGCGCTGCAATCAGCAGGAGATATTTAGCCACGGAAGAACTCCAGCATGGCGTCGCTGTTGACGCGATAGTTAAGGTTGCCGCAATGGCCGCCCAGTGGATAAACGGTCAGGCGATCGCCGAAGGTCCGACGCAGGAAACCCAGGTCGCCCGGGCCGAGGATCACGTCGTCGGCGTTGTGCATGACGGCGATTTTCGGGCTGTCGTGCAGGTAATCCTTCAATGCGTACAGGCTGACCTGATCGATCAGTTGCAGCAGGCTGCCGCCGTCGGTGCGGGCGCGCCACATCGGGATCACCTGTTCGGTGAGATAGCAGTCGAAGTCGCATTGCAGTGCACGCTTGAGGAACGGCGTGAGGCTGGTGCCTTCGGTGATCGGGAATTTCGGCGGGGTGATCAGGCCGCGACGGTTGATCAGGTCCGAAGTGAACGCGATATCCGCTGCCGAGAAGCGGAACGAAGTGCCGATCAGCATCGCCATCTGCTCGTTGCTCAGGTGCTGCTTGGACTGCTGGAAGTCATAGAGCAACGCATCGTTGAGGTCGATGTAGCCTTTTTGCTGGAAGTAGCGGGTCAGTTTGTTCAGCACCAGCTCATAGAACGTGGTGCTGTTGTTGATGCCCTTGACCTCGGTCTGCACCAGCTTGTCGAGGTTGGTGATCGAGGTATAGAGGTTGACCGGTGGATTGAGCAGCAGGACTTTCTTGAAGTTGAAGCTGCGACGGGTTTCATCAAGATGCGCAACGAATGCCGCGTCCAATGCGCCGAGGCTGTAGCCGCTGAGGTAATAGTCGGTGACCGGCAGTTTCGGGTTCTGTGCGCGCACGGCCTGCATCACCCGGTACATGTCTTCGGCGTCTTCCTTGGTCACGCCGGGAGTGGCGAAACGCGAGGCGGCGCTCATGAAGTCGAAGCTGGTCGGCGACGATAGCTGCACGACGTGGTAGCCGGCCTTGTAATAAAGCTTCTTCAGGTATTCGTTGAGCGTGCTGTCATAGCGCGCGCCGGTGCCGGCGATCAGGAAGATCAGCGGCGCGGCCTTGTCCTGGGTGGCGATGCGGTAGGTGAGTTTTTTCACCGGCCAGAAATTGTCCGGCAGGATGAATTCGCGCTCGGGGCGCAGGGTGACGCTGCGATCGGTCTGATCGATGTCGTCGTCCAGTGGCAGTTCAGGGCGCAAGTCCGGCGGCGTGGTGGCGATGGTCGCCTCGAACGGATTGGTCAGGGGATAGCCATAGCTGGCGGCGTCGATATCCACCGCCAGCGCGGACGCACTCAGAATAAGGCCGCCAAACAGGGCGGCGAAGCGCAAGGAACGGAGCATGACTAGATCCCTTAGAGGAAGGTGCCGAATGAGGTTCGCAGGCTATGACCACCGGGTTTGCGCCAAAGTGCCATGCCACGGCACCAATCTGACGGAATTCGGAGTAATAGTAGCCGGACGATACACTTTGCGCGGAATGAATGACCAGTTAAGAGTTGTTAGTCCTTGCGTATGCGCGGCGGCAGATTAAGCTGGCCGCCGATTTCATCGATTGGAGTGTTCCATGTCCCGCCGCTTGCCTGTGATTCTGCTGCTCGTTCTGTTGCCGTTGTGGCTGGCCGCCAGTTATGGCGCACGTTATGGCTTCATGGAGGACGCGCAGTGGGTGGGCATCTGCGTGGATGAAGCGAGCCGCTGGGAATGCTCGGTGCGCTCGAACCTGGGCCTGATGATTCATTTCCAGATGCTGGGCTGGGCGGCGGTCGCGGCTGCGGTGATCGGTTTTGTCGTGCCGGGACGGGCAGGGTGGTGGCTGGCGGTGCTGGCGCTGGTGTTCGGATTGCCGGCGCTGGCGTTGTACAACACGACGCTGGCGGTGTTTGCGGTGGTGATTGCCGGGTTGCGATTGGTAAGAACGTCGATGATGCGCTAAGCCGGTATGCGGACCTGTTATTTCTGACAGTTGACGATGTCTACGGCGCCGAACATATTCAAGCCGTTGTAGAGGGTTGATCCTGTCGGGAGATTCCGCGATGCATTCACATACGCCTGTGATGACCGTGACGGATCCACGAGGTTTGGTGGTGCGTGATGTCGCCTATTACAGGGCTGCTGTCGGGAACCCCATTGAACGACGGGTCACCCATCAGGCCTACGATGCTTCCAGGCGTGCAACCAAGCGCTATGACCCTCGTCTGTTCCTGCTTCTAGATATGGAGCCCGATATCCCCGCAAGCCTGCGAACGGTATTCAACCTCGCGGGGGAAGAACTGCTGACCGATAACGTCGACATCGGCTGTCGCGTGCATTTGTCAGGGCCTGCTGGCCAGCCCGTCGACAGCTGGGACAGCAGGTCAACGCATTTTCATACGGCTTACGATGAGCTTATTCGTCCTGTAAAGGAAACCGTGCGTGTTCCCGGCCAGGCTGAACGGACCTGTACGTATTTTTCGTATGGTGGCAGCGGAGTGCCGTTTGCCGAGCGCAATCAATGCGGGCAACTCATCCGGCAAGATGATAATGCCGGAACAAAATTCCATCGCTCGTATTCACTCAAAGGTGAGTTACTCGAAAACACTCAACACTTTCTAGAGATCGTGGGACTACCGGATTGGCCTTCTTCAGAGGTTGATCGCGATTTACTCCATGAGTCAGGCACTGGAGCAACGAGCCGTTCTTGTTACAGCGCGACGTCTCAGCTGCTTAGCGAAATTGACGCCAAAAGCAATGCCCGGATCTTCAATTATCAAGTGGATGGGCAGGTTGCCGGAATAAAAGTGAAAGTAGGAAAGGACGGGGCGTTAACTGATGTCATCACCGAGATTCGGTACAACGCTCTCAATAAAGTCGAGCAGCAGACTCTGGCCAATGGGCTGGTCTGCTCCGCCTCTTATTCTCCGGTCGACGGAAGACTGTATGAGCTGAAATCACAGATCCCGGGCCATTCGCCTCTGCAGCATCTTGTATATCGATACGACCCGGTTGGCAACGTAGTCGCTGTCGAGAACCGCGTGTTGCGCGTTCGCTACTTCCGTAATCAGAAGATTGATCCTGTCAGGACGTTCCGGTACGACACGAGTTACCAACTCATCGGTGCTACTGGATGGCAGGTGATCGGAGGGAGCGCAGGCCCCAGCCTGCCTGAGTTTCAATCCCCGGCGGATTCGGGGCAGCTGGAAAATTACACCGAGTCGTTCGATTACGATTGCAGCGGAAATCTGATCAAGCAAGTTATCAGCGCAGCGATTGGAAGTCGCACTCAGCAGATGGTTGTCTCGAAATACAGTAATCGTGCACTGGTGCAAAAAGAAAATGGAGATTTACCAACGGAAGCTGAAATTGCACAGGGGCACGATCTGGCTGGCAACAAGCTTAGTCTGCTACCGGGGCAGAAACTGGAATGGGATGAGCGCAATCGATTGTGCAGAGTAGGGACGGTAGTGCGCCCTGATTTGCCAAACGATGATGAGGCATACGTTTACGATCATGGCGGGCAGAGACTGCGGAAAATTCGCACGACTTTGCGCGGTCGTTTGGCAAGTCCCCAGGAGGTTCGTTATCTGGGAGCGCTGGAAGTGCGAACCGGTAGTTCAAGCTCGCTGCAAGTCATCAACGTGCAGGCAGAACTGTGCGATGTCCGTGTGCTCAACCGAACAGATCCGCGGTCAGGTAAAGCCACTGTCACTATCCGATTTGCAGTGACTGATCAGATTGGCTCTTGCTGCCTGGAACTTGATGAGACCGGCGCGCTTATCAGTGAAGAGGCTTTTTCTGTATTTGGCCGAACAGTCTGGTGGGCGGGCAGCGACCGGATTAAAGCCAGTGACAAGACCCGGCGCTTTTCGGGCAAGGAGCGGGACTTGACCGGACTGTATTACTACGGAGTGAGATATTACGTGCCTTGGTGGCACCAGTGGCTCAGCCCGGATCCTGGCGGTGTGGTGGATGGTTTGAATTTGTACCGCATGGTTGGTAATAACCCGGTTACCTTTTTTGATGACGCAGGGTTTGCCGGTACTGATATCAATGTAAGTAGCCAGGGCAATTATGAGAGCCTGGTCGCCAGCTTTTCAGCGGGCGATATTCTGTTCGGGCTGCGAGAGCCTCGTGATGCTGCGCTGAAAGCCTTGGAAAAGGTCGGGTTCAAGGAGTTTTCAAGAGTGCCTTTGTGGAGAGGCGGGCTACCGAGGGTGCTCTGGGAGAAAAAACGCAATGTCCTGAAGCAGAATGACCTGACCGATGCTGCGTTTGGCCCGACGGTTACGGCGGGTATCTACAGAACTAACGAGCAGATCAAGTCCGAGCTGGTCGATGTGGATCGTGGTATTGGTTACAAAGAGTTTGCAATGACCAATCGGTATTTTCAAAGGGATGAAAAAGGCACTGGCAACTTCTTTGAAATAAACGTTCCGATGTGGCGTCGCTCAAGTAAAGCAGGTTTGGAGTACCAGATTTTCGGGCGAAATAAAAAAGTCCTCTTTGCGATCGATAACTTGATGGAGACGCTGGATGACATTGTTGCAAAAACGGCAGGAGCAGGAACCAGTGTGACGGCCTCTGAAATAAGATATGTGTATCGGCGAAAAGACACGCCTGAAGTCAAAAACAATGTGAAGTTTTTTGTGGCTGACAGGGAGGTGCCGCAGGCAGAGTTCTTTGCATTGCCGGCCTGGAAG
Source organism: Pseudomonas fluorescens (assembly GCF_030344995.1). GTDB lineage: Bacteria > Pseudomonadota > Gammaproteobacteria > Pseudomonadales > Pseudomonadaceae > Aquipseudomonas > Aquipseudomonas fluorescens_BF. The sequence goes on from NZ_CP128260.1 coordinate 2,088,667, forward strand.
AATTATCAACCCAGGAAAACGTTCAAAAGCGTTGCTGTACCGCGTCGAACAACGCAAAACATGCATTAGTCGCGGGCTTTCAGGTTAGCTGGACAAGTTGGTACATTAGGGGGGAGCGCAAATCCTGTTCTCCAGGCTGGAGACAGGATTTGCGTGCAGTCCTGAATATCAGTTCTTGCGAACCCGCAGGCAGCGCCATAGTGCAGCCACCATCAACACGCTGACCAGCGCCCAGCCCCACGCCTGCTGATTCTGCAATTCTTCTCGGAACAACTGCGGCGCAATGCCGGCGCCGATGATGAAGGTCAGCAGGGCGATCTCCCGACGGGCCACGGGCACTGGACGGCACAGGTAAACCAGCGCCGGCAGAATGAGCGCCACGCTCGGAAAGCTGCGGTAGCGCGGATCGAACACCAGTTCCAGCATCATCACCGCAGCGGCGAAACCGGCTGCAGCGACCAGCCAGCCGGCCCGTCGCTCGAAAGCGTTGAACGCCCGTTCACGCCAGCCATTGCGGGCGCTCAAGGTCAGCGCGGCATGGGCCAGCACCAACAGATTCAGAGCCGTCAGCAATCCAACCCACAGCCATTCGCTGGCAAACCGCGTGGTCACCCGCGCCAGATCACCCCAAGCGCCGATCGAGCAGGCGGCGAGGGCGCCGAGCAGCGGCAGGATCAGTGCCGAACGCGTCGTGCGAGCCCGGCCGCCCAGCAGCAGTGTTCCGAGGAAAATCAGCCCACCGACCGCCAGCCACTGCGACCAGTACGGCACGTTCGACACCGGACCGGCCAACACGCCCTTGTCCTGGCGATCCGCATCGAACAGCCCCCAGTAACCGCCGACCGCACCTTCGCTGCCGCGCTTCCACGGCTGGTCGAACGCTTCGATCAAGTTGTAGCGCCAGCCTTCCTGTTCGGCGAGGGTGACAAAACCACGAATGAACTTGGCTTCGTTGACCCGGCTCGGCAGGGCGGTCTCACGCTGGCGGCCTTCGCTCGGCCAGCCGGTTTCGCCGATCATCACGTCCTTGGGCGCGAACTTGTTGCCGAACACCTGACGCACTTGCGCTACATGATGCAGCGCGGCGTCGATGTTCGACGGATCGTCTTCCCAGTACGGCAGCAAGTGAATGGTCAGGAAATCCACCGCCGGCGCGACTTCCGGGTGCTTGAGCCAGAACTCCCAGACATCCGCATAGGTGACTGGCTGCTTGATGTGGCTCTTGACCTTGTTGATCAGCTTCGCCAGTTGCGCGCCGGTCACTTCCTTGCGAAGCAAGGCTTCGTTGCCGACGATCACGGCGCTGACCACATCCGGGTTGGCGTTGGCCGAGGCGATCAGCAGATCGACTTCTTTTTCGGTGTCCACCGGGTTGCTGTTGACCCACGCGCCGATCATCAACTTCAAGCCGTGCTTGCGCGCCAGCTCCGGCAGCGCTTCGAGGCCGGTCATCGAGTAGGTGCGGATGCATTCGAAGCGGGTGGCGAGCAGGGCGAGGTCGGCGTCCATGCGCTCCGGGCGCAGTTTGAACGGCACGTCGAACGGCGACTGGTCCTTGTCGAACGGGGTGTAGGAGGCGCATTGCAGCTTGTGGGTCGGGGTGGCGACGTCCGGCAGGATCACCGGTTTGCCGAGGCCGTACCAGAAGCCGCACAGGGCAAACAGCCCGAGCAGGCAGGCGAACAGATAAGGAAGAAAGGGGAAGCGGGAGGTCGCGGACATGGTCAGGCCGAGTGGCTGCAAAGCGACGCATGTTACCTGCATTTATAAGCAGGTTGGTGGCCCGCACGATTTTGACATGCAAAGTTCGGGCGGATTGTCTGGCGCCAAATATCCGGAGGCAGTTAATGGCTTTCTGATGTCGTTTCTCGCTGCCTTGAGGTCGCTGACAGAGCAGGTCGCTGCGTGCGTCAGGTTGATGATCGGACTCATCAGTACTCCGCTGATGATCTAACGAGTTTGCGGTCAGGCGTGATGGGGGCGCTGTGCACCATAACAATACGTTGACGATGCCCGGCATCCGTCGGGCGCAGCATTTCGGGGAAGTAACGATGAAGATGCGACGACTTTTAGGCGCAGGTGCCGCTCTGGTGCTTGCGATGGGCTCCACACTCGCCAGTGCTGAAACCAAGACCCTGAACATCGGTTACGTTGACGGCTGGTCCGACAGCGTCGCGACCACCCACGTGGCGGCCGAAGTGATCAAACAGAAACTCGGCTACGACGTGAAACTGCAAGCCGTCGCCACCGGCATCATGTGGCAGGGCGTTGCCACCGGCAAACTCGACGCCATGCTCTCAGCCTGGCTGCCCGTGACCCACGGCGAATACTGGGCCAAGAACAAGGATCAGGTCGTCGATTACGGCCCGAACTTCAAGGACGCGAAAATCGGTCTGATCGTGCCGGAGTACGTCAAGGCCAAGACCATCGAAGACCTGAAAACCGACGACTCCTTCAAGAAACGCATCGTCGGCATCGACGCCGGTTCAGGCGTAATGCTCAAGACCGATCAGGCGATCAAGGATTACGACCTGACCGGTTATCAACTCAAGGCCAGTTCCGGCGCCGGCATGATTGCCGAGCTGACCCGCGCCGAGAAGAAAAACGAATCCATCGCCGTCACCGGCTGGGTGCCGCACTGGATGTTCGCCAAGTGGAAACTGCGCTTCCTCGACGACCCGAAAGGTGTGTACGGCGCGGCTGAGACCGTGAACAGCATCGGCAGCAAGGAACTGGCGACCAAGGCGCCGGAAGTGGCCAAGTTCCTGAAGAACTTCCAGTGGGCTTCGAAAGACGAAATCGGCGAAGTCATGCTGGCAATTCAGGACGGTGCAAAACCTGACGCAGCGGCCAAGGATTGGGTGGCCAAGCACCCGGAGCGTGTTGCCGACTGGACCAAGTAATTCAAGCCGAAGCGTCTAACCTGCGCTTCCCAGGGCCGCCCGACATGACAGTCGGGCGGCCTTTTTTGTTTGCCCTCTATTAATAGGCAGCGTTGGCCGTTTCAGCTCGTCTGGAAATTGGCAAAAACGTCATGGCGTTCTACTACTAAGGTCGTCTGGAACCCGGCTCGCAGCCGCATACAGTGGATATGTTCCAAAAATAAAAATCTGTGCTGCGAGGATAAAAACAATGAACGACAGCATTTACCTCTCGATTCAGAACAGCCCGCGCTTCAAGGAGCTGGTCAAGAAAAGAGAAAGGTTCGCCTGGATACTCTCGGCGATCATGCTCGGGCTCTACTCCGGCTTCATCCTTCTGATCGCGTACGGGCCGCAAGTGCTCGGGACGAAAATCAGTGCCGAATCATCCATCACCTGGGGCATCCCGATCGGTGTCGGACTGATTGTCTCGGCCTTCATCCTGACCGGCATCTACGTGCGCCGCGCCAATGGCGAGTTCGACGACCTGAACAACGCGATTCTCAAGGAGGCTCAGCAATGATCCGGCGTCTACTGGCTCTTTTGAGCATCGCAGCGTTCGCTCCAGCCGTCTGGGCCGCTGACGCCCTGACCGGCGAAGTCCACAAACAACCACTCAACGTTTCCGCGATCGTCATGTTCGTGGCGTTCGTTGGCGCGACCCTGTGCATCACTTACTGGGCGTCCAAGCGCAACAACTCGGCGGCCGACTACTATGCGGCGGGCGGCAAAATCACCGGTTTCCAGAATGGTCTGGCGATTGCCGGTGACTACATGTCGGCGGCGTCCTTTCTGGGTATTTCCGCGCTGGTGTTCACCTCCGGCTACGATGGCCTGATCTACTCGATCGGCTTCCTGGTGGGCTGGCCGATCATTCTGTTCCTGATCGCCGAGCGTCTGCGTAACCTGGGTAAATACACTTTTGCCGACGTGGCGTCCTACCGCCTCGGGCAAACCCAGATTCGCACCCTGTCTGCCTGCGGTTCGCTGGTGGTGGTGGCGTTCTACCTGATCGCGCAAATGGTCGGTGCCGGCAAGCTGATCCAGCTGCTGTTCGGTCTCGACTACCACGTTGCGGTGATTCTGGTCGGTATCCTGATGTGCCTGTACGTGCTGTTCGGCGGCATGCTGGCGACCACCTGGGTACAGATCATCAAGGCAGTGCTGTTGCTGTCCGGTGCCTCGTTCATGGCGCTGATGGTGATGAAGCACGTCAACTTCGACTTCAACACCCTGTTCTCCGAAGCCATCAAGGTTCACGCCAAGGGTGAAGCGATCATGAGCCCGGGCGGTCTGGTAAAAGATCCGATCTCGGCGTTCTCCCTGGGTCTGGCGCTGATGTTCGGTACCGCCGGCCTGCCGCACATCCTGATGCGCTTCTTCACTGTCAGCGACGCGAAAGAAGCCCGTAAAAGCGTGCTGTACGCGACCGGTTTCATTGGCTACTTCTACATCCTGACCTTCATCATCGGCTTCGGCGCAATTCTGCTGGTCAGCACCAACCCGGCCTTTAAAGATGCAGCGGGCGCTCTGCTCGGCGGCAACAACATGGCGGCGGTGCACCTGGCCAACGCCGTGGGCGGCAGCGTGTTCCTCGGCTTCATCTCGGCGGTGGCGTTCGCGACCATTCTGGCAGTAGTGGCCGGCCTGACCCTGGCCGGTGCTTCGGCGGTGTCTCACGACCTGTACGCCAGCGTGATCAAGAAGGGCAAGGCCAACGAGAAGGATGAGATCCGCGTTTCGAAGATCACCACCATCGCGCTTGGCGTTCTGGCCATCGGCCTGGGCATCCTGTTCGAAAGCCAGAACATTGCGTTCATGGTTGGACTGGCGTTCTCCATCGCGGCAAGCTGCAACTTCCCGGTGCTGCTGCTTTCGATGTACTGGAAGAAGCTGACCACCCGTGGTGCCATGATTGGCGGCTGGTTGGGTCTGGTGAGTGCGGTGGGTCTGATGATTCTTGGCCCGACCATCTGGGTGCAGATTCTGCATCATGAGAAGGCGATTTTCCCTTACGAGTATCCGGCGTTGTTCTCGATGATCATTGCGTTTATCGGGATCTGGTTCTTCTCCGTTACCGATAAGTCGGCGGCGGCTGAGAACGAGCGTGCGGCGTTCTTCCCGCAGTTTGTGCGTTCGCAGACTGGGTTGGGGGCTAGTGGGGCGGTTTCGCACTGAGGCTTTTTGTGTAGGTTAGGTTGAATGGAAAATGCCCTGGTCGAGAGATTGGGGCATTTTTTTGTGGGCGGTTATCGGATGTTCTTGGGGATTGGGTGTATATCCGTTGCTGCGGTAACGGCTTCTAATGGTTCCGCTCTTACAGCGGGTCACTTTTGGCAAACGCCCCAAAAGTAACCAAAAAGTCTAGGCCCCGGCGTTCGGCACCTCGCTTTGGCTCGGTGTTCCTTCGTTCCGGGATTGATCCGGGGGCATCGCCTACGGTTTGCTTCGCTGCACCTCCTCTCGATGTGTTTGGCTTCGCCAAACGGTCGCTGCGCTCCCACCCCGGATCAATCCCTCCACTCAGCCTGCCGAAGGGGCCAAAAGATCAAAAGCTTTTCTCGAGCTTACGCTCATCGTGGTGAGTGGTGAGTGGTGAGTGGTGAGTGGTGAGTGGCTCTTGATCTGGCTTTTGCTCTGGCTCTGGCTCTGGCTTTTGATTTTTTTGCCCCTTCGGCAGGCCGAGCGGAGGTGTCCATCAGGGGGGGAGGCGCGTAGCGCCGTGCGGCGAAGCCGCATACATCGAGAGGAGGTGCAGCGAAGCAAACCGTAGGCGATGCCCCCTGATGGACACCGTAGCGAGGGAACACTGAGCCTAGGCGAAGTGCCGTACGCCGGGGCAAAGCCTTTTGCTTACTTTTCGGCGTTTGGAAAAGTGAGTCGCTGTAAGAGCGAAACCGCCAGCGGCAGCACCCGAAGCAACGGATATACACCCAATCCAAAGATCGCAAAAAAACCGCAAAAACAAAAAACGGCCCCCATTCACATGGAGGCCGTTCCCGGTACAACGCTAAGACGCTATCGCAAGACAGCTCTTATTTGCGGTCTTCCAGCTTGGTGATATCCCGCGACTCATAACCCGTGTAAAGCTGGCGCGGACGGCCAATCTTGTACGGGCTGGAGAGCATTTCCTTCCAGTGCGAAATCCAGCCGACAGTACGTGCCAGGGCGAAAATCACAGTGAACATGCTGGTCGGAATGCCGATCGCCTTGAGGATGATCCCCGAGTAGAAGTCGACGTTCGGGTACAGCGAGCGCTCGATGAAGTACGGATCGGTCAGGGCGATCTCTTCCAGGCGCATGGCCAGTTCGAGTTGCGGATCGTTCTGGATGCCCAGTTCCTTCAACACTTCGTCGCAGGTCTGCTTCATTACAGTCGCGCGAGGGTCGCGGTTCTTGTAGACGCGGTGACCGAAGCCCATCAGCTTGAACGGATCGTTCTTGTCCTTGGCCTTGGCGATGAACTTGTCGATGTTCGAAACATCGCCGATTTCATCGAGCATGGTCAGCACGGCTTCGTTCGCACCGCCGTGGGCAGGGCCCCACAGTGCGGCGATGCCAGCGGCGATACAGGCGAACGGGTTGGCACCCGAAGAGCCCGCCAGACGCACGGTAGAGGTCGAAGCGTTCTGCTCGTGGTCGGCGTGGAGGATGAAGATCCGGTCCATGGCCTTGGCGAGCACCGGGCTGATCGGTTTGATCTCGCACGGGGTGTTGAACATCATGTGCAGGAAGTTTTCCGCGTACGACAGGTCGTTGCGCGGGTACATCATGGGTTGGCCCATGGAGTACTTGTAAACCATCGCGGCCAGGGTCGGCATCTTGGCAACCAGGCGGATCGCGGAGATTTCGCGATGCTGCGGGTTATTGATGTCGAGGGAGTCGTGGTAGAAGGCCGAGAGGGCGCCGACTACGCCACACATGACGGCCATCGGGTGGGCGTCACGGCGGAAGCCGTTGAAGAAGGTTTTCAGCTGCTCGTGAACCATGGTGTGGTTCTTCACGGTGCCGACGAACTGGGCCTTTTGCTCTGCAGTCGGCAGTTCGCCGTTCAGCAGCAGGTAGCAGGTTTCCAGGTAGTCCGACTTTTCAGCCAGCTGTTCGATCGGGTAGCCGCGGTGCAGCAGGATGCCGTTGTCGCCGTCGATATAGGTGATCTTCGATTCGCAGGAAGCGGTCGACATGAAACCGGGGTCGAAAGTGAAGCGGCCCGTGGCCGTCAGGCCCCGAACATCGATAACATCGGGACCAACGGTGCCGGTTAAAATGGGCAGCTCGACGGGGGCTGCGCCCTCGATGATCAACTGCGCTTTTTTGTCAGCCATGTGGCCTCCTATTTATGCTTGAAATCATCAGACAGACCCCCCACGCAGGGCCCGCACCACTATAGTGAGATAAATTCGAATGTCAATTTGCCTAAAGTCTTGCTCCAGAAGGCTTTAACCGTACTTTTTCCTCGAAATTGCCTGCCATTTACGCCTTTTATACGACTTGTGCAATCCGCTATTGGGGGTAGGCGATTGCGTTGTCATTAGTAGCCTAACTGTCTATACTCGGCGACCGACCGCCAAGGGCTTTTGGGCTTGCTTTCATTGGGGGTCGCATCCCTGGGTGGTGGTTACCTGACCAGTGCACTCCCCAACAACTTTGCCCTGATTGTTAGGGGCTCTTCAGTGTGAAAAAAAAGCCGTGAAAAGCCAACGACCTGTAAACCTAGACCTAAGGACCATCAAACTCCCCATCACCGGCGTTACGTCGTTTCTTCACCGTGTTTCCGGCATCATCCTCTTCCTGGGCCTTGGCATCATGCTTTATGCATTGGGCAAATCCCTGGGTTCCGAGGAAGGTTATGTCGAGGTGAAGGCATGCTTGACCAGCCCGCTGGCCAAGTTCGTAGCATGGGGCCTCCTGTCCGCTCTTCTGTATCACCTGGTTGCCGGTGTGCGCCACTTGATCATGGACATGGGCATCGGTGAGACGCTGGAAGGCGGCCGCCTGGGCTCGAAACTGATCATCGCCGTTTCCGTGGTGCTGATCGTTCTGGCAGGAGTTTGGATATGGTAACCAGCGTTACAAACCTTTCGCGTTCGGGCCTCTATGACTGGATGGCACAACGTGTGTCTGCGGTCGTTCTCGCGGCTTATTTCATTTTCCTGATCGGCTACCTCGCCGCGAACCCGGGCATTGGCTACGACCAATGGCACGGCCTGTTCGCCCACAACGGAATGCGTATCTTCAGTCTGCTGGCACTGGTTGCCCTGGGCGCTCACGCCTGGGTCGGCATGTGGACCATCGCGACCGACTACCTGACGCCAATGGCGCTGGGCAAGTCCGCGACTGCAGTACGTTTCCTTTTCCAGGCAGTATGCGGCGTCGCGATGTTCGCTTACTTCGTCTGGGGTGTGCAGATTCTCTGGGGTATCTGATTCATGGCTAACATTCCAACGATTTCTTTCGACGCCATCATTATTGGTGGCGGCGGTGCCGGCATGCGCGCAGCGCTGCAACTGGCACAGGGCGGTCACAAGACTGCCGTGATCACCAAGGTTTTCCCGACCCGTTCGCACACTGTGTCCGCACAGGGCGGCATCACCTGCGCCATCGCTTCGGCCGACCCGAACGATGACTGGCGCTGGCACATGTACGATACCGTTAAGGGTTCCGACTACATCGGTGACCAGGACGCTATCGAATACATGTGTCAGGAAGGCCCGGCTGCCGTTTTCGAACTGGACCACATGGGTCTGCCGTTCTCGCGTACCGAGCAAGGCCGTATCTACCAGCGTCCGTTCGGCGGTCAGTCGAAGGATTACGGTAAAGGCGGGCAGGCTGCCCGTACCTGCGCCGCTTCCGACCGTACCGGTCACGCGCTGCTGCACACCCTTTATCAGGGCAACCTGAAAGCCGGTACCACGTTCCTGAACGAGTACTACGCTGTCGACCTGGTGAAAAACCAGGAAGGCGAATTCGTCGGTGTGATCGCAATCTGCATCGAAACCGGCGAAACCACCTACATCCGCGCCAAAGCCACCGTACTGGCTACCGGCGGTGCAGGTCGTATCTATGCATCCACCACCAACGCCCTGATCAACACCGGTGACGGCGTCGGCATGGCTCTGCGTGCTGGCGTGCCGGTACAAGACATCGAAATGTGGCAGTTCCACCCGACCGGCATCGCCGGCGCCGGTGTACTGGTTACCGAAGGTTGCCGTGGTGAAGGTGGTTACCTGATCAACAAGCACGGCGAGCGTTTCATGGAGCGTTATGCTCCGAACGCCAAAGACCTTGCCGGTCGTGACGTGGTTGCCCGTTCGATGGTTAAGGAAATCATCGCCGGCAACGGTTGCGGTCCGAATGGCGACCACGTAATGCTCAAACTCGACCACCTGGGCGAGGAAGTGCTGCACAGCCGTCTGCCAGGCATCTGCGAACTGTCGAAGACTTTCGCACACGTTGACCCGGTGGTTGCTCCGGTTCCGGTTGTTCCGACTTGCCACTACATGATGGGCGGCGTTGCCACCAACATTCATGGCCAGGCAATCACCCAGGACGCCGAAGGCGTGGATCAGATCATCCCTGGTCTGTTCGCGGTAGGTGAAGTGGCTTGCGTATCGGTTCACGGTGCCAACCGTCTGGGCGGCAACTCGCTGCTCGACCTGGTGGTATTCGGCCGCGCTGCCGGCCTGCACCTGGAGAAAGCGCTGACCGACGGCATCGAATACGACGACGCTACCGAAGCCGACATCGAAGCTGCCCTGGCGCGTCTGAACGCCCTGAACAACCGTACCGACGGCGAAGACGTCGCTACCCTGCGTCGCGAGCTGCAAAGCTGCATGCAGAACTACTTCGGTGTATTCCGTACTGGCGAATACATGCAGAAGGGTATTGCCCAGCTGGCAGATCTGCGCAAGCGCATCGCGAACGTGAAGATCAACGACAAGTCGCAGGCGTTCAACACTGCACGTATCGAAGCGCTGGAACTGCAAAACCTGCTGGAAGTGGCTGAAGCTACCGCCATCGCTGCCGAAGTACGTAAAGAGTCCCGCGGTGCTCACGCCCGTGAAGACTTCGAAGACCGTGACGACGAAAACTGGCTGTGCCACACCCTGTACTTCCCGGGTGAGAAACGCGTTGCCAAGCGTGCCGTGAACTTCTCGCCGAAGACTGTTCCGACTTTCGAACCTAAAGTCCGGACTTATTAAGGGTGATCGCCATGTTGCAAGTCAGTGTTTATCGTTACAACCCTGATCAGGACGCTGCGCCGTTCATGCAGGAATTCCAGGTTGATACCGGTGGTAAAGACCTGATGGTGCTGGACGTGCTGGCCCTGATCAAAGAGCAGGACGAGGGTTTCTCCTATCGTCGCTCCTGCCGTGAAGGCGTCTGCGGCTCCGACGGCATGAACATCAACGGCAAGAACGGCCTGGCGTGCATCACGCCGCTGTCCGCTGTCGTAAAAGGTAACAAGCTGATCGTTCGTCCGCTGCCAGGTTTGCCGGTTATCCGTGACCTGGTTGTCGATATGAGCATCTTCTACAAGCAATACGAGAAGGTTAAGCCATTCCTGCAGAACGACACGCCGGCTCCGGCCATCGAGCGTCTGCAGTCCCCTGAAGAGCGTGAAAAGCTCGACGGTCTGTACGAGTGCATCCTGTGCGCTTGCTGCTCGACTTCTTGCCCGTCCTTCTGGTGGAACCCGGACAAGTTCCTGGGTCCAGCTGCCCTGCTGCAAGCGTACCGCTTCCTGGCAGACAGCCGTGATACCAAGACGTCCGAGCGTCTGGCGTCCCTCGATGACCCGTTCAGCGTCTTCCGCTGCCGGGGCATCATGAACTGCGTCAACGTATGTCCGAAAGGCCTGAACCCGACTAAGGCCATCGGTCACATCCGTAACATGCTGCTTTCGAGCGGCGTGTGATTCAGCTGCTGTAACCGCTGTACCCGTAGAGGGCTTAGGCGCGGGCTTCAACCCGCGCCATGGCTATAACCAGAGCAGCAGCCATAAGCTGCGGCTCTTATTTTGAAGAAATGAGACAAGCAGGGGCATCCGGGCTGGTACCCGGACTATCAGTGTGATCCTAAGTGGCTTGTTTTGGTCGCTGCATTCGGACTTCTGCAAGCTTGCTCGGTGTCGACACCGATGGTGTTCCCCTAACCGAGGGTGACCAAGCATGCAAGAAAGCGTGATGCAGCGCATGTGGAACAGCGCCCACCTTTCAGGTGGAAACGCTGCCTATGTGGAAGAGCTCTACGAGCTCTACCTGCACGACCCTAACGCTGTGCCAGAAGAGTGGCGCACCTACTTTCAGAAGCTGCCTGCCGACGGCAGCTCTGCCACAGATGTTTCGCACTCCACAATTCGCGATCATTTCGTGCTGCTGGCAAAGAACCAGCGCCGCGCCCAACCGGTTTCCGCCGGCAGCGTGAGCAGTGAGCACGAGAAGAAGCAAGTTGAAGTGCTGCGATTGATCCAGGCCTACCGTATGCGTGGCCACCAGGCAGCCCAGCTTGACCCGCTGGGGCTGTGGCAGCGTCCTGCACCTGCAGACCTGTCGATCAATCACTACGGCTTGACCAATGCCGATCTTGATACGACCTTCCGTGCCGGCGACCTGTTCATCGGCAAAGAGGAAGCGAGCCTACGCGAAATTCACGAAGCGTTGCAGCAGACATATTGCCGCACCATCGGCGCTGAATTTACGCACATCACCGATTCCGAGCAGCGCCAGTGGTTCCAGCAGCGTCTGGAAAGCGTACGTGGCCGTCCGGAATATTCCGCCGACATCAAGAGCCACCTGCTCGAGCGCGTGACGGCCGGTGAAGGCCTGGAAAAATACCTGGGAACCAAATACCCGGGCACCAAGCGTTTCGGTCTGGAAGGCGGCGAAAGCCTGATTCCGATGCTCGACGAACTGATCCAGCGTTCCGGTTCCTACGGCACCAAGGAAGTCGTCATCGGCATGGCCCACCGTGGCCGTCTGAACGTACTGGTCAACACCTTCGGCAAGAACCCGCGCGAGCTGTTCGACGAGTTCGAAGGCAAGAAGAAGGTCGAGCTGGGTTCCGGTGACGTTAAATACCACCAGGGCTTCTCGTCCAACGTAATGACCACCGGCGGTGAAGTTCACCTGGCCATGGCGTTCAACCCGTCCCACCTGGAAATCGTTTCCCCGGTGGTCGAGGGTTCGGTTCGCGCCCGTCAGGATCGTCGCAACGACCCTACCGGTGAGAAGGTTCTGCCGATCTCCATCCACGGTGACGCGGCATTCGCCGGTCAAGGCGTGGTGATGGAAACCTTCCAGATGTCGCAGACCCGCGGTTTCAAGACCGGCGGTACCGTGCACATCGTGATCAACAACCAGGTTGGTTTCACCATCAGCAACCCGCTGGACTCGCGTTCCACCGAGTACGCGACCGACGTTGCGAAAATGATCCAGGCGCCGATCCTCCATGTGAATGGTGATGATCCGGAAGCCGTATTGTTCGTGACCCAGCTGGCCATCGACTACCGCATGCAGTTCAAGCGTGACGTGGTGATCGACCTGGTCTGCTACCGTCGTCGCGGCCACAACGAGGCCGACGAGCCAAGCGGCACCCAGCCTCTGATGTATCAGCAGATCACCAAGCAGCGCACCACCCGTGAGCTGTACGCTGATCGTCTGACCCAGGCCGGTGTACTGGACGCAGAGCGAGTTCAGGCGAAAGTCGACGAATACCGCAACGCGCTGGACAACGGTCTGCACGTAGTGAAATCGCTGGTCAAAGAGCCGAACAAAGAACTGTTCGTGGACTGGCGTCCGTATCTGGGCCACGCCTGGACTGCGCGTCACGACACTCGCTTCGACCTCAAGACCCTGCAGGAACTGTCCGCCAAGCTGCTGGAAATTCCGGAAGGCTTCGTGGTTCAGCGTCAGGTCGCGAAGATCTATGAAGACCGTCAGAAGATGCAAGCCGGCGGCCTGCCGATCAACTGGGGTTACGCCGAAACCATGGCGTACGCGACCCTGGCGTTCGAAGGTCACCCGATCCGCATGACCGGTCAGGACATCGGCCGCGGTACGTTCTCGCACCGTCACGCTGTGCTGCACAACCAGAAAGATGCCGGTACCTACATTCCGCTCAAGCATCTGTATGAAGGTCAGCCACGCTTCGACCTGTACGACTCGTTCCTGTCGGAAGAAGCCGTACTGGCGTTCGAATACGGTTACTCGACCACCACGCCAAACGCGCTGGTGATCTGGGAAGCCCAGTTCGGCGACTTCGCCAACGGTGCACAGGTCGTTATCGACCAGTTCATCACCAGCGGCGAGCACAAGTGGGGCCGTCTCTGCGGTCTGACCATGCTGCTGCCACACGGCTACGAAGGTCAGGGCCCTGAGCACAGCTCGGCGCGTCTTGAGCGTTACCTGCAGCTGTGCGCCGAGCACAACATTCAGGTGTGCATGCCGACCACCCCGGCCCAGATCTACCACTTGCTGCGCCGTCAGGTGATTCGCCCGCTGCGCAAGCCATTGGTCGTTCTGACTCCAAAGTCGCTGCTGCGCCACAAACTGGCCATCTCGACCCTGGAAGATCTGGCCGAAGGTTCGTTCCAGACCGTTATCCCGGAAATCGATGCACTGGACCCGAAAAAGGTTGAGCGCGTTGTTCTGTGCAGCGGCAAGGTCTACTACGACCTGCTGGAAAAACGTCGTGCCGAAGGCCGCGAAGATATCGCCATCGTGCGTATCGAGCAGCTGTACCCGTTCCCTGAGGACGACTTGAAAGAAGTCCTGGCTCCTTACACCAACGCCAAAGCGGCCGTGTGGTGTCAGGAAGAGCCGATGAACCAGGGCGCCTGGTACTGCAGTCAGCACCATCTGCGTCGCAGCATCAGCAACCTCAACAAATCTCTCGTACTCGAGTACGCGGGCCGTGAGGCTTCTGCTGCACCAGCATGTGGTTACGCATCGATGCACGCCGAGCAGCAGGAACAACTGCTGCAAGACGCGTTTACCGTTTAACGCCTTCGCGCACCTGAAACCGAATTTAAGGAACCACAGATAATGGCTATCGAGATCAAAGCCCCCACTTTCCCGGAATCGGTTGCCGATGGCACCGTTGCCACCTGGCACAAACAACCGGGCGACGCCGTCAAGCGTGACGAACTGATCGTCGACATCGAAACCGACAAAGTCGTACTGGAAGTGCTGGCTACCGCCGACGGCGTGCTGGGCGCAATCGTCAAGGGCGAGGGCGAAACCGTCCTGTCCGACGAAGTCCTGGGCTCCATCGTTGAAGGCGGCGCTGCTGCCGCCGCTCCGGCTGCCGCCGCTCCGGCTGCCGCTGCTGCTCCGGCCGCTGCTGCCGCTGCTCCAGCCGCTGATGGCGAAGACGACCCGATCGCAGCGCCTGCCGCGCGCAAGCTGGCTGAAGAGAACGGCATCAACATCGCTTCCGTTGCCGGCACTGGCAAAGGCGGTCGCGTGACCAAGGAAGACGTGGTTGCAGCCGTTGCTGCCAAGAAAGCCGCTCCGGCTGCCGCGCCTGCCAAGGCTGCTGCTCCGGCCGCCGCCGCTCCTGTGTTCGCCGCTGGCGACCGCATCGAGAAGCGCGTTCCGATGACCCGCGTTCGTGCCACCGTTGCCAAGCGTCTGGTTGAAGCTCAATCGAACATGGCGATGCTGACCACTTTCAACGAAGTCGACATGACCGAAGTCATGGCCCTGCGTTCGAAGTACAAGGACCTGTTCGAGAAGTCCCACAACGGCGTACGCCTGGGCTTCATGTCGTTCTTCGTGAAGGCTGCCACCGAAGCGCTGAAGCGCTTCCCTGCGGTCAACGCTTCGATCGACGGCAACGACATCGTTTACCACGGTTATGCCGACATCGGCGTCGCTGTTTCCAGCGACCGTGGCCTGGTGGTTCCGGTTCTGCGTAACGCCGAACACATGAGCCTGGCTGAAATCGAAGGCGGCATCGCCACCTTCGGCAAGAAAGCCCGTGACGGCAAACTGTCGATGGACGAAATGACCGGCGGTACCTTCACCATCACCAACGGTGGTACCTTCGGTTCGATGATGTCGACCCCGATCGTCAACCCGCCGCAGGCAGCGATTCTGGGCATGCACAACATCATCCAGCGTCCGATGGCCATCAACGGTCAGGTCGTGATCCGTCCGATGATGTACCTGGCACTGTCCTACGATCACCGTCTGATCGATGGCAAAGAAGCTGTAACCTTCCTGGTGACCATCAAGAACCTGCTGGAAGATCCGGCTCGTCTGTTGCTGGATATCTGATAGAAGCAGCTGCAAGCTTCGAGCAACAAGCCGCAAGAAAGGGCGGCTTGGCTTGAGGCTTGTGGCTTGAAGCTTTTCGCTAAAGAGGATTTTTTGAATGTCGCAGAAATTTGACGTAGTAGTGATCGGTGCGGGCCCTGGCGGCTACGTGGCAGCTATCAAGGCCGCGCAACTCGGCCTGAGCACTGCCTGCATCGAGAAGTACACCGATGCTGAAGGCAAGCAAGCCCTGGGCGGCACCTGCCTGAACGTAGGCTGCATTCCTTCCAAGGCGCTGCTGGACAGCTCCTGGAAATACAAGGAAGCGAAAGAAAGCTTCAACGTCCACGGTATCTCGACCGGCGAAGTCAAAATGGACGTCGCTGCGATGGTTGGCCGCAAGGCTGGCATCGTCAAGAACCTGACCGGCGGTGTTGCCACCCTGTTCAAGGCCAACGGCGTAACTTCGATCCAGGGCCACGGCAAACTGCTGGCCGGCAAGAAAGTCGAAGTCACCAAGCCGGACGGCTCGGTTGAAGTCATCGAAGCCGAAAACGTCATCCTGGCTCCAGGCTCGCGTCCGATCGACATTCCACCGGCTCCGGTCGATCAGAAAGTCATCGTCGATTCGACTGGCGCTCTGGAATTCCAATCCGTACCTAAACGTCTGGGCGTGATCGGCGCTGGCGTGATCGGTCTGGAACTGGGTTCGGTCTGGTCGCGTCTGGGCTCTGAAGTGGTTGTTCTGGAAGCTCTGGACACCTTCCTGATGGCAGCGGACACCGCTGTTTCCAAGGAAGCGCTGAAAACCCTGACCAAACAAGGTCTGGACATCAAGCTGGGCGCTCGCGTAACCGGCTCGAAAGTGAACGGCGAAGAAGTCGTTGTGAACTACACCGACGCCAACGGCGAACAGACCATCACTTTCGACAAGCTGATCGTAGCCGTTGGTCGCCGTCCGGTGACCACTGATCTGCTGGCTGCCGACAGCGGCGTGACCCTGGACGAGCGCGGTTTCGTGCACGTTGACGATCACTGCGCCACCACCGTACCGGGCGTTTACGCTATCGGTGACGTGGTTCGCGGCATGATGCTGGCTCACAAGGCCTCGGAAGAGGGCATCATGGTTGTCGAGCGCATCAAGGGCCACAAGGCCCAGATGAACTATGACCTGATCCCTTCGGTTATTTATACTCACCCGGAAATCGCATGGGTCGGTAAAACCGAGCAGGCCTTGAAAGCTGAAGGCGTTGAAGTTAACGTCGGCACCTTCCCGTTCGCAGCATCCGGCCGTGCCATGGCCGCCAACGATACCGGTGGTTTCGTCAAGGTCATCGCCGATGCCAAGACTGACCGCGTATTGGGCGTGCACGTGATTGGCCCGAGCGCTGCAGAACTGGTTCAGCAGGGCGCGATCGGTATGGAATTCGGCACCAGCGCTGAAGACCTGGGCATGATGGTTTTCTCCCATCCGACCCTGTCTGAAGCCTTGCACGAAGCAGCTTTGGCAGTGAATGGCGGCGCCATCCACATTGCCAACCGCAAGAAGCGTTGAGGGCTTTGTGAAAGCGTAGCGAGCGACGGAAAGACAAGGCAAAAACAGGCGAGAAAGCGGAGTTGACGTCAGTCAATGAGCATTTCGAGCCTGTTTTTAACGCAGTATTTCCTAGCGCAGCAGCTTTCACATGTCCGAAAGAGACAATAAGAAACCACGGCGGTGTCGGCCCGTCGTGAGCCTTGCGTGCAAGACTCACCGCGGAATGTCCGCTGGACGCAGCCTTGCGTAGCTGCACCGGGAATCCGGAAAGGCTACGCAAGCAGCAGTCACAGGTGGCGCGGCACTCATAAAGAGCGCAGCGCCGAATGCGCAGTACCTAACGAAGACGGTAAAAAGCATGAATCTTCACGAGTATCAGGGTAAGCAGCTGTTCGCTGAATACGGCCTGCCAGTTTCCACTGGTTTCGCAGTAGACACCCCGGAAGCAGCAGCAGAAGCTTGCGACAAAATCGGCGGCAACGAGTGGGTTGTCAAAGCCCAGGTTCACGCCGGTGGTCGCGGTAAAGCGGGCGGCGTCAAGCTGGTTCGCAGCAAAGAAGACGCCAAAGCCTTCGCACAGCAGTGGCTGGGCAAGCGTCTGGTGACTTACCAGACTGACGCCAACGGCCAGCCAGTCACCAAGATCCTGGTTGAATCGTGCACTGATATCGCTAAAGAGCTGTACCTGGGCGCTGTCGTTGACCGTTCGAGCCGTCGCATCGTGTTCATGGCTTCCACCGAAGGTGGCGTGGACATCGAGAAAATCGCTCACGACACTCCAGAAAAAATTCTGAAAGCCACTATCGATCCACTGGTTGGCGCTCAGCCATTCCAGGGTCGCGAGCTGGCATTCCAGCTGGGTCTGGAAGGCAAGCAGGTTGCTCAGTTCGCCAAGATCTTCGTAGGTCTGGCCAAGCTGTTCAAGGATCACGACCTGGCTCTGCTGGAAGTGAACCCGCTGGTGATCAAGGCTGACGGCGATCTGCACTGCCTGGACGCCAAGATCAACATCGACGCCAACGCAATGTACCGTCAGCCTAAGCTGAAGACTTTCCACGATCCGTCGCAGGACGATCCGCGCGAAGCGCACGCTGCCAAGTTCGAACTGAACTACGTAGCACTGGAAGGCAACATCGGCTGCATGGTGAACGGTGCCGGCCTGGCCATGGGTACCATGGACATCGTCAACCTGCACGGCGGCAAGCCAGCCAACTTCCTCGACGTAGGTGGTGGTGCTACCAAAGAACGCGTAACCGAAGCTTTCAAAATCATTCTGTCCGACAGCAATGTCGCTGCAGTACTGGTTAACATCTTCGGCGGCATCGTTCGTTGCGACATGATTGCCGAAGGCATCATTGGTGCAGTGAAAGAAGTCGGCGTGAAAATCCCGGTTGTTGTTCGTCTTGAAGGCAACAACGCTGAACTGGGCGCTAAAGTACTGGCAGAAAGCGGTTTGAACATCATCGCTGCTACCAGCCTGACCGACGCTGCTCAACAAGTCGTTAAAGCTGCGGAGGGCAAGTAATGAGCGTCCTGATCAATAAAGACACCAAAGTAATCTGCCAGGGCTTCACCGGTGCGCAGGGTACTTTCCACTCCGAACAAGCCATTGCCTACGGCACCAAAATGGTTGGCGGCGTGACTCCAGGCAAAGGTGGCACCACTCACCTGAACCTGCCTGTGTTCAACACCGTGAAAGAAGCTGTAGAAGCCACTGGCGCCACCGCCAGCGTGATCTACGTTCCGGCTCCTTTCTGCAAGGACTCGATCCTGGAAGCAGCTTTCGGCGGCATCAAGCTGATCGTCTGCATCACCGAAGGCATTCCTACCCTGGACATGCTGGACGCGAAAGTTAAGTGCGACGAGCTGGGTGTTACCCTGATCGGCCCTAACTGCCCAGGCGTGATCACTCCGGGCGAGTGCAAGATCGGCATCATGCCAGGTCACATCCACTTGCCAGGCAAGGTCGGTATCGTTTCCCGTTCCGGCACCCTGACCTACGAAGCTGTGAAGCAGACTACTGACGCCGGTTTCGGTCAGTCGACTTGCGTCGGCATCGGTGGTGACCCGATCCCGGGTTCGAACTTCATCGACATCCTGAAGCTGTTCCAGGAAGACCCGAAGACCGAAGCGATCGTCATGATCGGCGAGATCGGCGGTTCGGCTGAAGAAGAAGCGGCTGCCTACATCAAGGCCAACGTTACCAAGCCGGTTGTTTCCTACATCGCTGGTGTGACTGCTCCTCCGGGCAAGCGCATGGGCCATGCTGGCGCAATCATCTCCGGCGGCAAAGGCACTGCAGACGAGAAATTCGCTGCTCTGCAAGACGCAGGCGTGAAAACCGTGCGTTCGCTGGCAGACATCGGCAAGGCCCTGGCCGAGCTGACTGGCTGGGAAGTGAAGAAGTAAGCTTCGGCTGACTTCTTAGCTACAGCAACAAAGGCCACCTTCGGGTGGCCTTTGTCGTTTCTGGCGTTCGGCTGGACGATGGCAATTTATAAGCACTCACCCAATAACATGCAAAAACGCGACACGGAAACGTCGCGTATCGGATAGTTCGCCCTCTAACAGTGCGTTTGTCAGGCAAATTCGTTAGGCTAGCAGCCATTTTTGCGTCTGCCGCCCACAAGGCATGCAACGCGCTAAACGGGTCAGTCTTATACGGATTGACAGCATTTCCCTAACCCCACAGGGAAATCCCCCTCTAAATTCCGATTCAGTAGTGTGGTATTTCCTTAATGAAAGTTTTGAAAGGTCAGGACATCCTGGCACTTGGCTTTATGACATTCGCCCTGTTCGTCGGGGCCGGCAACATCATCTTCCCGCCTATCGTCGGTTTGCAGTCCGGGCCAAACGTCTGGATAGCGGCGCTGGGCTTCCTGATCACGGCAGTTGGTTTGCCGGTGGTCACCGTGGTCGCACTGGCCAAGGTCGGTGGCGCAATGGATGCCCTGAGCAGCCCGATCGGCAAGGTCGCTGGCGGCGTGTTGGCGGCGGCTTGCTACCTGGCAGTCGGCCCGTTGTTCGCCACCCCGCGTACCGCGACCGTTTCCTTTGAAGTGGGCCTGGCGCCGCTGACCGGCGAGAGCCCGCTGGCACTGTTCCTCTACAGTTCGGTGTACTTCCTGCTGGTGTTCTTCATTTCGCTCTACCCTGGGCGTCTGCTGGACACCGTCGGTCGTTTCCTCGCGCCGCTGAAGATCATCGCCCTGGCCGTACTCGGCATCGCCGCGTTCGCACTGCCGGCGGGTGACATCGGCGTGGCCACTCCGGAATACGTTGCGGCACCGTTCTCCCAAGGGTTCATCAATGGCTACCTGACCATGGATACCCTTGGCGCGCTGGTGTTCGGCATCGTCATCGTCAACGCGATCCGCTCCCGTGGCGTCGAGTCGCCGGCGCTGATCACCCGTTACGCGATCATCGCCGGGTTGATTGCCGGTGTCGGTCTGGCGCTGGTGTATGTCAGCCTGTTCCGTCTGGGTTCCGGCAGCCATGAAGTGGCGGCGGGCGCAACCAACGGTGCGGCGGTACTGCATGCCTACGTTCAACACACCTTTGGCTCTCTGGGCAGTGGCTTCCTCGCCGTGCTGATTTCCCTGGCGTGCCTGGTGACGGCGGTCGGCCTGACCTGCGCCTGTGCCGAATACTTCAGCCGCGTACTGCCGCTGTCGTACAAGACCCTGGTAATCATCCTGGCGGCGTTCTCGCTGCTGGTGTCCAACCTGGGCCTGACCAAGCTGATCGCGTTCTCGATCCCGGTGCTGACCGCGATCTACCCGCCGTGCATCGTGCTGGTCGCCCTGAGCTTCTGCAGCGCGTTCTGGCATGAGCAGAGCCGCATAATGGGCCCGGTAATGCTGGTGTCGTTCGTGTTCGGCACCATCGACGCGCTGAAAGGCGCCGGTCTGGCTGACTGGATGCCATCGCAACTGGCCCACCTGCCGCTGAGCGAGCAAGGTCTGGCGTGGCTGGTGCCGTGCGTGATGACTCTGGTGGTTGCCGTGGTTTGCGACCGCCTGCTGGGCAAGCGCGCCGAAGCACTCGCCTAAGATTGCCGGACCGCCACAAGCGGCCCCGAGCGATTAAACAGAAATGCCCCGTATCAATCGATACGGGGCATTTTTTATGGGCTTCAGGCAGTGTCTTTTTCCCTCGACTAGCGTCGAAGGGGAGCCGAAATCTTCATCACAGGGAATTGCATGTCGTTCATCCAAGCCAACCTGATCCACCTGCTGGCCGCGCTCTGGTTTGTCATCTGCTGGGGCGGTTACACCCGCTATGCCACCTGGAAGGGCCGTGACACCGCGTGCCTGGCCAGCGTGCTGCACCTGTACCGCGAAGACTGGATGCGCCGCATGCTGTTGCGTGACAACCGTATCGCCGACGCCAGCGTGATCGGTAACCTTGAGCGCAACGCCTCGTTCTTCGCCTCCAGCACGCTGATTATCCTGGCGGGCATTCTGACCGTGCTCGGCGCATCCGAGCGTGCGGTGTCGCTGCTGGCGGACATTCCGATGGTGCAACAGGCCTCGCAGGGCATGTCGGAGATCAAGTTGCTGTGCCTGGCGCTGGTGTTTGTGTATGCCTTCTTCACATTCAGCTGGTGCATGCGCCAGTACAACTTTGCCGCGATCCTGGTCGGCTCGGCCCCGATGATCGGTGAGCGGCAAGTCTCGGAGCAGGAGCGCAAGGCTTTCGCCTCACGGGCGGCGCGGGTGATCTCGATGGCGGCCAACCAGTTCAACTTCGGTCTGCGTTCCTATTACTTCGGAATGAGCATGCTGGCGTGGTTCGTCAGCCCGTGGCTGTTCATGTTGATGAGCGCCGGCGTGGTACTGGTGTTGTATCGCCGGGAGTTTCATTCCGACGTGCTCGATGTAATGGTCTATACCCCTACAGAGGCGCCATTGCCCGAAGCGAACAAAGAGGCTGCTTGATGAGTATTCCGTTCTGGTGTGTGTTTATCAGTGCATTGTTGATCTACGTGGCGCGCATGCCGGTCGGCAAGGCCATGAAAGAGCAGGGCGGTTACAACAACCATCTGCCGCGTCAGCAGCAGGCGCAACTCACCGGTTACGGAGCCCGGGCGCTGGCGGCGCATCAGAACAGCATCGAAGCCTTCATCCTGTTCGCCGTTGGCGTGCTGATGGCGCATACCACGCAGACGGCGGGATGGCTGATCGATACATTGGCGATCATCTTCGTGATCTCACGAATTCTCTATCTGTGGTTCTACCTGGCGGATATTCCCACGCTGCGCAGTCTGGTCTGGCTGGTCGGCTTAGTGTGTTCATTGTTGCTGATGATTAGTCCGACTTTTAGAACTGTCTTGCTCTAAGCCGGCATTGGCAAAAAATGACAGGCAAAAGAAAACCCGCACTTGGCGGGTTTTCTTTTTTGGCTATCGAGAAGCGACTTATTGCTTCTTGGCAGCTTCTTCTTGCGCTGCAGCGTTCGATTCGGCCTGATCTTTGGCGGCTTCGGCGTTTTCTTTCGCCGCGTCGTTCACTTTATCCTGAGCTTCATTCATTTTTTGCTGAGCTTGTTCAGCATGTTGGTTGGCATCTTGAGCTTTGTCCTCGGATTTTTTATCGCAGGCAGCGAGACCGAGGGAAGCGGTCAACATCAAGGCAATAGCTAAAGTCTTACGCATGGGGTGTTTCTCCTTATGGAAAATAACTACTGGCCTTAAGAGCTCAGGCCCAAGGGTTAAGTTCCTCATTTCTTTCAGATATATAAGTTTGTTTTGCAATGGAACTTTTGCTGTTCTTTCCACTACGGCGAACAGTGATTAACAAGAGTAATTATCAAATGGCCGAAAACCCCGTTTTTGAGCGTGCGACACGGTTTCTCTCGGCCTTGCGCCACTGTCAGGTGCTGGGATTGAAGGTGCACAGCGCAAGTAACGAAGGCCTGACGGTGGTGCTGCCGTACAGTGCGCAAATCGTCGGTAATCCGCTGACCGGTGTGGTCCATGGCGGGGCGATCACGTCGCTGATGGACACCGCGTGCGGCATGTCGACCTTGTGCGTTCTGCCGGAATTCGAAGTCTGTCCGACCCTCGATCTGCGCATCGACTACATGCACGCCGCCGAACCGAATAAAGACGTGTATGGATTCGCCCAATGTTATCGAGTCACCACTGATGTGATCTTCGCTCGCGGCTTCGCCTATCAGGATGATCCCGAGCAACCGATTGCCCATGTCGTCGGCACCTTCATGCGCATGGGCAAGGGCCTTAAAGGCACCAAAGGCTTTGGTGGCGCGATCAAGGGAGAAAATTCATGAGTGATGATTTCAAGCAGCAGCTGCAAGAGGCGCACGAGAAGGGTGACTACGCGCCGCTGCTGAAACTGATCCCCTACGCCGGACTCATCGGCGTCGAGTGCTCGCGGGTCGGTGATGACTTGCTGTTCAAGCTGCCGGCAAACAAGGACAACATTGGTAACCCATTATTGCCGGCGATCCACGGCGGGGTGATTGCCGGGTTCATGGAGCTTTCAGCGGCCCTGCATTTGCTGATTTTCACCGGTGCGCCCGGTGTGCCGAAGATTATCGATTTCTCCCTCGATTACCTGCGGGCCGGGCAGTTTCGCGATACCTGGGCCCGGTGTCAGGTCTGCCGTCAGGGCCGGCGGGTGGCCAACGTCGCGGTCACGGCCTGGCAAAGCACCGAAAGCGAACCGATTGCCACCGCCCGCGCGCACTTCAAAATCGATGAGCCCTTGAAATCCTGAAGCACGCCCCCAACTCACAGAACAACCCGCCGCCGACCAGCAAGGTCGCGGCCAATGCCATCTGATTGGAGTTTGATGACCATGAGTGTGGAAACTCAAAAGGAAACCCTGGGCTTCCAGACCGAGGTGAAGCAACTGCTGCACCTCATGATCCATTCGCTGTATTCCAACAAGGAAATCTTCCTTCGCGAATTGATCTCGAACGCCTCCGACGCCGTCGACAAATTGCGCTTCGAAGCCCTGGCCAAGCCTGAGTTGCTCGAAGGTGGCGCTGAACTGAAAATCCGTGTGAGCTTCGACAAGGACGCCAAGACCGTCACCCTCGAAGACAACGGCATCGGCATGAATCGCGACGATGTGATCACCCACCTGGGGACCATCGCCAAATCCGGCACCGCCGATTTCATGAAAAACCTGTCGGGCGATCAGAAGAAAGACTCGCACCTGATCGGTCAGTTCGGTGTGGGTTTCTACTCCGCATTCATCGTTGCCGACCAGGTTGACGTGTACAGCCGTCGCGCCGGCACCGCTGCCAGCGAAGGCGTGCACTGGTCGTCGAAAGGCGAGGGCGAATTCGAAGTCGCCACCATCGACAAGCCAGAGCGCGGCACCCGCATCGTCCTGCACCTGAAATCCGGTGAAGACGAGTTCGCCGATGGCTGGCGTCTGCGCAACATCATCAAGAAGTACTCCGACCACATCGCGCTGCCGATCGAGCTGCCGAAAGAAGTCGCCGCTGCTGAAGGCGAAGAGCAGCCTGCGCAAGAATGGGAAACCGTCAACCGCGCCAGCGCCCTGTGGACCCGTCCTCGCACCGAAGTGAAAGATGAGGAATACCAGGAGTTCTACAAACACATCGCCCACGACTTCGAAAATCCGCTGTCGTGGAGCCACAACAAGGTCGAAGGCAAGCTCGAGTACAGCTCGCTGCTGTACGTGCCGGCCCGCGCACCGTTCGATCTGTACCAGCGTGAAGCGCCGAAAGGCCTGAAGCTGTACGTACAGCGCGTGTTCGTGATGGATCAGGCCGAGTCGTTCCTGCCGCTGTATCTGCGCTTCATCAAGGGCGTGGTCGATTCCAACGACCTGTCGCTGAACGTGTCGCGGGAAATCCTGCAGAAAGACCCGATCATCGACTCGATGAAGTCGGCGCTGACCAAGCGCGTGCTGGACATGCTGGAAAAACTGGCGAAAAACGAGCCTGAGCAATACAAGGGCTTCTGGAAAAACTTCGGTCAGGTCATGAAAGAAGGCCCGGCCGAAGATTTCGCCAACAAGGAAAAAATTGCCGGTCTGCTGCGTTTCGCATCGACCAACGGCACCGATGGCGAGCAGGTCGTCGGTCTGGCCGAGTACCTGGCGCGCGCCAAGGAAGGTCAGGACAAGATCTACTACCTCACCGGCGAAACCTACGCGCAGGTCAAGAACAGCCCGCATCTGGAAGTCTTCCGCAAGAAAGGCATCGAAGTGCTGCTGCTGACCGACCGCATCGACGAGTGGCTGATGAGCTACCTCAGCGAGTTCGACGGCAAGAACTTTGTCGACGTCGCGCGTGGTGACCTGGACCTGGGCAACCTGGACTCGGAAGAGGACAAGAAGGCCGCAGAAGAAGTCGCCAAGTCGAAAGAAGGTCTGGTCGAGCGTCTGAAAACCGCACTGGGCGATTCCGTTGCCGAAGTCCGGGTTTCCCATCGCCTGACCGATTCGCCGGCCATTCTGGCCATCGGCGAACAGGACCTGGGTCTGCAAATGCGTCAGATCCTCGAGGCCAGCGGGCAGAAGGTGCCGGATTCGAAGCCGATCTTCGAATTCAACCCGAGCCACCCGCTGATCGAGAAGCTCGACAACGAGGCCAGCGAAGATCGCTTCAGCGACCTGTCGCACATCCTCTTCGATCAGGCCGCCCTGGCGGCTGGCGACAGCTTGAAAGACCCGGCCGCTTACGTGAGCCGCCTGAACAAGCTGCTGGTCGAGCTGTCCGCTTGATCAAACTGTAGAAAAACCCGCTTCGGCGGGTTTTTTCATTCTGGTGTTCAACCAATCAGGAGTCAGAAATGAGCCAAGTCACTGTACGTTCCGTGGTCTATCAGATTGACGGCCAGCCTTATGAAGGTCGCCTGGCGTTCGACGCCGAGCACAAAGGCGCGCGTCCGGGTCTGTTGATGGCGCCGAACTGGATGGGTGTCAGCGCTGGCGCTGAAGAGATCGCCAAATCGGTGGCGGCCAAGGGGTATGTGGTGCTGATCGCTGACGTGTATGGCCAGGCCGTGCGTCCGCAGAATGCCGATCAGGCCGGTGCGGCGATGATGCCGCTGAAGAATGACCGCGCGCTGCTGCGCAAGCGTATGCAGGCCGCGTTCGAACAATTGCAGAAGCAGGGCGAGGCAGCGGTCGATACCTCGAAACTGGCGGTGTTCGGTTTCTGCTTCGGCGGCTGCTGTGCGCTGGATCTGGCCCGCACCGGTGCGGCGGTGAAGGCGGCGGTATCGTTCCACGGGACGCTGGATTCGCCGAACCCGGCGGACGCGAAGAACATCAAGGGCTCGGTGCTGGTGCTGCACGGTGCTTCCGACCCGCTGGTGCCGAAAGAGCAGTTGCCGGCATTCGAGGACGAGATGAACGCCGCCGGTGTGGACTGGCAGTTGCTGAGCTACGGCGGCGCGGTGCACTCGTTCACCGATCCGCACGCCAATGTACCGGGCAAGATGATGTACGACGCGAAGACTGCTGCGCGGGCGTTCAAGTCGATGCATGACTTGCTGGAAGAAGTGTTCAAGGGCTGAGGCCTAAGGAGCAAAAGCCCTTCACCCTAACCCTCTCCCAGAGGGAGAGGGGACTGACCGTGAGTTTCTCGAGAGTTGCATCGACCTGAAAGTGAATCACCGAATCCATAATCGACTCGTTCTTTCAGGTCGATGTATGACGCAAGACACCACGGTCGGCCCCCTCTCCCCCCGGGAGAGGGCTGGGGTGAGGGCAGCCCGGCATGGCGCGGTCTAGCGTGGTAGCTCGATCCGCTCGACCTCTCCCGGCACCGTCGGCCAATCCCCGGCCGCCCACTTGCGCCGCGCCTCATCGATCGCCGCCGGATCGCTCGCAACGAAGTTCCAGTTGATCCGCCGTGGCCCGTCCAGTGGCGCACCACCGAACAGCACTGCATGGCTGTCGCTCTCGGCAAACAGGCTCATCTCTTCCCCGGCCGGCAGCACCACCAGCGCTTGGGGTTCGACCGCTTCGCCATCCAGCTGCACATCACCACTCAACACATACAGCGCCCGCTCTTCATGCTCGGTCGGGATCAGCAGCGTGGTCGCGGTCTGCATCTTCAGTTCGGCATAGAGCGTAGGAGAAAGCACTGGCACCGGTGATTCCAGACAAAAGCCTGACCCGGCAATCATGCGGATCTGCACGCCGAGGTTATCGCTGACCGGCAATGTCGAGGCCGGGTGATGGCTGTAATGCCCGGGGCCTTGCTCGTGCTCCTTGGGTGAGGCGAGCCAGATTTGCAGGCCGTGCATCTTGAAGTTTTGTGCCCACAGCGGTTCAGGCGTGCGCTCGACGTGAGCGATCGCCGTGCCGGCCGTCATCCAGCTGACATCGCCAGCGTTGACCACCTGGTCCGAACCTAGGCTGTCCTTGTGCTGGATCTGCCCGTCGAACAAATACGTGAGGGTCGACAGACCGATGTGCGGGTGCTGTCGGATATTCATGCCTTTGCCCGCCGGATAAACCGTTTCGAGCATGTGGTCGAAAAACACGAAAGGCCCGACGCTGCGGCATTTGGCTGACGGCAGCGGGCGCAGGATCGGCTGGCCTTCGACGTCTTCGGCGCGCGGGCGGATGATCAGGGGTTGGGTGTCCATGTTCCATTCCAGGCTTGGCGGGTTGATGCGTGGAGCATAACCCGCCGGTGTCGTCGGGGTGATTACTGGCTGTCGAAGCCGACTGGCGCGTGGGTTTCGATGGTGACTTCGCTGGTGGTCATCAGCTTGTGGATCGGGCAGCGATCGGCAACGCGCAGCAGTTCTTCGCGCTGGGCATCGGTGAGCACGCCCTTGAGGGTGAGGGTCACGTGCAGCGCGTATTTGCCTTTCTGTTCCTGGCTGTTGTCGCGTTTGACCTCAACGCCGACGCCGGTCAGCGGGATGTCCTTTTTCTTCGCGTACAGCTTCAGGGTCAGGGCCTTGCAGGCGCCGAGGGCGGCGTCGAAGTAATCGTGCGGCTCTGGAGCCGAGCCTTCGCCGCCGGCAGTCGTCGGGACATCGGCGAACAGTTCATGCTCATCGATCTGTACGGTGTGGCGAAAACCTTCGGCGGACACGGTATTGACGGTAACGGTCATGTGAACCTCGCAAGCTGTAGGAAAAGGGATTCGATCAAAAAAGACCTTGCAGGTATAGAGCATTCCCACACAGGCGCGTTCCACTTTCTTGCCGGGTGAACCCTCGTTGCCCGGCGAGGGTCTAGGCTATGCCTGTCTGCCGGAGAATGCTTGTGTCCGTGTTTCGTTTGAGCCTTGCCTGCCTGATGGTTTTTACCGGCGCCGCCAGTGCCCGGGATTACACCTACAGTGACGCGCACCTGCATTACGTAGATTTTTTCCAGGAAACCGCCGGCATGCCGAAATTGCTGACGGCCATGAAGGAAAACTCCATCGAGCACGTGATGATTTCCGGCATTCCCGTGGCGAAGAAGTGGCACGAAGACGAGCCGAAGCGTCCGCGCTACTACGCCGGCGATGACGCCGATGCCTATTGGTACAGCGCGACTGACGTGATCGTCGCCGACGCGGTGCAGAAACTGACGCCGGAGCAACGCCAGTACTTTCACCCGTTTCTTTCAGGCTTCAACCCCAACGACAAGAACTCTGCCGCGCACATCCAGCGCATGCTCGATCTGTATCCCGGCTTGTGGCAGGGCATCGGCGAAGTCTTTACCCGTCACGACGACTTGACCGCGCTGACCTCCGGTGACACGCCACGCGCCAACAACGAAGCCATGACCCGTATCTATCACCTGGCTGCCGAAAACGATCTGCCGGTGATGCTGCATTCCAACATCACCTCCAAACGTGAGAAGAATCCGCTGTATCTGAAGGAAATCGAAGAGCCGCTGCGCAATCATCCGCACACCCGGTTCATCTGGGCCCATGCCGGCACCAGTGCCGAAATCCATCGTCATCAGACGCAGCTGGATTTTCTGCTGCCGACACTGACGCGAATGCTGTAGGCGTACCCGAACCTGTTCATTGATCTGTCGTGGAGCCTGCTGACGCCTTATCTGATGGACGAAAAGGGCCAGCCGCGAGCCGAGTGGGTGCAACTGGTGGAGCGCTATCCGGATCGCTTCATGATCGGTTCGGACGTGGTCGGACGATTCAACAAACTCGGTAAGGAAATTCACGGATTCAAGCCGTTTCTCGACGCCTTTCCCGAGGCCGTCGCGAAAAAAGTCGCACGGGACAACTTCCTGGCGATCTTGCCGCGAACAGCGCTCAAGTCCGGCAAACCCGCGCTGAATCGTTAATGCCGAGGGTTCGAAGTATCAAGGCTATTTGATATCACGTTTTGGTCTTACGCATTTTTCCAAAGGGCCGATACCTTCTAGAGCAACCAGCTGCAGGGTTGATGCAGCGCTTTTGGAAGGAACCAGAGCAATGAGTATCCGTAGTCTCAATATTGCGCCCCGGGCCGGGCTGGGTTTTGGCGTGCTGGCGCTGATGGTGTTTGCCCTTGGGGCGTTTGCCCTGCTGCAGATGTCGAACATGCGCGCGCAGTCCGACGAGGTCGACAATAACTGGTTGCCCAGCGTGATGGCGGTGGGCGAGATGAGCCAGGACATGTTGCGCCTGCGCGCGCTGACCATGCGTCTGTTGCTCAATCGAGATCCGCAGGCGCTGGATCAGAATGTGGCCAAGCTCAATGATTTGCGCGGTGTGCTGAGCGAGGCCCAGCAACGTTACGACATCCTGATCGTGCTGCCCGAAGAGCGCGCGCTGTTCGACCGCTTCAAGGTCGCTGAACACAAATATCTGGAGCTTCAGGCGCAGGTGATGACTTTGTCTGCTCAGGGACGAGTGGAAGAGGCGGCCGCCATTCTCAACGGACAAATGAGCCCGCTGGCGGATGATATTGCAGTGACCCTGCGTGAACTGGTCGAGCTGAACAAGCACAACGCCAACCTCGCCACTGAGGCCGCACGGCTGGTGTTCACCAATTCCCGGGTCTGGGTCGGGGTGATGATCGGCATCACCGCGCTGATCACCATCGCTTTGGCGTTGTTGCTGACCCGCAGCATCGTGCTGCCGCTGTCGCAATCGCTCAATGTCGCGGAAGTGGTGGCCGGCGGCGATCTGACCGGGGACATCAGCATTTCCGGCAAGGACGAGCCAGCGCGGCTGCTGCACGCGCTCAAGAGCATGCAGCACAACCTGCGCGACACCATCCGCCGAATCTCGGAGTCCTCCAGTCAACTGGCTTCGGCATCGGAGGAGTTGAGTTGCGTCACCGAAGACGCGACGCGGGGTCTGCACCAGCAGAGTCTGGAAATTGAGCAGGCGGCCACGGCGGTCAATCAGATGACCGCTGCCGTGGAAGAGGTGGCGAGCAATGCCGTCGCGACTTCCGAAGCTTCCCGTGAGTCTGATCGCATTGCCCAGCATGGTCGCGAGCAGGTTCAGCAGACCGTCTCGTCCATCGAGTTGCTGGCGGACGATGTCACCGCCAATGCCACGCAGGTGGAGGATCTGGCGCAGAAGGTCTACAGCATCAGCAAGGTGCTGGATGTGATCCGCTCGATTGCCGAACAGACCAATCTGCTGGCGCTGAACGCGGCGATAGAGGCTGCGCGGGCGGGGGATGCCGGACGGGGTTTTGCGGTGGTGGCGGACGAAGTGCGGGCGCTGGCCCATCGCACTCAGCAGTCGACGCAGGAGATCGAGCAGATGATTGGCGGCATCCAGCAGGGCACCGATTCGGCAGTCAGCTCGATGCAGCAGAGCAACGTCCGGGCGCGTTCGACGCTGGAGCTGGCGAAGGCCGCTGGCGTAGCGCTGGAGGAAATCGCTTCGGCGTTTACCTTGATCAACGAGCGCAATCTGGTGATCGCCAGCGCGTCGGAAGAGCAGGCGGCCGTGGCGCGGGAAGTGGACCGCAACCTGATGAACATCCGTGATCTGGCGATGCAGACTTCGGCGGGGGCCAATCAGACCAGTGCGGCGAGTCAGGAGCTGTCGCGGCTGGCGGTGGATCTGAACAGCATGGTCGCCAAGTTCTCGGTTTGATCAGCGTTCGACAGGCGAAAAAAAGCCCCGCGTTTGCGGGGCTTTTTGATGTTGCGTCGGATCAGCTGCCTTTGACAGTTTTGCCGTTGACCGTGCCGTCGAGGAGCATGATGTTGTACTCCTTGCCGTCGGTTTCGACCTGTTGCAGGCGAACCAGCAGGTAATCCCAGTCCTTGGCGAACCACAGGACGGTGATGCGCTTGCTTTGTGTTGGATCGCGGACGCGCTCGACCTTGATCGCATCGATCTGGCCGGCCTTGGTTTCGACTTTTTCCGAACCCAGCACGCGGAAGTCGTAGGTATCGACTTCGCCATCATCGACCACCTGATAGCTCATGCTTTTCTTGCCGGCAGCCACGTCATGCTGCAGCGCCAGTTGATAGGTGGATTTGTCGACCATGCCGCGGTTGAGCGGGATTTTCACCGCGTCGCCGCGGTCGGTGCCGGTCACCAGCTTGTTGGCCCAGTCGAAGTCCAGGTCAGCCTTTTTCGCCTTGCCCAGACCACCGCGTTCGAAGTGGTAGGACTGTGGCAGCAGGGTGTCCTTGTCCAGGGTCAGGGTGCTTTCCTCGGACAGGCTGGCAATCATCATCGACGCCTTGAAGCTGAGCTTCCAGACGCCGTTGGCTTCCTTGGTCAGGCTGCGCGAAGCGGTGCCGCTCATGGGCAGTTGCTTCCAGTCGGCGGTGTAGCTGGCGGAGAACGGTTGAAGGTCTGCCGCCTGGGCGAAAGGCAGGGCGAGCAGAGCGCAAGCGAAGAGCAGGGCGCGACGCATAAAATCTCCTAGTTTCGAATCAAGTGACCGCTGGCCCCGAGTAACTGGCCATCCAGTAAAGCACCTTGCTCGCCGAGGCTCAGCCGTCCTTCGGCGAACCAGCGTACGGCCATCGGGTAGATCAGGTGTTCCTGAACGTGAACCCGTTGCGCCAGACTTTGCGGCGAATCGTGCAACTCTACCGGTATTACTGCCTGTACGACCAGTGGTCCGCCATCGAGTTCCCCGGTGACGAAGTGCACGGAGCAGCCGTGTTCGGCGTCGCCGGCTTCCAGCGCGCGCTGATGAGTGTGTAACCCTTTGTATTTGGGTAGCAGCGACGGGTGGATGTTGAGCAGGCGACCCTGGTAGTGACGGACGAAGTCAGCGCTGAGAATGCGCATGAAGCCGGCCAGTACCACGAGTTTGGGGTTGAATTCGTCGATCAGTTCGATCAGGGCGGTATCGAAGGCCTCGCGGCCCTCGAATCCCTTGTGATCCAGCGAGCGGGTGGCGATACCCGCGTCACTGGCGCGTTGCAGGCCGTAGGCGTCGGCGCGGTTGGAAATCACCGCAGCGATGCGGACCGGGCTGTCGCCGGTCCGCGTGCTGTCGATCAGGGCCTGCAAGTTACTGCCGGTGCCGGACAGCAGCACCACGACATCACAGGTGTTTGGCATCAGTGAGCCTTGAGGTTCTTCAGTTCGACCTGAGCCGCGCCTTCGGCAGCGACAGCGATCTGACCGATGACCCAAGGCTGCTCGCCGGCGTCACGCAGGGTGTTGAGGGCAACTTCAACGTGTTCCTGAGCCACGCAGATCACCATGCCCACGCCGCAGTTCAGCACGCGGTGCATTTCGGTTTCGTCGACGTTGCCTTTCTCTTGCAGCCAGTCGAAGACGGCCGGGCGGTTCCAGCTGGCCACGTCAACCACGGCCTGAGCGCCTTTTGGCAGAACGCGCGGGATGTTGTCCAGCAGGCCGCCACCGGTGATGTGGGCCATGGCCTTGACGGCGCCGGTGTCCTTGATCAGCTTGAGCAGCGGCTTCACGTAGATGCGGGTCGGGGCCATCAGCAGTTCGGTCAGCGGCTTGCCGTCGAGCTGAACGGTTTCGATGTCGGCACCGGACACTTCGATGATCTTGCGGATCAGCGAGTAGCCGTTGGAGTGCGGGCCGGACGATGGCAGGGCGATCAGGGCGTCACCGGTGGCGACTTTCGAGCCGTCGATGATTTCGGCTTTTTCCACGACGCCGACGCAGAAACCGGCCAGGTCGTAGTCTTCGCCTTCGTACATGCCAGGCATTTCAGCGGTTTCGCCGCCGACCAGCGAGCAGCCAGCCAGTTCGCAGCCTGCACCGATGCCGGTGACCACGGTGGCCGCTACGTCGACGTTCAGCTTGCCGGTGGCGTAGTAGTCGAGGAAGAACAGCGGCTCTGCGCCACATACCACCAGATCGTTGACGCACATGGCGACCAGGTCCTGGCCGATGCTGTCGTGCTTGTTCAGGTTCAGCGCCAGGCGCAGCTTGGTGCCGACGCCGTCAGTACCGGAAACCAGCACCGGCTGTTTGTAACCGGCCGGGATCTCGCAGAGGGCGCCGAAACCGCCCAGGCCGCCCATGACTTCCGGGCGCGCAGTGCGCTTGGCGACGCTCTTGATGCGTTCGACCAATGCTTCACCGGCGTCGATGTCTACACCGGCGTCCTTGTAGCTCAGGGAGGGTTGCTTGCTCATGATCCAGGCCTTTAGGGGAGGGGATTCAGGGGTAACGACCGAGTTCAGCGGGAACGCCGAATCCGACAGGGGCGATTGCCTCACGCGAAGTTCGGGGTGCCCGGCTGTTGCCGGTCTGCGAAGGCGCGCGATTTTATCAGGCTTGAGGGGCAGCGGCCATCCTCACGCCGACGGGCAGGGGCATATCGGTGGAAAAATTTTGCAATTGACGCTGTGGGCGACATCACGGGTGCCTGTATAAGGAACCGTCTATCGTTAGGACTGTGCAAAAACTTACCGACCGCGTGTGAATGTTTTGCGACGGCCTGTGGTCACAGGCTTGCAGAACGGTTCACGCGGCCTGTTCCAGCCGCTCTTGTCGACGGGAATTCTCCATGCGTTTTTGTAAATTGCTGTTAGTGGGTGGCTTGTCTCTGATCAGCCTGGCGAGCCAGGCCGAAAATCTCAAAAGTCTTTATCAGGTGCGCGAACCGGTCACTGGCCAGTCGCCAGAGGAGCGGGATCGCGCCACCCAGGCCGCGCTGGATACGCTGGTGCTGCGCCTGACCGGCGACCCGAAAGCCCCGCAGAATCCGGGGCTGGCGCCGGTTCGCAAGGATCCGCAGCAGATCATCAGCCAGTTCGGTTTCGATGCCGGGCCGCCGGAAGTGCTGAAAGTCGATTTCGATCCGGGAACCACCGAGCAGGCGTTGCGCCGCGCGGGGCTGGCGCTGTGGGGGGCCAACCGGCCCTCGATCCTGAGCTGGTGGCTGAACGATTCGACCGAGGGCTCGAGCCTGGTGGGCGACGGTCAGGCCAGTGCCGCACCTTTGCGTCGCGCCGCCCAGCACCGTGGGTTGCCGTTGCGCCTGCCGCTGGCGGACTTGAGCGAGCAATTGGTCGCCACGGCACCCGCGCTTGAAGGTGCTGACCCGGCCCCTTTGCGCAACGCTTCCGAACGCTACAACGCAGACGCCTTGCTCGCCGTGCATGCCCGCGAAGACGGCGGGCAATGGCAGGCCAAATGGCAATTGTGGCTTGGCGATAAAAAAGAGGCGGGCAACGTGCAGGGCGCGGATCAGGCCGCAGTGGCGGATGCAGTGATGCTGGCGGTGACTGAACGGCTGGCGCCACGCTTTGTGGCCAAACCGGGCACGTCCGGCCAGCAGACCCTGGAAGTGCAGGGCATGAATCTGGAGCACTACGCGACGCTGCTGCGGTTACTCGAACCGTTTGGCGTGCGTCTGCAGAGTGTCGATGCCGATCGCATCCTGTATCGGGTCAACGGCAGTGCCGATCAGCTGCGAGCGCAGTTGTCGCTGGCGAAGTTGCAGGAACTGCCGGCCGAGGCGCCCGCTCCGGTGGCTGCGCCGCAACCTGCGGTCGCCGGTGCGCCGCCAGTCGCTGCGCCGACACCGACACCAGCTGCGCCGTCGTTGCGGTTCCGCTGGTAGGTTTTCTTTCTTATATATAAGCAATGGAGTGTCACATGGGCGATACGCGGCGTTGGTTCTGGCTCGGTGGGGTGCTCCTGCTTTGCGCGTTTGTCTGGTTGCTGCATCCGATTCTCACGCCGTTCCTGGTGGCGCTGCTGCTCGCCTACCTGTTCGATCCGCTTGTCGATCGTCTGGAGCGTCTGGGGCTGTCGCGCACCTGGGGTGTGATCGCGGTGTTCGCCTTGTTTACCCTGATCGTCACCGCGTTGTTGCTGGTGCTGGTGCCGATGCTTGCCAAGCAATTGCTGCGGCTGTACGAACTGGCGCCGCAGATGCTCGACTGGTTGCAGCACACCGCTGTGCCATGGGCACAATCGAAACTGGGGCTGTCGGACGGCTTCTGGAAGTTCGACAAGGTCAAGGCAGCGATCAGCGAACACATGGGCCAGACCACCGATATCGTTGGCGTAGTGCTGAGTCAGGCAACGGCCTCGAGTCTGGCGCTGATCGGCTGGCTGGCGAATCTGGTGCTGATCCCGGTGGTGAGCTTTTATCTGCTGCGCGACTGGGACGTGATGATGGCCAAGATCCGTGGCCTGTTGCCCCGTGATCGCGAAGAGCGCGTGGTGGCGCTGGCGGGTGAGTGCCATGAAGTGCTGGGCGCGTTCGTGCGCGGGCAGTTGCTGGTGATGCTGGCGCTGGGCGTGATCTATGCGGCCGGTCTGATGATTGTCGGGCTGGAGCTGGGTCTGTTGATCGGTCTGATCGCGGGGCTGGCGGCGATTGTGCCGTACATGGGGTTCGTGATCGGCATCGGTGCGGCGCTGATTGCCGGGTTGTTCCAGTTTGGTGGTGATCTGTATCCGATGATCGGAATCGTGGCGGTGTTCATGGTCGGTCAGGCACTGGAGGGTATGGTGCTGACGCCCTTGCTGGTGGGGGACCGGATCGGTCTGCACCCGGTGGCGGTGATCTTCGCGATTCTGGCCGGTGGCGAGTTGTTCGGCTTCACCGGTGTGCTGCTGGCATTGCCGGTGGCGGCGGTGATCATGGTGCTGGTGCGACACGTCCACGATCTGTACAAGGATTCCGACATCTATAGCGGGGTGGATGAGCCGGAGTTGTAATCGGGGCACGCGGGCTGCCCGGTGGATTGCCGGGTTGGCCCGTCTCATGCAGGCCATGGCGCCAAAGAAACTGTCATAAAACCAGCACGTTAACGCAAACCTTTGATTTTGCTTGGGGTCTGTCGCATTGTGCGCTCCGCTTCACGGGTATAAACTTCGCTCACTTTACACAGAGGCCACTAACGGTTCCTTGGGAACTGTTCAGTCAGCATGAAACCGATTCAGCTGCCCCTAGGTGTGCGTCTGCGTGACGACGCCACCTTCATCAACTACTACCCAGGCGCCAATGCCGCTGCACTCGGCTATGTCGAGCGTCTATGCGAAGCCGACGCTGGCTGGACCGAAAGCCTGATCTATCTGTGGGGCAAGCACGGGGTAGGGCGTACGCATCTGTTGCAGGCCGCGTGCCTGCGCTTCGAACAGATGGGGGAACCGGCGGTGTACCTGCCGCTGGCCGAGTTGATGGATCGCGGCATCGAAATTCTCGACAACCTCGAACAGTACGAACTGGTCTGTCTGGACGACTTGCAGGTGATTGCCGGCAAGGCGGACTGGGAAGAGGCGATGTTTCATCTGTTCAACCGTCTGCGTGACAGCGGCCGGCGTCTGCTGATCGCTGCCTCGACCTCGCCGCGTGAACTGCCGATCAAACTCGCCGACCTGAAATCGCGCCTGACCCTGGCGTTGATCTTCCAGATGCGTCCTCTCTCCGATGAAGACAAGTTGCGTGCCCTGCAATTGCGCGCATCCCGCCGTGGTCTGCACCTGACCGATGAAGTCGGGCATTTTATTTTGACTCGCGGTACCCGCAGCATGAGCGCGCTTTTCGATCTGCTGGAGCAGCTTGATCAGGCCTCTTTGCAGGCTCAGCGCAAGCTGACCATTCCCTTCCTGAAAGAAACCCTGGGCTGGTAAAACCGGGGCTTTCAGCCGGTTTCGGCATATTTCAGGCGCCAGAAAACCCGCTTTCCTGTGGGTTGCACAGGCTGCGTCTCGATTCAAATAGGCTTAAGCGCTTAGATGTTAACGAGAAACCGAGAAGTCACAAAAAGATCGATTGAATTTGCAAATGAGGCTGATAGCGGGCATAGTCTCGGCTTCTTTACAACTATCAGCCACGGTCGTGCCCATGCTAAAGCGCTTCGCACCCCTCGTGCCTCTCGCACTCGTCACCCTGTTGTTCGGTTGCGCTGCTCATTCACCTGTTAATCAAGAGCAGCAACAACAGGCTAAAAATTCTGCCACCGCCCAGTCTTCCGTTATTTACCAGGAAGAGCTGGACACCGAAAAAGAACTCGCCGACTTCAACGGCAAGAAGCCTTACCAGCTTCCGGTTCTGGCCGACAGCATCCTCGAACGCGGCATGTCCCTGATCGGTACCCGTTACCGTTTCGGCGGTACCTCTGAAGCCGGTTTCGATTGCAGCGGTTTCATCGGCTACCTGTTCCGCGAAGAAGCCGGCATGAACCTGCCGCGCTCCACCCGCGAAATGATCAACGTTGATGCGCCGCTGGTTTCGCGCAGCAACCTCGAGCCGGGCGACCTGCTGTTCTTCGCCACCAATGGTCGTCGCGGTCGTGTGAGCCACGCCGGGATCTACCTGGGCGACAACCAGTTCATCCATTCCAGCTCTCGTCGCAGCGGCGGTGTTCGCATCGACAGCCTGGGCGACAGCTACTGGAGCAAGACCTTCATCGAAGCCAAACGTGCTTTGGCGAACGCTCCAACCGTGGTTACCGCTCGCAAGTAATCACGCCTTTGTCGCCACGCTCGTGGCGACAAGCGGTCCTTCAGGGGCAATAGACTTAAACTTTACAAGGTGAAGTTAAAGTCTTACTTGAAGTTTGCCGCGTAGCCGCTAGAATCCTGATCTATATTGATGGCAAACCGCCTGCGTCCCAACGCAGGCGGTTTTGTTTTCTGTCGAATCGGCAGTAAAAGCCGCAGCCAGATCAGGATGTTCTGCTTATGACGATGTCGGCCCGCTTTGCCCTGATGTTTTTCGCAGCGCTGCTCAGCGCTTGCGCCAGCCGCACTCCGCCGCCTGCGCCGGTGGTTCGCGCTCCGATCGTGTTCGGATCCTCCCAGGCCTTTTCACCCGCTGCCGAAGACGTGCTGTTCCGCGCGCTCGGGCTGGTGGGCACGCCTTATCGCTGGGGCGGCAATACACCGGATTCGGGCTTCGATTGCAGTGGTTTGATCGGTTTTGTCTACCGTGATGCCGCCGGTATCAGCCTGCCGCGCTCGACCCGCGAGATGATCGTCATGCAGGCGCCGAATGTCGGCAAGGAAGGGCTGCAAACCGGCGACCTGATCTTCTTCGCCACCAATGGCGGCTCTCAGGTCAGTCATGCGGGGATCTACGTCGGGGAAGGGCGCTTCGTTCATGCGCCGGCCACTGGCGGCACGGTGAAGCTGGATAGCCTGTCGAAAGCGTATTGGCAGAAAGCCTATCTGAGCGCCAAGCGTGTTCTGCAGCCAGAGCATCTGGCGCATAACCCGTAATCCGGATACATAAAAACCCGTGGGAGCTGAAGGGCTCCCACGGGTTTTTTAATGCCTGCAATACATTAGCGGGTCGCTGACACCCGCCACACCTTGTTACCCACGTCATCCGCCACCAGCAACCCTCCTTGCTGGTCGATCACCACGCCAACCGGGCGACCCAAAGCGTTCTCGTCCTTGTCGAGAAAACCGGTCAGCACATCCACTGGCTTTCCGCTTGGCTTGCCAGCGGCGAACGGTACGAAGATCACCTTATAGCCACTGTGCGGCTTGCGGTTCCATGAGCCGTGCTGACCGATGAATGCGCCTTCCTTGAACTGCGCCGGCAGGCGATTGCCTTCGGCGAAGGTCAGGCCCAGTGACGCGGTGTGCGGGCCGACGGCGTAGTCGGGGGCGATGGCCTTGGCCACCATGTCCGGGCGCTGTGGTTCCACGCGCACGTCGATGTGCTGGCCGTAATAGCTGAACGGCCAGCCATAGAAGCCACCGTCCTTGACCGAGGTGATGTAGTCCGGCACCAGATCGCTGCCGATTTCGTCGCGCTCGTTCACGGCTGTCCATAGCGCGCCAGATTGCGGCTCCCAGGCCAGACCGTTGGGGTTGCGGATGCCCGAGGCGAAGATCCGGTGATTGCCGGTGGCGCGGTCCACTTCCCAGATCGCCGCGCGACCTTCTTCCTGATCGAGGCCGTTTTCGCCGACGTTGCTGTTCGAGCCGACGGTGACGTACAGCTTGCTGCCGTCCTTGCTGGCGATGACGTTCTTGGTCCAATGATGGTTGAGCGTCCCGCCCGGCAGATCGACGACCTTGATCGGCTGGCTCTTGATTTCGGTCGCGCCGGGTTCGTAGTTGAAGCGCAGCAGGCGATCGGTATCGGCGACGTACAGATCGTTACCGACCAGGGTCATGCCGAACGGCGAATTGAGGTTCTGCAGGAACACCGTGCGGGTCTCGGCCACGCCGTCATGATCGGCATCGCGCAGCAGGGTGATGCGGTTCGGGCTCGGTACGCCGGCACCGGCACGGCCCATGACTTTCTTCATCACCCAGCCGCGAATGCCCTTGCCGTCCTCAGGTTTGGGCGGGGCGTTGGTTTCCGCCACCAGCACGTCACCGTTGGGCAGTACATACAGCCAGCGTGGGTGATCGAGGTTCTCCGCGAAGGCTGCCACTTGAGTACCTGCCGCTGCCGTTGGTTTGGCGCCGGCCGGCCAGCCGATGGCCGGGGCGATATTCACCGTCGGGATCAGGGTCTTGTTCGGTTCGGGCAACTTGGGTGACGGGCCGGTGCCGTCGGAGACTTGCAGGCTGGAGGATTCACCACAGGCGGCGAGCCCTCCGGCGAGCACGATGACGAAAACGAGCTGGGGCTTGCGCATTGCTGATCTTCCCTATGAGTGCATTCTTAATCATAGAGAAGCGCGCAAGCCCGATGGTTCAACCCTCAGCCGCGGGCCTCCTTGAACAGCACGGCGATACCGGGGTGATAGTTGCCGGCTTCGCTGCGCAATTTGCGGTAGGCGTAGGGAAAGTACCAGGCGACGGCGCAGGTGTGTTCCTTCTGCAGGTCGTCGACCATGTCCTGCAACTCTTCCGGGCTGGCGCTGTGCTGGGCCTTTTGTGGAGCGACGAACAGGCAGCCGAGTTTCAGGTCGCTGGCGTAGCTGATGCGCTTGGCGTCGCTGGTGATATCCACCAAGGCCTGCGTCAGATTCAGGCTGGTGACGCGCGGCCAGCGTTGGGTCGCCTGAATGAAGGCGCGATCTTCGGCACCGGCAATAAACAGGTCGGCGCGGGCATTGCGCTCGCCTTCTTCATTTTGTTTGCGGGTGGCGGTGTCGCGCAATGTCACCAATTCGGCCATCCAGGCAGCGGCGGACAGCAGGCCGAGGTTGGCTTTTTCGTCGTGCCAGTAGGGGGTGTCGTTGTCGCCGCGCACGGCGTTGTAGCGGTCGATACAGTCAAACCAGCGTTCCAGCACCGGGCGCAGGAATTCCAGCCGCGGATTGCTGATGATCATGCCTTGCATGGTGCTCTCCCTTGTTATTGTGATGTGCTCTCTGCAGTCAAAAAGCATGGCTCTTTGATATCACTGCTGACAGTGTGGCACAAGATTGGCGTCAGTTAATTGATCGGCGGCAGTTATTAGCCGCACAAGCCCCTCTTCAATTGACGCTCCACCCCCAACCCTCTAACCTTCGCGGCTTGTTTCAGGTGCTCTGTGGCGCATGTCGACAGAGTGAAACAGGGAAGCCGGTGAGGCGGGTCTTCAAGCGAAGAACCTCACGATCCCGGCGCTGCCCCCGCAACGGTAAATGAGTAAAAGCTGCGTCTGATGCCACTGCGTAAAGCGGGAAGGCGCGCAGCCAGGCACCAGCCGCTCATGAGCCCGGAGACCGGCCTGATCCATCCAGCGGCATCACGGTGGGCGATGCCAGGCTTGTTGCCGTCTATTCTTGTGCCTGCCCGCCGTTATCCAGCCTCAACGGAGAGCTCCCCCATGATTGATTCCCCCGAACGCGACGAGCGCCACCTGGCGCGCATGCAGCGCAAAAAAGCCGTGATCGACGAGCGCATCGCCAATTCGCCGGACGAATGCGGCCTGGTGCTGGTGCTGACCGGCAACGGCAAAGGCAAAAGCAGCTCGGCATTCGGCATGCTCGCCCGCGCCATGGGCCACGGCATGCAGTGCGGCGTGGTGCAGTTCATCAAGGGCCGCAACAGCACCGGTGAAGAATTGTTCTTCCGCCGTTTCCCCGAGCAAGTGCGCTTTCATGTGATGGGCGAGGGCTTCACCTGGGAAACCCAGGACCGCCAGCGTGACATCGCCGCCGCCGAAGCCGCGTGGGAAGTCTCCCGCGAACTGCTGCGTGATCCGTCGATCGGTCTGGTGGTGCTCGATGAACTGAACATCGCTCTCAAGCACGGTTACCTCGATCTGGATCAGGTGCTCAGCGATCTGCAGGCGCGTCCGCCGATGCAGCACGTGATCGTCACCGGCCGCGCTGCCAAGCCGGAAATGATCGAGATGGGCGACACCGTCACCGAAATGGGCATGATCAAACACGCCTTCCAGGCCGGTATCAAAGCGCAGAAAGGCGTCGAACTTTGAATCAACCACGTCACTGCCCGGCGGTACTGATCGCCGCGCCGGCTTCCGGTCAGGGCAAGACCACCGTCACCGCTGCGCTGGCCCGTTTGCATCGCAATCAGGGGCGCAAGGTCCGCGTATTCAAGTGCGGCCCGGATTTTCTCGACCCGATGATCCTCGAGCGCGCCAGCGGTGCGCCGGTCTATCAACTCGACATGTGGATGGTCGGCGAACAGGAAAGTCGGCGCCTGTTGTGGGAAGCCGCCGCCGAAGCCGATCTGATCCTGATCGAAGGCGTGATGGGGTTGTTCGATGGCACACCGTCGAGCGCCGATCTGGCGCGGCATTTCGGCGTGCCGGTGCTCGGCGTGATCGACGGCACGGCCATGGCTCAGACCTTCGGCGCACTGGCGCTGGGCCTGGCGCGCTATCAGCCGGACTTGCCGTTTGCCGGCGTTCTGGCCAATCGGGTCGGCACCGTGCGCCATGCTCAGTTGCTCGAAGGCAGCCTCACCGAAGGCCTGCGCTGGTACGGCGCGTTGTCCCGCGAAACCGGGATCGAACTGCCAAGCCGCCATCTCGGTCTGGTGCAGGCCAGCGAACTCAATGACCTCGACGTGCGCCTCGACGCCGCCGCCGAAGCGCTGGCCGGCACTTGCGAGGTAGCGCTGCCACCGGCCGTGGAATTCGCCGCGCCAGAAATCATTGAGACCAAAAAACTGCTCGAAGGCGTACGAATTGCCGTCGCCCGCGACGAGGCCTTCGCCTTCACCTACGGCGCCAGTCTCGATCTGTTGCGGGCGATGGGCGCCGAATTGAGTTTCTTCTCGCCGATCCGCGATACGCAATTGCCCGATGCCGACAGCTTGTACCTGCCCGGTGGCTATCCGGAATTGCACCACGTTGCCTTGTCGCAGAACGCCAACATGCTCAAAGCGATCCGCGCACACCATGCGGCGGGCAAACCGCTGCTCGCCGAATGTGGCGGCATGCTTTATCTGCTCGACTCACTGACCGATGTCGAAGGCACCCGCGCTGATTTGGTCGGCCTGTTGAGGGGCGACGCCGTGATGCAGAAACGCCTCGCCGCGCTGGCGCTGCAAGAAGTCGACTTGCCGGAAGGTCTGTTGCGTGGCCACACCTATCACCATTCCCTGACCACCACCGAACTGACGCCGATTGCCCGTGGCCACAGCCCCAACGGCGGGCGTGGGGCTGAAGCGGTTTACCGGGAAGGGCGGATGACCGCCTCGTACGTGCATTTCTATTTCCCGTCGAATCCGTCGGCGATTGCCGCGCTGTTGGTGCCATGACCGACAACGCCTTCACTGACGCCGAGCGCGAAGCGGTCTACCGCGCCATCGCCGAACGCCGCGACATGCGCCACTTCAGCGGTGGCACGGTCGAGCCTGAACTGCTGCGCCGCTTGCTTGAAGCCGCGCATCAGGCGCCGAGTGTCGGCCTGATGCAGCCGTGGCGCTTCATCCGTATCAGCGATCGCACCTTGCGTGGCCAGATCCAGAATCTTGTTGAGGAAGAACGCGTGCGCACCGCCGAAGCCCTCGGCGAGCGCAGTGACGAGTTCATGAAGCTCAAGGTCGAAGGCATCAATGACTGCGCCGAGGTTCTGGTTGCGGCCTTGATGGACGATCGCGAGCGACACATTTTCGGCCGTCGCACGCTGCCGGAAATGGACATGGCGTCGCTGTCCTGCGCAATCCAGAACCTGTGGCTCGCCGCGCGCGCCGAAGGCCTGGGCATGGGCTGGGTGTCGCTGTTCGAACCGCAGGCGCTGGCCGGTCTGCTGAAACTGCCGGCCGGGGCCAAGCCGCTGGCGGTGCTTTGTCTGGGGCCGGTCAAGGAATTCTATCCGGCGCCGATGCTGGTACTCGAAGGGTGGGCACAGGCACGTCCGCTCAATGAGCTGCTGTATGAAAATTTTTGGGGAGTGAGTCAATGAGTGTGGCGTTGTTGAGTGTCGCCGCGGTTGCGCTGGATGCGCTGCTGGGTGAAC
Organism: Pseudomonas fluorescens; assembly: GCF_030344995.1. Taxonomy (GTDB): domain Bacteria; phylum Pseudomonadota; class Gammaproteobacteria; order Pseudomonadales; family Pseudomonadaceae; genus Aquipseudomonas; species Aquipseudomonas fluorescens_BF. Next base: position 2,132,051 of record NZ_CP128260.1, read on the forward strand.
CGAAACGCTGGCATCCGCTGGTGGCGTTCGGCAATTTCGCCGGACGCATCGAACAACGTTTCAATAGCGCTGGTCGCGGCTGGCGCAGCCATGGTGTCACCGCGTGGGTGATTGCGGTGTTGCCGCTGACCTTGCTGGCCACCGCGTTTTCCTGGGCGCCGTATGTGGGCTGGATCGTCGAGATTCTTGCGCTGTATTGCGCCCTCGGCATGCGCAGCCTGGGTGAGCACGTGGAGCCGGTGGCCAAGGCCCTGCGCGCCGATGATCTGGAAGAGGCACGCAAGCGCGTCGGGTATCTGGTCAGTCGTCAGACCGATGAGCTGGACAGCACGGCCGTCGCCCGCGCCGCCACCGAATCGGTGCTGGAAAACGGCAGCGATGCGGTGTTCGCCGCGCTGTTCTGGTTTACCGTGGCCGGTGCGCCGGGCGTGGTGCTCTATCGTCTGAGCAATACGCTCGACGCGATGTGGGGCTATCGCAACGAACGCTTTGAGCGATTCGGCTGGGCGGCGGCAAAAATCGACGACGTCCTCAACTACATTCCTGCGCGGCTGGTGGCGTTGACCTACGCGCTGCTGGGCAAGACCCGACTCGCGTTGAAATGCTGGCGCACCCAGGCGCCGAAATGGGACAGCCCCAACGCCGGCCCGGTGATGGCTGCCGGCGCAGGTGCCTTGGGCGTCGAGCTTGGCGGGCCGGCGATTTACCACGGCGAGCTGCACGAGCGTCCGCAACTGGGCGAGGGCGCACCGGCGGATGCCGATTCCATTGATCGTGGCTGGCAATTGGTCCAGCGCGGGGTATGGTTATGGCTGCTGATTCTCTGCGTGGGGGCTGAATTCTATGCTTGAGCACGGTGGCCGGTTGCGCAGGGCGGCGCTCGAATACGGCATCGCGGAAGAAGACTGGCTTGACCTGTCCACGGGACTGGCGCCGTGGCCGTTTCCGGTCCCGGACATTCCGCTGCGGGCCTGGGCACGTTTGCCGGAAAACGATGACGGTCTGGAGCAGGCCGCCTGCGATTACTACGGCGCCAGCCAGGTGCTGCCGGTGGCCGGTTCGCAGATGGCCATTCAGCTGCTGCCGCGATTGCGCCGGGCCGGCAAGGTCGGCGTGCTGTCGCCGTGTTACGCCGAGCACGCCGAAGCCTGGCGGCGCAGCGGCTATATCGTGCGCGAGGTGCTGGAGCAGGAAGTCGATTTCTTTCTCGACAGCCTCGACGTGCTGGTGGTGGTCAATCCGAACAATCCAACGGGCCTGAACCTGACCCCGGCGCGCCTGCTCGACTGGCACGCACGGCTGGCCCAGCGCGGCGGCTGGCTGGTGGTCGATGAAGCGTTCATGGACAACACGCCGCAGCTGAGTCTCGCCCCGCATGCGCATCAAGTGGGTTTGATCGTGCTGCGATCGTTCGGCAAGTTTTTCGGTCTGGCCGGTGTGCGGCTGGGGTTCGTGCTGGCCGAGCGCAAGTTGCTCCGGTTGCTGGCCGAACAGGTCGGGCCATGGGCTGTCAGCGGGCCGACTCGCGTGCTGGGGCAGGCTTGTCTGCACGACACCGAAGGCCATACTCGCCAGCGGATCCGCAGCGACGAGGCCAGCGAACGGCTGGCGGCGCTGCTCGAACGTCACGGCTTCAAGCCGCAGGGCGGTTGCTCGCTGTTTCAGTGGCTGATCACCGAACAGGCCGCCGCGTTGCACGAATTCATGGCCCGACGCGGCATTCTCCTGCGCCTGTTCGCGCACAACAGCAGCCTGCGATTCGGGCTGCCCGCCGATGCCGCCGACGAGGCGCGCCTTGAGCAGGCCCTGCAAGCGTTCGCCCAGCATTGCTCCAAGGAAAAACCCGCATGACCACATTAATGGTGCAGGGCACCACCTCCGACGCCGGCAAAAGCACGCTGGTGACGGCGCTCTGCCGCTGGGCAACCCGTCAGGGCGTTGCCGTGGTGCCGTTCAAACCGCAGAACATGGCGCTCAACAGCGCAGTGACTGCCGACGGCGGCGAAATCGGTCGCGCGCAAGCGGTGCAGGCCCAGGCGGCGTTTCTCGAACCGCACACCGACATGAACCCGGTGCTGCTCAAACCCAACAGCGACACCGGCGCCCAGGTCATCATCCACGGCCGCGCGGTCACCAGCATGAACGCTGTCGCCTATCACGACTACAAAGCCATCGCCATGCAGGCCGTGCTCGCTTCCCACGAGCGCTTGAGCGCCGCCTATCCGCTGGTGATGGTCGAAGGCGCGGGTTCGCCGGCAGAGATCAATCTGCGTGCCGGCGACATCGCCAACATGGGCTTCGCCGAAGCGGTGGATTGCCCGGTGCTGTTGATCGCCGACATCAATCGCGGCGGCGTGTTTGCCCATCTGGTGGGCACGCTGGAATTGCTGTCACCGAGCGAACAGGCACGGGTCAAAGGCTTCATCATCAACCGTTTTCGCGGCGACATCGCCTTGCTGCAACCGGGTCTCGACTGGCTGGAACAGCGCACCGGCAAACCGGTGGTGGGCGTGCTGCCGTATGTGATGGATCTGCATCTGGAAGCCGAGGACGGTATCGACCAGCGCCAGACCGACAAGGCCGAGCAAGTCTTGAAAGTTGTAGTGCCGGTGCTGCCACGTATCAGCAACCACACCGATTTCGATCCGCTGCGTCTGCATCCGCAGGTGGATCTGCAATTCATCGGCCCGGGGCAGGCGATTCCACCGGCCGATCTGATCATTCTTCCGGGCTCGAAAAGCGTTCGTAGCGATTTGGCGTATCTGCGCGCCAATGGCTGGGAAACCGCCATCCGCCGTCACCTGCGTTACGGCGGCAAGGTGCTCGGGATTTGCGGCGGTCTGCAAATGCTCGGCGAGCAGGTTCACGATCCGCTGGGCCTTGAAGGCGCGCCGGGTTCCAGCGCCGGTCTGGGATTGCTGGCGTTTGAAACGCAGCTCGAAGCCGAGAAACAGTTGCGCAACGTGCGCGGGCGTCTGGCGCTGGAAGGTGCCGAGGTCAGTGGCTACGAAATTCATGCCGGCGTGACGACAGGATCTGCGTTGGAAAATGCTGCTGTGCATCTGGACGACGGCCGCTGCGACGGCGCGCAAAGTCCCGACGGGCAGATTTTCGGCACCTACCTGCATGGCCTGTTCGAATCGCCGGCGGCCAGTGCCGCGCTATTGCGCTGGGCTGGTCTGAATGACGTGCAGGAGGTGGATTACCACGGCCTGCGCGAACGCGATATCGAGCGGCTGGCGGATCTGGTGGAGAAGCACCTGGATACCGGGCTGTTACGTGAACTCTGTGGAATCTCCCCATGCTCCAGTTGATCCTCGGCGGCGCGCGCTCTGGCAAAAGTCGCCTGGCCGAAAAGCTCGCCACTGACAGCGCGCTGGCCGTGACGTACATCGCCACCAGCCAGCCGCTCGACGGCGAGATGAATGAGCGCGTCGCCCATCATCGCGCGCGACGTCCCGCCGAATGGGCGTTGATCGAAGAGCCGCTGGAACTGGCCCGTGTACTGCGCGAAACCGCCGGTCCCGAGCGTTGCCTGCTGGTGGATTGCCTGACGCTGTGGCTGACCAATCTGCTGATGCTCGAAGACGCCGAACGCCTCGCCGCCGAGCGCGAGGCCCTGCTGGAATGCCTGGCGTCGCTGCCGGGTGAAATCATTTTTGTCAGCAACGAGACCGGAATGGGTGTCGTGCCGCTGGGCGAATTGACTCGCCGCTACGTCGATGAAGCCGGTTGGCTGCATCAAGCTCTGGCCGAGCGTTGTCAGCGAGTCGTCCTGACGGTTGCCGGCCTGCCCCTGACTCTGAAAGGACCTGCGTTATGACCCAAGCCTGGTGGCTGAACCCGTGCAAACCGGTGGATACGGACGCCGTTGAAAACGCGGCGGCGCGTCAGCAGCAATTGACCAAACCCGCCGGCTCTCTCGGACAACTTGAATCGGTGGCAGTGCAACTGGCCGGATTGCAGGGCCGGATCAAGCCGACACTCGATCAGGTCTGGATCGCGATTTTTGCCGGCGATCACGGCGTTGTCGACGAAGGGGTTTCCGCATTTCCGCAGGAGGTCACCGGGCAGATGCTTCTGAACTTTGTCAGCGGCGGCGCGGCGATCAGCGTGCTGGCGCGGCAACTCGGCGCGCAGCTGGAAGTGTTGGATCTGGGCACCGTGACCCCGTCGCTGAACCTGCCGGGTGTGCGTCACCTGAACATCGGCCCGGGCACTGCGAATTTCGCCAAGGGCGCGGCGATGACTCAGGCCCAGGGCGAACTCGCCTTGCAGGGCGGTCGCGACAGCGTGCTGCGGGCGAAAGCGGCGGGCGCGCAATTGTTCATTGGCGGTGAGATGGGCATCGGCAATACCACGGCTGCCAGTGCGCTGGCCTGTGCGCTGCTCGATTGCCCGGTGGCGCATCTGACCGGCCCCGGCACCGGGCTGAATGCCGAAGGTGTCAGCCACAAGGCGCAGGTGATCGAGCGGTCGCTGGCCCTGCACGCTGCGCAACGTGGTGATGCATTGCAGACCTTGTTCAATCTCGGCGGCTTCGAGATTGCGGCTTTGGTCGGTGCGTTTCTGGCTTGCGCTCAGGAAGGCGTGGCGGTGCTGGTGGACGGTTTCATCTGCACCGTCGCGGCGCTGGTGGCGGTGCGGCTGAATCCTGCCTGCCGTGAATGGCTGCTGTTCGGCCATCGCGGCGCCGAGCCTGGCCATCGTCATGTGCTGGAAACCCTTGGCGCCGAACCGCTGCTGGAACTGGGCCTGCGTCTGGGCGAGGGCAGTGGCGCGGCGCTGGCGGTGCCGTTGTTGCGTCTGGCCTGCGACCTGCACGGGCAGATGGCGACCTTCGCCGAAGCGGCGGTGGCGGATCGTCCGGCATGACCTTGCGTCTGGATATGCTGCGCCACGGTGAAACCGAGCTCGGCGGCGGCTTGCGCGGCAGCCTCGACGATGCGCTGACCGAAAAAGGCTGGGCGCAGATGCGCGAGGCGGTCAGCGGGCAGGGGCCGTGGGATCGGCTGGTCAGCTCGCCGTTGCAGCGTTGCGCGCGGTTTGCTGAAGCGTTGAGCGCGCAGCGGGATCTGCCGGTAACTCTGGAGAAGAATCTGCAGGAGCTGCATTTCGGTGCCTGGGAAGGGCAGAGTGCGGCGGCACTGATGGAAACCGGCGCCGAGGCGCTGGGTTTGTTCTGGGCGGATCCGTATGGGTTTACCCCGCCGCAGGGTGAGCCGGTCAGTGATTTTTCGGCACGGGTGCTGGCGGCGGTGATGCGACTGCACGCGGCGCACGCGGGTGAGCGGGTGTTGCTGGTCAGCCATGGCGGCGTCATGCGTCTGCTATTGGCGCGGGCTCGTGGTTTGCCCCGTGAACAACTGCTCAATGTCGAAGTCGGCCATGGCGCGCTGTTTTCGCTGATCGTCGAGGCCGACGGTTCGCTCAGGGAAGTGCGCTGACATGCTGCCCCTTTGGATCGCCCTGCAATTTCTCAGCAGCTTGCCGATTCGTCTGCCGGGCATGCCGGCACCTGAACAACTCGGGCGCTCGCTGCTGTTTTATCCGCTGGTGGGTTTGCTGTTCGGCGTGATTCTCTGGGCGCTGAACATTGCGTTGGCCGGCGCGCCATTGCTGTTGCATGCCGCGTTGTTGCTGACGGTTTGGGTGCTGCTCAGCGGCGCGTTGCACCTCGATGGGTTGGCGGACAGCGCCGACGCGTGGCTCGGCGGTTTCGGTGATCGTGAACGCACGCTGACGATCATGAAAGATCCGCGCAGCGGGCCGATCGCGGTGGTGACGCTGGTGCTGGTGTTGCTGCTCAAGTTCGCCGCATTGCTGGCCTTGATCGAACGACAGCAGGGCATGGCGTTGATCATCGTGCCGCTGATCGGGCGAGCGGCGCTGCTCGCGTTGTTCCTCACCACGACCTATGTCCGGGCCGGCGGATTGGGGCAGGCGCTGGCCGATCATCTGCCGCGCAAGACGGGTTGGCAGGTGCTGGCGGTGAGTGCGGCAGCGTGCATGGTGATCGCCGGGTTCAACGCCGTCGTGGCGTTGCTGCTGGCGGTCGTCGTGTTTATCTGGCTACGGCATCTGATGGTGCGGCGACTGGGCGGAACCACCGGTGATACGGCCGGTGCCTTGCTGGAATTGCTGGAGATGTCAGTGCTGGTCGGGCTGGCCTTGTTTTGATAAGTAACTTTGATCTGTAACTTGATTTAACACAGTCGCGGGTATATACACGCATCATGCTTCCTTCTCAGTGTTTGTGCACCAATCTGCGACGCGCCGCCCGTGGCGTCAGCAGGCATTACGACGGCGCTCTCGACGGCTTCGGGATCAACGTTGCCCAGTATTCTTTGCTGTGCAATCTGCAGCGGCTGGATCAGCCGAGCATTTCCGAACTGGCCGAAGCGATGGGGCTGGATCGCAGTACCCTCGGGCGCAATCTGCGGGTGCTGGAAGGCGAGGGGCTGGTGGCGCTGGCCGAGGGCGAGGACATGCGCAATCGCATCGTCCGGCTCACCGAAACCGGTGCGCAACGCCTCGCAGCGGCCCTGCCGGCCTGGGAAGCGGCGCAGCAGCGGTTGATCGACCGACTGGGTGCCGAGAAGCGTGAAACCTTGCTGCGGCTGTTGGATGAACTGGCCTGAGGGCCGGTTTTTTCCGAATCTAAGCGGGTATATACCCGCGACTGGAGAATAACAATGAGTTCGATGTGGCGTACGTGCGGTTGGGTGTTGCTGGGGAGTGCGCTGATTCTGGCGTTGTCGTTGGGCGTGCGGCACGGCTTCGGTTTGTTTCTGTCGCCGATGAGCGCCCAGTTCGGCTGGGGCCGTGAGGTGTTCGCCTTCGCCATCGCCTTGCAGAACCTGATCTGGGGTCTGGCGCAACCGTTTACCGGCGCACTGGCCGACCGCTTCGGCGCGGCAAAAGTGGTGTTGATCGGCGGTGTGCTCTACGCCTTGGGCCTGGTGTTCATGGGCCTGTCGGAAACCGCGCTGGGCCTGTCTTTGAGCGCCGGTCTGCTGATCGGCATCGGTCTGTCCGGCACCTCGTTCTCGGTCATCCTCGGCGTGGTCGGCCGCGCTGTGCCGCCGGAAAAACGCAGCATGGGCATGGGCATCGCCAGTGCTGCCGGTTCTTTCGGCCAGTTCGCCATGCTGCCGGGCACCCTCGGGCTGATCGGCTGGCTCGGCTGGTCGGCGGCATTGCTGGTGCTGGGCCTGCTGGTGGCGCTGATCGTGCCGCTGGTGAGCATGCTCAAGGACAAACCGCTGCCGGTGCTCGGCCATGAACAAACCCTGTCCGAAGCCCTGCGTGAGGCCTGCTCGCATTCCGGGTTCTGGCTGCTGGCGTTTGGTTTTTTCGTCTGCGGATTTCAGGTGGTGTTCATCGGCGTCCACCTGCCGGCGTATCTGGTCGATCAGCACCTGCCGGCCAGCGTCGGCACCACTGTGCTGGCGTTGATTGGTCTGTTCAACATCTTCGGCACTTACACCGCCGGTTGGCTCGGTGGGCGCATGTCCAAGCCGCGTCTGCTGACCGGACTCTATCTGCTGCGCGCCGTGGTGATCGTGCTGTTCCTGTGGCTGCCGGTGACGACGACTTCGGCCTATCTGTTCGGCATGGCCATGGGCTTCCTGTGGCTGTCGACGGTGCCGTTGACCAACGGTACGGTGGCGACCTTGTTTGGCGTGCGAAACCTGTCCATGCTCGGTGGGATCGTGTTCCTGTTCCATCAGTTGGGTTCGTTCCTTGGCGGCTGGCTGGGCGGGGTGGTGTATGACCGGACCGGGAGTTATGACTTGATCTGGCAAGTGGCGATTCTTTTGAGCCTGCTGGCAGCTGCGCTGAACTGGCCGGTGCGCGAGCGTCCGGTCGAGCGCCTGCAACCGCGTGCGAGCGCTGCATGAACCGTTACTGGCCGCAGATCGTCATCACCGCACTTGGCGCCGCGCTGCTGGCGCTGGTGTGGTGGGGGTGGCATCAGGGCGGGCTGGCGCTGATGCAATTGGGCATGGGCGCTTGCTAGACCGGCGGGAGGGCGAGTAACGTCGAGGTCTGACGATTGCTCAAGGATGCCCGACATGCTCAAGCGCTGGTGTGCTGTTCCCGCGTTGCTGATGGCGTTGACCGGACTGGCCCAGGCGGCGGACTGTCCGGATCTGTTGCAAGGTTCGTTGCCCAAGTTGCGGGCCAAGGAATCCATCGACCTGTGTCAGCGCTACGCCGACAAACCGCTGGTGGTGATCAACACCGCCAGCTTCTGTGGTTTCGCGCCGCAGTTCGAGGGGCTCGAAGCGCTCAATCAGCGCTACAAGGCCCAGGGCCTGGAAATGCTCGGCGTGCCCTCCAATGACTTCAAGCAGGAGTCCAAGGACAGCGCCGAGACCGCCAAGGTCTGTTACGCCAACTACGGAGTGACGTTCACCATGACCGAGCCACAGAAGGTCCGGGGTGACGATGCCACTCACATGTTTCAGGTGCTGGCCAGACAAAGCAGCGCACCGAAGTGGAATTTCTACAAATACGTCATCGACCGCCAGGGCAAGGTGATCGCCAATTTTTCCAGCCTGACCAAACCGGATGATCCGGAGTTTCTGGCGGCCATCGAGAAAGCCATTGCCTCCAAACCGCTGAAACCCTGATCGACGCGCAATAAAAAGCCCCGCCTCTGTGAAGAGAGCGGGGCTTTTTAGTGGGCGAGGCCTCAAATGGTAAAGAGCTCAGCCTCGCCGTACAGCATCAGAAGCGGTAGGTTGCGCCGACACCGAAGCCGTTTGCCGAGTTTTCATATTGCGAGTTGTAGCTCTGGCCACGATCGTTTTCGTTGCGGATGTTGACCTTCTCTTCCTTCAGGTACGAGTAGGCGACGTCGATGGTCAGGTCTTCGGTCGGGCTCCAGCCGGCACCGATGCTGAAGATGGTCCGGTCGCCGGTCGGGATGCGTGGCGAACGGTCGACGTTGTTGGTCGGCGACTGGTCGAACGTCAGACCGGTACGCAGTACCCATTCCTTGTTCAGCTGGTAGGACGTACCGATGGCGTAAGCCCAAGTGTCGTGCCAGTTCTGTTCTTCGGTGATTTCGCCGAACTGTCCAGCCAGCAGAGGCTGTACGCCGGAGTTCTTGACGGTGATCTTTTCCAGCTGGCTCCAGCGGGTCCAGGTGGTACCGGCGTAGACGTTCCAGCGGTCGTTGATCGCCTGAGTGACCGAGAAGTCCACGGATTCAGGCGTGGTGATCTTCAGCGAAGCATCGTATTTCTGGTTCGCACCCAGGCCGATCGCGCCCAGTACACCGTAGTTGACCTTGGTGTTGCCTTCGAGCTTGTAGTCAACTTTCGAGTGGTAGGTCAGACCCAGGCGAGTGGTGTCGGTAGCCTGGACCAGAACGCCGATGTTGTAACCCAGTGCGGTGTCGTCACCCTTGATCTTGACCTTGCCGTCCGGCGCAGCCTGAGTGATCGACAGGTTGGATTCCAGCGCACCGTCGATGCGGTTGATGGTCGGACCGAAACCGATCGACACCACGTCGTTGAATTTGTAGCTGACAGTCGGCTGGAAGGTGATGACCTGGACTTCGGACTTGCTGCCGAAGTAACGGCCGGCAAAGCCGTTTTCGTAGTCGGTGATCAGGCCGAAGGGAACGTACACACCCAGGCCGAATGCCCAATGCTCGTCGATCGGCTTGACGTAGTAGCCCATAGGTACGGAGGTGAAGGGCACCATGTCGCCTTTGTTGCTGCCGCCGTTCGGGCTGGAGCTGGCGTCATTGATATCGGTTTTTGCGTCGAGGAATGCAACGCCGCCAGTGACTTGTTCGCGCGTGATGCGCGACATGCCGGCAGGGTTGCCATAAACAGTGCTTGCGTCGTCGGCAGAAGAAGATCGCCCGGCGTACCCAGTCCCCATCCCGCTGATGCTGTGTTCGTTGATGGCAAAGCCAGCTGCGAAGATCTGGGTGGATGCCACGGTTACGGCAAGGCTAAGGGTGGTTTTGAGCATGACTTTTTTCATTATTAGAACTCCTGGTGATCACCGGGGCGAAAATTACCAACATTTTCGTCCCAGCGCTATAGTCCGTATGCCTTGAGTTAGAGCGGTTTTGTAGGACAATCCGACCAGATTCGCCACCTGATGGACGATGTTGCGAAACCGGCGGGTCAGCAAGCGACCTGATTCAGTGGTGAAACACAGGTTTGCCAGGCGCAGGTGAAGTCACGCAGACGACCTTGAGGCTGGAAGGTCTGACGCCAGATGCGCGCCATGCCCAGCAGATCGTCCGGCTCGGGGAGGACGGGGTTTTGTTCTTCCACCAGCAGCCAGGCAATGGCTGTGGCGTAACGCAGGTTGACGGTCAGTTCCAGATGCGGGCCGCTGAGGAACGCATGCTGGCTGGCGAGTCCGCGAACCAGGCTGGCGCGTTCCGGATCCAGCGCCAGGTAATGATCCCAGAGCGCCTGGTGACGGTGTTCGGCGATCCGGTACAGGCCGTGGCCACGGCGGTCATGCAGGGCGGAACCGAGGGCAGACTGGCTGGCGGCAATGCCCAGCAGCAGGGATTCGGCAGTTGCGCAGTGACGTCCCAGGTAAATCAGCGTAGGACGGATCACGTAGCGGCACAGTTCGCTGGCAGCGATACCCATAAAACCCTCGGATCTTGTTATCGGGCGGCGAGACCTGAAGGGGAGCTTGGCAGCTGTGGATCGACTCAGGCTCGCCGGAAGCGGATCACGCCGCTTGAGTTGAAGTGTAGTGTCATATTCGCGACGTAAAGGCCTGTTTTTAAAATATTTCCGGCGAGGCGTTATAACCGTTATATCGGTTAGTGATTAGGCAGAAAGTGGGAAAAGTGAAACATCGGGCAATAAAAAGCCCCGCATTTTCAGCGGGGCTTTTGCTTTTGCAGCCATTTCGGCCTCTCAGGCGATCAATGCCTGACGGGTGCGATCAATCACGGCCTGCAGCGGTTCGGCGCTGGAGTATTGATCGGGGTACAGACGCTCGCTGTGGCGGGCGATCCCGTGTTCATTGACCACGGTGAAGCTGAAGCAGCCTTTGCGAGCGGCCATGATCAGGCAGTTCATTGGAGCAAAAGCGTTGGTTAGGGTGCGAATGGCATCCTGAGTCTGGATTTGAGTCGACATAGTTATTAGGTGTTCCTACAAATGACACGGATAAGAACCGTGCAACGTTAAAACGTTCCAGTAACGTCAACCACCATTGGTCGAACGAAGAACCCGACTGGAACAAGGCAGCCAGTTCGAGCGCTATAAAAGTTGGCGCGCTTGGGCTGGCAGGTAGGTACTTAGGAGGACAGGCAACACATCGAGGGCAGAGGTTCTGGGCCCGGGGTGAAGATCCTGATCAATTTGCAGGTTGGTTCGGTCAGAGTAAGTGCTCTTCGCAACACCCTTTGCATTCGATTCAAAGGCTGTGTCGTCGCAAGATTTACCTGGAAACCATCGAGGGGTCGGTCCCGCTTTTGTCGGTGGAGGCTTCTGTGAGAGAAGGCTGACCGTGGGGTGTGTTCGACCGGAATTGACTTTCAGCTTGGTACTAACGCCGCGGATACTAACGGAACGATCCCCGGAAGGCAAACCCGCTGATCAAAAAAAATCAAGAAACATTGCCCAGGCCCGGAGCCTGCCCCGATCTGGCTCATATCATGACCGTCGGTCGCCACGACATGACCGGCGCTGAAGCTCGGCGCAGGGGCTTATCCCCAGCCCGAATGCCAAAACGACCCGAAAAGGCGCATCGATATAACCGCGTAACAGGTACTTGTGCACATTAGTTGCGCAGACTGTAACGACGCTGTCACAACGATCCTGACCCCGATGGCTGCCTGCATCGAAAGTTTAAGTCAATGAAAAACATCGCTTTTTTTAACTGGTGAAAAAATCGTCAGTTTGACTGCGAGGCCCATTCCACAAGGCTTTGCGGCGGCTGGAGGACGGTTGTCCACTGAGTTATCCACAGCTTCTGTGGATTGTCCCGAGCGCTTGCTCTAGCACGGGCGTGCCGGGTTTTTTTCGACTTTACCTGTGCGAAAAAAAGAGTAGAGTGGCGCGCCTTCCGATCTGCCCCACAGTGCGTTATGAAGTTTCGTTCAGCTCCAGAATCTGTTACCTCCCAACCCCCTCGTGTTACCGCTCCCAAGCGATTCTCCGTGCGCGTGGCCGAATGGCTGCTGGACAGCCCGCGTCTGGGCGACAGCCAGAATGCCAAGCACCTCGCCGGCCGCCTGCTCAAGCAACCGGCCCGGGAAGGGGTGGTCGCGGCGCAGAGTCGTCTCGGCCAGTTGATGTGCCGTGAGTGCGGCAATGCCCGGGATCGTCGCATCGGCCAGGATCTGCTGCGTCAGGCCGCCCGCGCCGGTGACCGACGCGCGCAGCAGGAACTCGGCCTGATCGAAGACTGAGCTGTCCAAGACCTGGCGCCTTGGTTAACCTTCAGGCTTTATCGGATCGGCGGGAATCACTATGGCGATGGACTTGACCAGCATCCTGCTGGGGCTGGCAGGCGCGGCCGTGCCGCTGCTGGCACTGGCCTGGCAACTGCAACGTCGGGCCAGTCAGAACCAGTCTGAAGTCGCGTTGCTCGAGGAGCGGCTGGCCATGGCGCAGATGGCCCAGGACGGCCTCACTGCACAGCTCGAAGCCAGTCGCGATGAAATCGCCGACCTCGGCCAGGCCAACGCCTCCAAACAAGCGGATCTCGCGGCCCTGCGCCGAGAGGTCGAGCTGTTGCAGATCGAGCGCGATGACGCCCGTGACGCCGCCCACGCCTGGAACATCGAACGCGCCAACAAGGAAGCCGAATTGCGGCGCCTGGACGCCCAGGCGGCTTCGCTGAATGCCGAATTGCGCGAGCAACAGGAAAGCCATCAACAACGTCTGGATGACCTGCAAGGTTCCCGAGACGAGCTGCGTGCCCAGTTCGCCGAACTGGCCGGCAAGATCTTCGATGAGCGCGAACAACGCTTCGCCGAAACCAGCCAGCAACGCCTCGGTCAATTGCTCGACCCGTTGAAGGAGCGCATCCAGTCGTTCGAAAAACGCGTCGAGGAAAGCTATCAGGCCGAAGCCCGCGAGCGTTTTTCGCTGGCCAAGGAACTGGAGCGTCTGCAGCAACTGAACCTGCGCCTGAGCGACGAAGCGACTAACCTGACCCGCGCCTTGAAGGGCCAGAAAACCCAAGGCAACTGGGGCGAGCTGATTCTTGAACGCGTGCTTGAGCATGCCGGGCTGGAGAAGGGCCGCGAGTACCAGACCCAGGTCAATCTCAAGGGCCCGGACGGCGAGCGTTTCCAGCCGGACGTGATCATTTACCTGCCGGGCGACAAGCAGGTGGTGGTCGACTCCAAGGTCAGCCTCACCGCGTATCAGCAGTACGTGGCTGCCGACGACGAGGCCATCGGCCAGATCGCCATGAAACAGCACGTGCTGTCCTTGCGCAGCCACGTCAAAGGCCTGGCCGGCAAGGATTACAAGCGTCTGGAAGGCTTGCACAGTCTCGATTTCGTCTTGCTGTTCGTGCCCATCGAAGCGGCGTTTTCCGCTGCGCTGCAAGCCGAACCGGCGCTGTTCCAGGAAGCTTTCGACCGCAACATCGTGATCGTCAGCCCGACCACATTGCTGGCGACACTGCGAGTCATCGACAGCCTGTGGAAGCAGGAGCGCCAGAGCCAGAACGCCCGGGAAATCGCCGAGCGTGCCGGCTGGCTGTACGACAAGTTCGTGTTGTTCATTCAGGATCTGGACGAAGTCGGCAATCGCTTGCAGCAACTGGACAAAGCCTACAGCGCAGCGCGAAACAAGCTGACAGAAGGGCGCGGCAACCTGGTCAGCCGCAGCGAACAGCTCAAGTTGCTCGGCGCGCGAGCCAGCAAAAGTCTGCCGGCGGATCTGCTGGAACGCGCAATGACCGATGCCGACGGCTTGGTCGAACTGCCTGAATAAGCCGCTCTGCTAGAGCGGTAAATAGCGACTCAACAACGCCCGCAACGCCGCCGGTTTTACCGGTTTGGCCAGATAATCCAGTCCCGCTGCATGAACCTGCGCCACGGTTTCCGGGTGTCCGTCGGCGCTGATCACCACGCCGGGCACCGGCTCGCCCAGCCTTGTGCGTAACCAGGCCATCAGATCGGTGCCGGTTTCGCCATGATCCAGGTGATAGTCCACCAATGCCAATTGTGGCCGCACGCCGTCGTCGAGCAGCGCCGCGCATTCTTCGCGGTTGCGCGCGGTCCAGACCTGACAGCCCCAGCGCGTGAGCAGGCTGTTCATGCCGATCAGAATGCTGTCTTCGTTGTCGATGCACAGCACCTGCGCGCCGCTGTGCAATTTGCCATTGATTTCCACCGCCGCTGGTGGCTGCACGGTCTGCGCTTTGGCCAACGGCACGCGAACACTGAACACGCTGCCACGCCCCGGCCATGAGCGCACGCGCAAGGTATGGCCGAGCACGCGGCACAGGCCATCGGCGATCGCCAGGCCCAGGCCCAGACCTTTTTCGGCGCGGGTCTGGTGGCTGTCGAGGCGTTTGAATTCCTCGAAGATCACTTGCTGTTTGTCCTCCGGAATCCCTGGCCCGCGATCCCATACTTCCAGACAGATTTCGCCTTTTCGTCGACGCACGCCCAGCAGCACCGGGCCTTTTGCGTAGCGGAAAGCGTTGGTGAGGAAATTCTGCAGAATCCGCCGCAGCAACTTGATGTCGCTGTCGATGCGCAACTGACTGCCGCGTACCCGGAAGCTCAGGCCCTGTTCCTGGGCCAGCGCCTTGAACTCCGCGCCGAGAATATCGAACAGCTCATTGACCGCGAACGGCTTGCGATCCGGGTTGATCTTGCCGTTTTCCAGGCGGGAAATGTCCAGCAGGTCGCTGATCAGGTCTTCCGCCGAACGCAGCGAACTGTCGAGGTGCTGCACCAGTTTCTGCGCTTCGCCGCTCAGGCCGTCGTCCTGGTGGGAGAGGGCGGCGGAGAACAGCCGCGCCGCGTTCAACGGCTGCATCAGGTCGTGACTGACGGCGGCGAGGAAGCGGGTCTTGGACTGGTTGGCCGCCTCGGCATTGCCCTTGGCTTCGGTCAACGCGACGTTGAGTTGCGACAGTTCCTGAGTCCGCTCGCTGACCCGTTGCTCCAGCCCTTCGTTGGCTTCAGTCAGGGCCTGCTCGGCTTCGCGGAACGCGGTGATGTCGGTGAAGCTCATGACGAAACCGCCGCCGGGCATCGGGTTGCCGATCAGCTCGATCACCCGGCCGTTGGGGAACAGTCGCTCGGAAGTGTGGGCGCGCCCCTGGCGCATCCAGTGCAGGCGACGGGCGACGTGGACTTCCGCTTCGCCGGGGCCGCACAAGCCGCGTTCGGCGTTGTGGCGAATGATGTCGGCAATCGGCCGGCCAACGCTGATCAAGCCGTCCGGATAGTTGAACAGTTCCAGGTAGCGACGGTTCCAGGCCACCAGTTTCAAGGACTGGTCGACCACGCTGATGCCCTGGGTAATGTTTTCGATCGCGCCTTGCAGCAACGCGCGGTTGAACTGCAAAACTTCCGACGCTTCGTCGGCGATCCGGACCACGTCCTCAAGCTGCATTTCCCGACCTTCGATGGCGGCTTTTACTACAGCTCGCGTCGAAGAGGCGCCAAGGACACCCGCCAGCAAGCGCTCGGTGTGGGCGATCCATTCGCCGTCAGCGTTCTGGTTCGGGTTGAAGCCTTTGCCCTGTCGGTAGGCGAAGCGGATGAAGCTCTGCCGCGCGCGTTCTTCACCGACAAAGCGTGCCGCCAGTTGCAGCAAATCGTCGATCTGCACCGCCAGCATCGAGCGCGCGCTCGGCCGTGCACTGATTTCCTGACCGATGAAGCGCCCGGCCTGCCAGTGCTCCGACACCCGCGTACGCGACAGCACCGAGACCCAGGCAAACAACGTGAAGTTGCCCGCCAGCGACAGCACCACGCCTTGGGTCAGCGGGGTGATGGGCAGGTTCAACGGGTTGCTGTGCAGCCAAGCGAGGCCGGGGAAACTGTCCAGCGACCAGCCGAGGCTGCGTGCAGCAATCGGCAGGATCAGGGTGTAGAACCACAGGAACGTGCCGGCGGCCAGGCCGGCGAACACGCCGCGCCGGTTGGCCTGTTTCCAGTACAACGCGCCGAGCATCGCCGGGGCCAGTTGAGTGACCGCCGCGAAAGCGATCTGGCCGATGGTCGCCAGACTCGCGGTGGAGCCGAGCAAGCGGTAGCTGACGTAGGCCAGCAACAGAATCACCACGATGCTGACCCGACGCACCGAGAGCATCCATTGGCGGAACACTTCGAACGGGCGCTCGGCATTGTTGCGGCGCAGCAGCCACGGCAACAGCATGTCGTTGGAGACCATGGTCGACAGCGCCACGCTCGCCACGATCACCATGCCGGTGGCCGCCGATGCACCGCCGATAAACGCCAGCATCGCCAGCGCCGGGTGGGCCTGGGCCAATGGAAGGCTGATCACGAAAGAGTCGGGGATGACCGAGCTGGGCAGCATCATCTGACCGGCCAGGGCGATCGGGACTACAAACAGCGCGGCCAGTGCGAGGTAGGCCGGGAACACCCATTTGGCCAGGCGCAGATCCTGCGGGTCGATGTTCTCGACCACCGTCACGTGGAACTGCCGGGGCAGGCAGATGATCGCCATCATCGCCACGCCGGTCTGCACGACCATCGACGGCCAGTTGATGGTTTCTTTCCAGTATTCCTCAAGGCGCGGGGCGAGCATCGCTTGATTGAACAGGTCATCAAAGCCGTCATACAGCCCGTAGGTGACGAAGGCGCCGACGGCAAGGAAGGCGAACAGTTTGACCAGCGATTCGAACGCAATCGCCAGCACCATGCCCCGGTGGTGCTCGGTGGCATCGAGGTTGCGCGTACCGAAAACAATGGTGAACAGCGCCAGCACCAGCGACACAATCAGCGCGGTGTCCTGGGCGCGGGTGCCCATGGCGTCGGCGCCGGCACCGATCAGCAGGTTTACGCCGAGGACAATGCCTTTGAGCTGCAAGGCGATATAGGGCAGAACGCCGACCAGACAGATCAGCGCGACGACCACCGCCAACGACTGGGATTTGCCGTAACGGGCGGCAATGAAGTCGGCGATGGAGGTGATGTTCTCCTGTTTGCTGATCATCACCATTTTCTGCAGCACCCACGGCGCACCGAGCAGCAGCAGGATCGGCCCCAGATAAATCGGCAGGAACGACCACAGTTGTTCGGCGGCCTGGCCGACCGCGCCGAAAAACGTCCAGCTGGTGCAATAGACCGCCAGCGACAGGCTGTACACCCAGGCACGCACCCGTGGCGGCAGCGGTGTGCTGCGACGGTCGCCGTAGAAGGCGATGGCGAACATGATGGCCATATAGGCCAGGGCGACGGCGGCGATCAGCCCGGTGGACAACGACATGGAACACTCCCGACAGAAAACGACCGGACTTGCGCCCGGTCAGACAGTCTCGCACGGGCGCGACGGTTAGTCAGTGTCGACCAAGGTCGTGGCGCGGCGGGGTGTCGCAGGAACAGAACCGGGCAGTTCTGGGGTCAGTCCGGTTTGAGCGCGATGTCGATCAAACGGTGCAGTTCTTCGACTTCCAGCGGCGCCGCCGAAAAAAGAATGCGGAACACCACCGGGGACACCACCAGATTGATCAGCCGATCCACGCTCGGCGCCGTTTCCTCTGGGTGACGCTCGACGATGGTCTGCAATTGCGCGCCGATGATCGTTACGCAAAAGCCCGGCGTCGCACTCGCCTGCACGTCGCGCATCATGTTGCGCCCGGGTTCAGAACTCATTTCGTCGAGATATTGTTCGGCCCACGCACGGATGTCGCTGCGCAGGCTGCCGGTTTCTGCCGGCTCGCTGTCGGGGCGCATGCGGGCGAGGGCGACGTCCGCCAGCAAGGCGGCCAGATCTCCCCAGCGCCGATAAATCGTCGACGGCGTCACCCCAGCGCGGGCCGCGATTTGCGGGACGGTCACCGTTGAACGCTCCTGTTCTTGCAGAAGCGCACGGACTGCCGAGTGAATCGACTCTTGCACCCGGGCACTGCGACCGCCGGGGCGTAAACCTTCTTTAATAGCCATGCGGCAGACCTTAACACAAAGAATTTGCTTTAAGCGCAAGCCGAGAGCACACTCCGCAAAAGCAAAAAATTAGCTTTTGCGGAGTGTGCCCATGACCAGCCTTGCTTCCAACCGTTCCAACCTGTGGTTTCTGGCGATCACCTTACTGAGTTTTCTCGCCGCTTCCACTGCGCCGACGCCGTTGTATCACCTGTATCAGGATCAGCTGCATTTTTCGGCAGCGGTACTGACCCTGATTTTCGGCGTCTACGCGCTGAGTCTGCTGGCCGCGCTGCTGACAGTCGGGTCGCTGTCGGATCACCTGGGACGCAAACCAGTGATCTTCACCGCCGTGACGCTCAATGCGCTGGCGATGCTGCTGTTTATCTACGCCGACAGCGTGGGCTGGCTGATCGGCGCGCGAGTGCTGCAAGGCTTCGCCACCGGCATGGCCACCGCCGTGTTGAGCGCGACGCTGCTGGACACTGATCGCCAGCAGGGGCCGTTGATCAACAGCGTTGCTCCGCTACTGGGTATGGCGTTGGGCGGCATGGGCTGTGGCTTGCTGGCCGAGTTCGCCCCGGCGCCTTTGCAATTGACTTATTGGTTGCTGCTCGCGCTGTTTGTGTTGCAGGGCATTTATGTCTGGCGCCTGCCGGAAAGCGTCTCGCCGCAAGCCGGGGCATGGGCCTCGCTGCGGCCGACCCTGCATGTGCCGGTTCAGGCGCGTTCGACGCTGTGGCGAGTGTTGCCGTTGAACACTGCGACCTGGGCCCTCGGCGGTTTTTACGCCTCGCTGGCGCCGTCGCTGGTGCGCACGGCCACTGGCTCCACTTCCAACCTGATCGGCGGCGCGACTGTGGCGGCGTTGACCGTCACCGGTGCATTGATGATCTTCACATTGCGCAATCGTCCTGCTTCCCGAGCGCTGCAACTCGGGGCGAGCCTGCTGCCGGCCGGTATCGTATTGGTTCTGCTGGGCGTGCACAGTGCCAGTCTGTCGCTGTTCTTCTTCGGCACGCTGGTGGCCGGCTGTGGATTTGGCTCCGGTTTTCTCGGTGCGGTGCGCAGCCTGGTGCCGTTGGCATTGCCTCATGAGCGCGCCGGGTTGATGTCGGCGTTCTATGTGCTGAGTTACCTCGCGTTCTGCCTGCCGGCGTTGCTGGCCGGGCACTTCACCCACAGCGTGGGCCTGCTGGCCACCACCGATGTGTATGGCGCGGTGCTGATCGTGCTGGCGGTCGGTGCGCTGCTGATGAGTTTCCGGGCACAAGCGGCCAAGACTTGCAGCGCTCCATAACAACTCTGGATTCGGTCAGCCTTGGCCAGCCCCTTCTTTTCACGGATCGACGCATGAAGATTATCCGCAGCAAGACCTTCACCGCCGAGCGCGCTTGGGGCGCGCTCGACATCGCCAACATGAACGGCATCACCACGCGCCTGCACTGGACCGACCAACCCTACAAATGGCACGTCAATGACGGTGAAGAAGTGTTTGTGGTGCTCGACGGCCAAGTGCTCATGCACTACCGCGAAGAAGGTGAGGAGAAGCAGGTCTTGCTTGATGTTGGCGATATCTTCTACGCATCCATCGGCACTGAACACGTCGCTCATCCTCAGGGTGCGGCGCGGATTCTGGTGATCGAAACCGAAGGCAGTGTCTGACTGCATATCTGCAAAACAGATAACAGTTAGAGATATTACCCGTTATATAGATATTCGATTCGGTTCTACCATGAGCTCAACCTCACCTGAGGACAGGAGTTCATGATGATTTGCCCCAACAGCGCCAAACCCGGCATCAAGCCATTCAGCCAGCTTCAGCACCCGCGTGAAGTGATCCGCCAATTCACCCCGAACTGGTTCGCCGCCACCATGGGCACCGGCGTGCTGGCGTTGGCGCTGGCGCAATTGCCCGTTTCCATTCCCGGCCTGCACGCCGTGGCCGAAGGGCTGTGGCTGTTCAACATTCTGTTGTTCGTGCTGTTTACCGCTGCCTACGCCGCGCGCTGGATTTTGTTCTTCGACGAAGCGCGGCGGATTTTCGGCCACTCCACGGTTTCGATGTTCTTCGGCACCATTCCCATGGGCCTGGCGACCATCATTAACGGTTTTCTGTTGTTCGGTCTGCCGCGTTGGGGCGACGGTGTGATTCACCTCGCCGAAGCACTGTGGTGGCTGGACGTGGCGATGTCGCTGGCCTGCGGTGTGTTGATCCCCTACATGATGTTTACCCGTCAGGAACACAGCATCGATCAGATGACCGCCGTCTGGCTGCTGCCGGTGGTGGCGGCAGAAGTGGCGGCGGCCAGCGGTGGACTGCTGGCGCCGCATCTGGTCGATGCCCACTCGCAACTGGTGGTGCTGGTGACCAGTTACGTGCTCTGGGCCTTTTCTCTGCCGGTGGCGTTCAGCATTCTGACCATCCTGTTGCTGCGCATGGCCCTGCACAAACTGCCCCACGAAAACATGGCGGCTTCGAGCTGGCTCGCTCTGGGGCCGATCGGCACCGGGGCGCTGGGCATGTTGCTGCTGGGCTGCGATGCGCCTGCGATCTTCGCGGCCAACGGTATGCCGGGCATCGGTGAAATCGCGTCGGGCCTGGGCCTGGTCGCCGGGATCACGCTGTGGGGCTTCGGTCTGTGGTGGATGTTGATGGCGCTGCTGATCACCGTGCGTTACCTGCGTGACGGCATTCCGTTCAACCTCGGCTGGTGGGGATTCACCTTCCCGTTGGGCGTTTATTCGCTGGCGACCCTGAAACTGGGCAGCACGTTGCACCTGACGTTCTTCAGTGTGGTCGGTTGTGTGCTGGTGACGTTGCTGGCGGTGATGTGGCTGATCGTCGGCAAGCGCACGCTGCAAGGTGCGTGGCGCGGTGAGCTGTTTGTTTCACCGTGCATTGCAGGTTTGAAGAAATAACCTGAAAAGTTTAGGTAAGGTGTGGCCTGGATCGCGGATCGACATTCCAATAAACGTATCCAGGCCACTCGTTACCCAACATCAGGGACACACGGAAGATGAGTCACCCCTCACAGTTCAACCTGCTGCGTACCCGGCGCTTCCTGCCGTTCTTCATCACTCAGTCGCTGGGCGCGTTCAACGACAACGTGTTCAAGCAGTCGCTGATCCTCGCCATTCTCTATCGGCTGACCATCGAAGGTGACCGCTCGATCTGGGTCAACCTGTGTGCGCTGCTGTTTATCCTGCCGTTCTTCCTGTTTTCGGCGCTCGCCGGACAGTTCGGCGAGAAGTTCGCCAAGGACGCGTTGATCCGTCTGATCAAACTGGCGGAAATCGCCATCATGGCCGTGGGATCCGTCGGCTTTCTGTTCGATCACCTGTCATTGATGCTGGTGGCGCTGTTCGCCATGGGCACGCACTCGGCGCTGTTCGGGCCGGTGAAGTATTCGATCCTGCCGCAGGCATTGCGCGAAGACGAACTGGTCGGCGGCAACGGGCTGGTGGAAATGGGCACGTTCCTGGCAATTCTGGCCGGGACCATCGGCGCCGGGGTGATGATGTCGTCGGCCAATTACGCGCCGGTGGTGTCCGCCGCGATTGTCGGCATCGCCGTGCTGGGTTATCTGGCCAGTCGCAGCATTCCCCGCGCCGCAGCGGCGACCCCGGAAATGCGCCTGAACTGGAATATCTTCAGTCAGTCGTGGGCGACCTTGAAACTCGGCCTGGGGCAGACGCCAGCGGTGTCGCGCTCGATCGTCGGTAATTCGTGGTTCTGGTTCGTCGGGGCGATTTATCTGACGCAGATCCCGGCTTACGCCAAAGAATGGATGCACGGCGACGAAACCGTGGTCACCCTGATTCTGACGGTGTTTTCGGTCGGTATCGCGCTGGGGTCGATGCTGTGCGAAAAGCTTTCCGGGCGCAAAGTCGAGATCGGCCTGGTGCCGTTTGGCTCATTTGGCCTGACGGTTTTCGGGCTGTTGCTGTGGTGGCATTCCGGTGGAATTCCAGAAAGCACTGTTGGCCATAGCTGGACCGAAGTGCTGAGTTTCGGCCATGCCTGGGCGGTGTTGCTCGATGTGCTGGGTCTCGGGATCTTCGGCGGTTTCTACATCGTGCCGCTGTACGCGCTGATCCAGTCGCGCACCGCCGAGAACGAGCGGGCGCGGGTGATTGCCGCCAACAACATTCTCAACGCGCTGTTCATGGTGATTTCGGCGATTGTCACCATCGTACTGTTGGGCGTGGTCAAACTGTCGATCCCGCAGCTGTTCCTGGTGGTGTCGCTGCTCAACATCGGCGTCAACGCCTACATCTTCAAGATCGTCCCCGAATTCAGCATGCGTTTCATGATCTGGCTGCTGAGCCATTCCATGTACCGCGTCGAGCATCGCAACCTTGAGGCGATTCCTGATGAGGGCGCGGCGTTGCTGGTGTGCAACCACGTTTCGTTCGTCGATGCGTTGCTGATTGGCGGCGCGGTGCGTCGGCCGATTCGCTTTGTCATGTACTACAAGATCTACAATCTGCCGGTGCTGAACTTTATCTTTCGCACAGCAGGGGCCATTCCTATCGCCGGACGCCAGGAAGACATCCAGATCTACGAGAAGGCTTTCACCCGGATTGCCCGGTATCTGAAGGAAGGAGAGCTGGTTTGCATCTTCCCGGAAGGCAAGTTGACCGCCGATGGCGAAATCAACGAGTTCAAGGGCGGGCTGACGCGGATTCTCGAGGAGACGCCGGTGCCGGTGATTCCGCTGGCGTTGCAGGGGTTGTGGGGGAGTTTCTTCAGTCGCGATCCCGATAAAGGTTTCTTTCACCGGTTGTGGTCGCGGGTGACGCTGGTGGCGGGATCGCCGGTTGCCGTTGAAGCGGCGCAGCCGGCGGAGTTGCAGGCGTTGGTGGGGGAGTTGCGCGGGACAGTCAGATAATCAGTGACTGGGCTGGCCCCATCGCGGGCTTGCCCGCGATGAGGTCAGTGGCTTAAGCGCTGACCTTGAGCCCGATCAATCCGGTGACGATCAACGCCACACTGGCCAGGCGAATCAACGCCATCGATTCGCCAAACAGGATGATCCCGGCAATCACCGTGCCCACGGCGCCGACGCCAGTCCAGATCGCATAGGCCGTGCCCAGCGGCAATTCCTTCATCGCAAGACCCAGCAGGCCAAGGCTGACCGCCATGGCGGCAACGGTGAGAACGGTCGGAAGCGGACGGGTGAAACCGTCGGTGTATTTCAGGCCGACGGCCCAGCCGACTTCGAACAGGCCGGCGAAAAACAGAATGATCCAGGACATGAAAGACCTCCATCGATTGACGGGGCCGTCCCCAGATTGAAAACTCGATTGAGCCGCAGGGTCGTCCCCGCGTGGCGCACATACTACCTAAAATTGTGCGCCGCGCCTTGATCCGGGATCAGTCGGCCGCCTGTTGCGCCAGCGTTTCACGGTCTTCTTTTTCGCTCATCCGCCGGAAGTACGTCGAAAGCAGCGCCCCGGAAATGTTGTGCCACACACTGAACAACGCGCTCGGCACTGCCGCCAGCGGCGAGAAGTGTGCACTGGCCAGCGCAGCCCCCAACCCCGAGTTCTGCATGCCGACTTCCAGCGCCAGGGACTTGCGCTGCGGCAGTGGCAGGCCGAACAGGCGTCCGGTGAAATAACCCAGCAGATAACCGAAGCTGTTGTGCAGCATCACTACGGCCATGATCAGCAGGCCGGATTCGGCGATTTTCGCCTGACTGGCGGCAACCACGGCGGCAACGATGATCACGATGCTGACCACCGACACCAGCGGCAACACTTCCACCGCGTGGCGGACCTTGTCACCAAGCACCCGTTGCGCGACCACACCGAGGATGATCGGCAGCAGCACCACTTGCAGGATCGACCAGAACAATTCCATGAACGAAACCGGCAACCACGCCGAAGCCAGCAGCCAGATCAGCGCCGGGGTCAGCAGCGGGGCGAGGAGAGTGGTGACGGCGGCGATGGCCACCGACAGCGCCAGGTCGCCACGGGCCAGCCAGGTCATGACGTTCGAGGAAGTGCCGCTCGGGCAGCAACCGACCAGAATCACGCCGACAGCGATTTCCGGCGGCAGATGAAAGATCTGGCACAGCAACCATGCCATCCCCGGCATGATCACGAAATGCGCAACCACGCCCAACGCCACACGCCAGGGATGGCGGGCGACGGCGGCGAAGTCGTCGAGTTTGAGGGTCAGGCCCATGCCGAACATCACCAGCCCGAGCAACGGCACGATCGCGCCTTTGAGGCCGAGGAACCATGCTGGTTGCAGGAACGCGATCACCGCGAAAATCAGAACCCAGTAAGCGAAAGTGTTGCCGACAAAACGACTCAGTGCAGCCAGTGCGCGCATGGCCTGTTCCTTATTATGTGAAAACGCCACCGAAGCGGTGGCGTTTGAAGATAACCCAAAGACTGCGCAGAGGCTTAGATGCCCTGCGGAGTTTCTTCGCCGCCCAGTGCTTCAACCAGCGCCGGCAGGAAGTCGCCGAACGTCAGCATCATCAGGGTGAAGCTGGCGTCCAGTTGGCCGAGGGCTTCGTCGCCGCCGTCCTGTTCCGCCTGATCCTGCAACAGATCTTCGAATTTCAGACGCTTGACGGTCATCTTGTCGTCGAGCATGAACGACAGTTTGTCCTGCCAGGCCAGTGACAGTTGAGTCACAACCTTGCCGGTGCTCAGGTGCAGCTGGATTTCTTCGCTGGTCAGGTCCTGACGCTTGCAACGCACGATGCCGCCGTCTTCGTGGGTGTCGCGCAGTTCGCACTCGTCCAGCACGAAGAAGTCCGGGGCGGCTTGCTGGGTGGTGACCCATTCGGTCATCACGGCGGTCGGCGCGGTTTTCACGGTCAGCGGACGAACCGGCAGGGTGCCGATCACTTCACGCAGGGTGGAGAGCAGGTCTTCGGCGCGTTTCGGGCTGGCCGAGTTGACCAGGATCAGACCCTGTTTCGGCGCGATGGCGGCGAAGGTCGACGAGCGGCGGATAAAGGCGCGCGGCAGGAACGCCTGGATGATTTCATCCTTGATCTGATCGCGCTCCTTCTTATAGACCTTGCGCATCTGTTCGGCTTCGATCTCTTCGACCTTTTCCTTGACCGCATCACGCACGACGCTGCCCGGCAGGATGCGTTCTTCTTTACGGGCGGAAATCAGCAGGAAGTCGCCGCTGACGTGCACCAGTGGCGCATCTTCGCCCTTGCCGAACGGCGCGACGAAACCGTAGGTGGTCAACTCCTGGCTTGCACATGGACGCGCCAGTTTGGTGGCCAGTGCAGTTTCCAGCGCCTCGGCATCGACAGGCAGGTCTTGGGTCAGGCGATAGATAAGCAGGTTTTTGAACCACATGGGGTGAGTCTCTCCTTTATACAAAGGGGGGCATTATTGTCTTCGCCGGGTCATAGGCCAACCCTTCTCTAAGCCTTTGGAAGGGCTAAGAAAATTAATTAAAAAAGTGCTTGCCAGAGGTTTGGTCGCTCCGTAGAATGCGCGCCACACCGAAGCGAAGGGTGATTAGCTCAGCTGGGAGAGCGTCTGCCTTACAAGCAGAATGTCGGCGGTTCGATCCCGTCATCACCCACCATTCGTTTCAAGTGTTTAGCGCAGCGGTAGTTCAGTCGGTTAGAATACCGGCCTGTCACGCCGGGGGTCGCGGGTTCGAGTCCCGTCCGCTGCGCCATATTCGGTAACCTGGAACACTGAACGCCAGGTCACCACGGAAGAACCCGCCAAGGCGGGTTTTTTTCTGCCTCGAGTTGTACCTGCGGGATGTGTCGTTTCACCGGTTTTCGGATTTATTTGAAAAAAACTTCAATTAAATCAACACATTACGAAAATCTGTGGCATAATGCGCCCCGTAACGAAGCGAAGGGTGATTAGCTCAGCTGGGAGAGCGTCTGCCTTACAAGCAGAATGTCGGCGGTTCGATCCCGTCATCACCCACCATTCGTTTCAAGCGTTTCGCGCAGCGGTAGTTCAGTCGGTTAGAATACCGGCCTGTCACGCCGGGGGTCGCGGGTTCGAGTCCCGTCCGCTGCGCCATATTCGGTAATCTGGAACACTGAACGCCAGATCACCACAGAAAGCCCGCCTAGTGCGGGCTTTTTGCTGTCCGGGATTTGGTTTTTGCCGGGCCTGACCATGAGAAAGCGACCTATGACGGTCGCTTTTTTCGTTTCTGGCGCGGCTATTGCGCCGAGTTGCGACTGTGGCGGTAATCGCTGACCGCTTCATACACCGCTTTGCGCAGGCGGTTGATCCCGCCGATCGGGCGATGAGCGTCGATGCCGAACCAGGGATTGAACGACAGGTTGTCGCATTGCAGGTTCAGCGCCGGGGTGTCGAAGTCCTGCGGGGGCAGGGTGATCCTGGCCACAGTCTGAAATGGACTGTCCTGCTCGCGCCATTCGATGCTGGTGTCTTCGATCGGCATGTACTTGTTCGCGTCCTGCCGCTGGATCTGCAACACGAAACACGCCGGAATCCGATCAGTCGACAGCTGTTGATTCAACGCGCTGCGCAGGAAGTTCGGCAGATCCTGGTTCTGTTTCGGCAAGGTGTAAGCGGGGCAGCGCTCCGGATCCGGCATCACCCGGAACTTGGCATTGGCCTCGCCGAACTTGTAGGGCGATACCGAGAAATATGTCGTGCGGGTCGGGCTTTCCGGCGGTGGCGATAGGGTTGCCAATGCAATGAACAGATGCCGGATCTGCCAGCTGCGCGGATCCCACCCCGGAAAAAACGCCATGACCTTCTTGCCGTCAGCCTGCGCCGCCACATTCTGACGGTACTCGGCGACATCGCTGACAAAGAAGTTCGGGTGACTGAACATCACGAAATCCTGTTCGTGCAGCCCTTGACGATCGGCCAGCAAGGATTTGCCTGGCACATCGAGCAATTTAAGCGCCATGCCCCGGGCATCGCGGATGCTGTCGAATTGCGGATAGGCGTTGCCGTTGGATAGGCGCATCGTCGCTTTCCACAGCTTGCCTGGTTCGCTGAAGACGCCCTGGCGCAATTCCTGAGCCAGATCCGGCAACACCTGCACGTCGGCCTTCACGCAGCCATGGGCCTTGGCATGGGCATCGCGCAGATAGCGGGTGCTTTCACGGTGCTGATCGACGATGCGCACGGCGGTCTGAATCACGTCCTGGGTCATGGCGGCTTCGCCATCCGGAACCTGCTCCAGCGCTGACACCGGGCCACGGTGTTGCCAGGCGAGCCACGCAGTGCTCAGGGCCCAGCCGATCAGGCCGATCACCAGCAGGATCAGCAGGGTTTTGCCCAATAACCGTCCCAGCCAGAGCCAGAATCGCGCCAGCATCGAAGGTCTTTTGAAGGAATTGAAGATCATGGCAGTTGCGCCTCCAGCGGGCCGCCCAGCACTTTCAGGTATTCGAGCAGCGCCCAGCGTTCTTCTGGCTGCAGCAGTCGGCCGATGACGCCGTTGCCGCGTTCGCCGGCGCGGAATTCATGGCCGCTGTTGTGGTTGCCGGTGATGCGGGTGTCGAACAGGAAACCGTTGGTGAAGGCTTCGGTGCGATAGCCCAGATGGCGCGGGTCGTATTCGAAGGTGCCTTTATAGAAGGTGGTGGCGCGCTCATCCTGAGGCGACAGCAACTGATAAAGGCTCGGCACCGAGCCGTTGTGCAGGAACGGGGCCGTGGCCCATACGCCGGCAAGCGGACGCGCCTTGTAGGCGACTTTTTCGCGAACGCCGATCGGCAGACCGAAGCCGTCGAGCTGTGGCTTCTCGGCGGCGGTGACGCCCGCTTCACGATACGCACGGTTTTCCACGAAGGCGGTGACGTAAGCAAGTCCCTTGGCCACTGACAGCTGGCTGAGGTCCAGCGGTTCCTTGGGTTTGGGGTGCAACTTCACGTCCATTTGTTCGAGTTCTGCCGGGTTCCATTGCAGGGCGGTCAGGTCGAAGCGGTGATTGGCAATGTTGTTGGCGGCATTCGGGTCGGTGCCGATGACGTCCACCGGGAGCATGTGCAGATGTTGCACCCAGCGCTCGCCTTCCTGGGTCTGGCGCGGAACATGGCATCCGGCGCAGTTCTCCGCGAACAGGGCTCGCCCCTTCGCTGCCAAGGGTTTGTCGACGACGCCTAGCACCTCTTCAGGCCATGCCGGCGGTTGCAGTTTTTGCAGGGTTTCTTCGATCGTGTGCAGATCACGCACACGTACGCTGGAGGCATAGCGCTCATCGCCCTGCAGCGGCTGGCCATTGGCGTCGAAGAAATTAAGGGTGGCGCCGACGCCCAAAGCCTCGCCGATATTGCGCGCCATCGGTTGCTGCGCCGAACCGTTCCACTGCACCCAGTCGAAGGTCCACATGTCCCACAGTTGCGGGTAATCCACCGGGGCGTTGGCTACGCGGTAATTGCTCGGGGAGATTGCATCGCCGAAGGTCGCGTTGGCGATACGCCCGAAGGCATCGGTGCGGCCCGGGCCTTCTTCGGTGGGGTAGAGGCCGCGGTGGGTGTCGTTCCAGGCCACTTTGATGAAGGTGTTCAGTGAGCTTTTGAAGTCTTTGCGCAGTTGTTCGTGGCGTGCTTCGTAGTCGTTGCCCAGCACCTGGCGGGCGAAGCGCTCGAATTTCCACGGGTTGTAGTAAGTCGAGGTGAGACTGGCGACCAATGCCTGTCCGAAACTGCCGCCGCGCAATGTAGGAACGCTGGAAGGCAACACATGCTGAGCCGAGCCGCCGTCAATGCGTATTGCCTGGCCATTGAAGTGCAATTCGCCGGTGTGGCAGGCCGCACACGTGATGTCGAGATATTGCTCGGAGCTGCCGGGATTCTGGTGCCGGGCGAAACCTACCGGCAGATTTCCCGGGTTGTCCGGCGTGGCTTTTTGCTGCGGATCGATCAGAAAGCCGAAGCGCGCGAGGTATTCCGGGGAGGCAAAGCCTTGCTGCGAGAACGGCAGCTCCAGCGCCTGAAACCATTCGTAACGAAGGCCTTTGACCTGCGTCCCCTGCGGGGTGAAGTAGTAGGTCTGGCGCTCTTGCTCAGTCCATTGGTTCAGGTAATGCACCTGTTTTGCGGGCGCGGGGAAGGGCAATCTCGGATTGGCGACATAGTAAAGAACCACCGCCAGAACCAGTCCCAGCAGCACCACGATCAGCGTCAGCACACGGTATAAGAGGCGCAAGATAAACATCCTTGTCGAGTTGTTGCGCTGTTATGCCTGAGCCGGGTCGTGTGCGGCAAGTGGCCATTACGCCAAGTGTTGTGGGAAGCGGCATCAACCACTGTCGGCGAAAGATGACAGAAGCTTCATCGTGCCTTTCGCCAAATGCTTTTTGATCCCTGAACTTATCGGAAGATTCCTGCTCTCATGCCGGTAGCCATTGGTCGTGGCGGCCTGATAAGCTCGCGGCTTTACTCGATTGCCCTTTCGGCGCATGAACAAGGAAATAGCATGAAACAGCATCGGTTGGCGGCGGCGGTTGCCCTGGTTAGCCTGGTCCTCGCGGGTTGTGATTCGCAGACCAGCGTAGAGCTGAAAACCCCGGCGCAAAAAGCTTCCTACGGTATCGGCCTGAACATGGGCAAGAGCCTTGCTCAGGAAGGCATGGATGATCTGGACTCCAAAGCGGTAGCCCAGGGCATCGAAGATGCCGTCGGCAAGAAAGAACAGAAGCTGAAAGATGAAGAACTGGTCGAAGCTTTCGCCGCGCTGCAAAAGCGTGCCGAAGAGCGTATGGCCAAGATGAGCGAAGAGTCGGCAGCCGCCGGCAAGAAATTCCTCGAAGAAAACGGCAAGAAAGCCGGCGTGACCACCACCGCTTCCGGTCTTCAGTACGAAGTGGTCAAGAAAGCCGACGGCCCACAGCCTAAACCTACCGATGTCGTGACCGTTCACTACACCGGCAAGCTGACCAACGGCACCGTATTCGACAGCTCCGTCGAGCGCGGCAGCCCGATCGATCTGCCGGTCAGCGGTGTGATCCCGGGTTGGGTCGAAGGCCTGCAACTGATGCACGTTGGCGAGAAGTACAAGCTGTACATCCCTAGCGATCTGGCTTACGGCGCACAATCGCCAAGCCCGGCAATCCCGGCCAACTCGGTTCTGGTTTTCGACCTGGAACTGCTGGCCATCAAGGATCCAGCCAAAGAAGACGCCGCCGCCAAGTAATCTGCGTCGGTTTCAACAACAACGCCTCGCTTATGCGGGGCGTTGTTGCATCTGGACGATGGTCGGCGTAAACAGACCGAACCGATGCCGGTCATGGCAGTCCTAGACTTTAAGGTTGCCGCGCTAGACGCCCGGAGCCGCCAAGTCAATGAAATATTGGGATTTTTTATGTGAGTAAAAAACGCCCGATCTGAGCGCAGCCCTTATGAAACGGGGCTCTCAGCGCTGAAATGCAGCTCTGTTCACAAGGTTATCCACAATTTGTGTGGATAACATTTCAACGGGAGAAATAAATGAAAGCGCCGTGGAATTTCGCCCGATTCCTTCCTCTGGCCGGACGCTTGCTGGCTCGAGGCCGCTTGCCGACCTTGTTGTTCGCCGTGGCCAGCAAAGGCGCCGCCCAAGGCAATCGTCTCGGCAAACTGAAGGACGATCTGCGTCTGTTGCAGGCACTGTGCCTGGCCTATTGGCGCGGCGAGTACCGCGCAATCAGCGCCAAGGCGATCGTATCGGTGGTTGCCGGTCTGATGTATTTTCTCAGTCCGGTGGATGCCATCCCGGATTTCATTCCCATGTTCGGCATGCTTGATGACATCGCCGTCCTCGCTTGGCTGATGAAAACCCTCGACGATGAACTGAATGCCTTTCGCCTGTGGCGTCAGCGCCAGGCGCCGGAAAAGCTCAGAGTGGTCGAGCGCCTGCCCGATACCCCCGAGCAACTTCAGCTTCAGGGCCCGAAAAAGTCCTGAATTGCGACAGCCTCTTATTCAGATAGATACCCCCCACGACCTTGGCCGCTGTTAGGATTACACTTCTAGGGAAAAGTGCCGACTCGCTAAGTGTTGTTGTCCTACGGGGTAGTCATGGATATTCAGATAATTGCACGCGATGGCGAACCCGAATATGCGGTTCTGCCATGGGCTCAGTATCAGGCTCTACTGAAAGCAGCAGGCATCAACGAAGCACCGTCGCAACCGGCTCCAGCGCCGCTTGCGGCAACCCCGGACCCGATTCTTCCAGGTCTGGATCAGTTACGCAGTTTGCGCGAAGGGAAGGGCATCGCCATCGAGGCGCTGGCCCGCACGGTAGGCATCAGCCCGTCTTACCTGGCCATGATTGAAAGTGGCGAGCGTCTGCCCGACGCCGCGATTCGCCGCAGCCTGGCCTGGGAGTTGACGGTGCCAGGGTGGAGGGAACAATCGTGAGCGTACGCATCAGTCGTCAACATTGGGACGGATTGCTGGGGGAGCTGGATCAAGCGCGCAGGCAGCGCCATCTTTTGACTTATCGAGCCTTGCTCGAACGTCTGCAACTGCCCACGCCGGCCATGCAGACATTGACCGCTGCACTGGAACATCTCGCCGCACTGGACGCGAAAGCCGAACAACCGTTGCGCAGCTCGCTGGTGATCAGTCAGGGTGCCAGTCGCCTGCCACGCACCGGTTTCTTTGAATGTGTCGAGCGTTTGGGGCGTTTTTCCGGGCCGTCCGACGGCGTTGCCGCGGCCTCTTGGCATGCTTCGGAAGTGGTGCGGGTCTTTGAGTACGAGTACCCGGAATCGGCGGAGGCCTGAGTGTTTTTACGACTCAAGGCGCGGGCCAGTTACTGGCTGGCCCGCAGGCTGTTTCACTGGTCATGGTTTGTCCGTCAGCCCCGTGGCTGGCGCTGGCTCGAAGGGCAGTTTGCGCGCATGGCCAACCTGGGCGATGTCGGCGCGCAAAGCTTTTACGGGCACATCCTGACGTTTCGCGGGGTCGGCCTGGGCGCGCGCGAGGAAGGTGTGCGGTTGTTGCGACTGGCGGCGCTGGCCGGGGATGGCAAGGCGGCGTATCAAGTCGGTGTCATCAGTCTTGCAGGTACGCCGAGCAAAGCGCCAGATCCTTCGGAGGCCGCTCGCTGGTGGACCCTGGCCGTGAAGGCCGGGCACCCGTTGGCCGAGCTTAAGTTGAAAGAGCTGGCCGGCCGAGACGCTTCTCGATAAGCAAATCATCTGTTCCATGAACGGGGCGTGAGGGAAACCTCCCGCCCCGTTTTTGCGTCTGCCGTTCGATAAAGATCAGTTACAGACTTCTCCTACATCCTCCGCCTACTCGCCTGACTTCTTTTCTGTTTGATCCCCCGCAAAGTCCCTCGCCTGATTTCTGCGAGGGAACGCACATGTTTGACCCGGTTTTTCGTTTCACCATGCGCATCGGAATGCGCTGATGGATGCCGTCACCCGCATCGAGCAAGAACTCGACAGCTTTCCCCGCACCCTCGATCTCTATCGCGAACAGCTCAAGCACTGGTTCAGTCGCTCGGCAGACCGCGTCAGTCATGCGGCCGATCTGCCTTCGCTGATGGGGATGGAGCGGATCATCCGTTTCGGCGAGCACAGCACGGCGGTCGCGATTGACGACAAACGTTTCTCTTCTGCAGTCGTGCAATGCCCGAAATCCGGGCCGATGGAGATCGAGAGCAAGTTTGAGTCGGCGTACGACATTCCGTTGGGCGACATCGTTGTCGATGTGGTGGCGGTGGAGGGCGGTGCAGTCAAGTCAGTCACCCTCGATGCTCAGGGCAAAGGGGAGTTCACCGGTGAGGCAGGCAAGTTCTACCGGGTGGTGGTGCACAGCGAGGCCAGCGAGCAGCAGGTTGATGCGCTTTTCGAATCCTACGATGGTCTGACTCGGCAGCTGGATGGCTGGCTGCGCAGCGAGTGGCAGGGGTTCAAGCCGCAATGGTCGCAGTCGGTGGCCACAGCAGCCGGGAACGGCATGCTGGCCGGGAGCTGGGCGGCGATCGAGGGGGTGTGCGACAGCATCGGGTTGCTGTCGGAGATTCTCAAGAACCCTCTTGAGTTTGCGGGTCGGCTGGGAGACGGCGCGGCGGCATTGGCCGATTTTGCGCAGTCGATGCCGGAGAAAATGGAGCAGCTCCAACTGCTCGTCAGTGACGAGGCGGCGCTGTGTCTGTTGCTGCGCACGGCCAGTCTGTGGCTGGAGATGCTGCCACCGGATGAAATTGCCGGGAAAACTGCCGAAGCGGTATCGATGATGGTGGTGCAACTGCTGATCGATGTGTTGATCGGCATTGTGCTGACCTTTGTCGGCGCCGGGGCGGGGATTGCGTATCTGACATTGCGTCTGGCGGATCGTGGCGCTCAATTGCTGTCGGCGGTGACGCGACTGGTGAAGGCGATGTTCGGCATCGTCAGCACCTTCATCGGCTACGTGAACCAGTACAAATCCGTCGCTGCACGGGGCATCGCTGCCGGGGTGAAAAAGGGTCGCATGCAATTGCGCTGGGATGCCCGGCGCAATGCCTCCCTGAAAAAAGACGAGCACCACGACGACACCCCGGATCAGGCGAAAAATCCCAACGGTGACAGTGCCGATTGCGCACCGCTGACCTGCACCAACGGGTGTCCGGTGTCGATGGTCACCGGGGAGGAATTGCTGACGCTGACTGACGGTGTGCTCGACGGGCTGTTGCCGTTCGAGTTCAGCCGCTTGTATCGCACCAGCGCGGCGGAAATCGATGTCGGGTTGGGGTTTGGCTGGAGCCATTCGCTGGCGCATCGGCTGGAGGTCGAGGGCGACGGTGTGGTCTGGATTGACCATGAGAACCGGCGCACGCGGTTTTCCTTGCCGAATGTCGAGCGACCGGCGATTCACAACAGCTTGTCGCGGGCGGCGATCTTTCTCGGGGATGAGCCGGAGGAGTTGATCGTTGCGCTGGCGGGGGAAGCAGCGCGGTTTTATCACTTTCGGGCTGGGCGTCTGACGGCGGTCAGCGATGCCTATGGCAACCGGTTGCGTATTACGCGGGATCGTCTGGATCGGGTTGAGCGCATCGACAACGGGGCTGGGCGTTCCTTGTTGCTGCGCTATGAGCGGGCGCATCTGGTCGCGGTCGATTATCAGGTTTTTCGGGAGTCTGCCTGGCGCACCGAGCAGACGCTGGCCAGTTACCGCTTTGATGCCCGCCATCGATTGATCGAGGCGTCGAACGCCGTCGGCGAGACCGAGCGTTACGACTACGACGACCGGCACGTCATCCTGCAACGGCAACTGGCTGGCGGCGCGAGTTTCTTCTGGGAGTGGGAACGTGCCGGCAAGGCGGCGCGTTGTGTGCGGCACTGGGCGTCGTTTTCGCAGATGGATACGCGTTATGCCTGGGACGACGCCGGCTCTGTTCGGGTGCAGTACGTCGACGGTCGCGAAGAGGTTTATGTCCACGACGACACGGCGCGACTGGTGCGTCAGGTGTCGGCGGACGGTGGCGAACAGCTCAAAGCCTATGACTCGGCGGGCCGACTGGTCGCCGAGCAGGATGCGCTGGGGGCGGTTACCGAGTACCGCTATGACGACGCCGGACGGCTGATCGCGCTGATTCCGCCGGACGATGCACCGACGTCCTACGAGTACCGCAACGGTTTCCTGCACAGCCGTTCGCGTGGCGATGCGGTGTGGACCTATCGGCGCAATGCCCAGGGTGATGTCACCGAAGCGGTCGATCCGGACGGTCATGTCACCCATTACTACTTTGATGCGCAGGGGCGGTTGCGGTCGATCCGTTATCCGGACAGCGGCCGCCATGTGTTTGTCTGGAACGACCTCGGCCAGTTGGTTGAGGAAAGTCTTCCGGACGGTGGGGTTCGGAAGTTTTCCTACGATGCGTTGGGGCGGCGGATTACTGCGCAGGATGAACACGGTGCGGTCACTCGCCAGGCGTGGGACGCCGTTGGCCGGCTGATCCAGACCACCTCGCCAAATGGCGCCACCCGTGCCTGGTCCAACAGCGCCTACGGCCAGATCACCGCCGAACGCGATGAACTGGGGCGCATCACCCGCTACGAATATGACGACGATCTGCACCTGGTCAGTCGCCGAATCAATCCGGATGGCACCCGGCTGCAATACCGCTACGACCATGCGCAACTGCTGCTCACGGAAATCGAGAACGAGTCCGGCGAGAAGTATCAGCTGGACTACACGCCCACCGGACTGATCCGACAGGAAACCGGCTTCGATGGCCGACGCACGGCGTATGCCTACGACCGCAACGGCCACCTGCTGGAAAAGACCGAGTTCGGCGATGACGGCTCGACGCTGGTCACCACCTACCAACGCGACAACGCCGGGCGCCTGCTGCTCAAAACCCTGCCGGACGGGACCGAGGTCAGCTACCGCTATGACCGCCTCGGTCGGCTGATCGGCGTGGATGACGGCCAGGATCACCCGCTGGCCTTCGAATACGACCTGCAGGACCGGCTGGTCCGCGAGCATCAGGGCTGGGGCACCCTGCGCTACACCTACGACGCCTGTGGCCAGCTCAGCCGGATGCGCCTGCCGGACAACAGCAAGCTCGACTACCACTACGCCAAGGGCGGCGCACTGACCGCGATCGACCTTAACGGCGCCTTGCTCACCCGTCACGTCTACCAGAACGGCCGCGAACAGCGGCGCCAGCAAGGCCTGCTGCTCAGCGAATACACCTACGACGAACAGGGCCGGTTACGTGCCCACGCCGTAGGCCATCAACGCAGTGCGCTCTATCGCCGCGACTTTGCCTACAGCGCCAACGGCAACCTCGAACACATTTCCGACACCCGCCACGGCCAGCGCAGCTACACATACGACGCCCTCGACCGGCTGATCCGCGTGCGCCACACCCGCGACGACCTGCCGGAAAACTTCGCCCACGACCCGGCCGGCAACCTGCTGATGCAGGACCGCCCGGGCCCGACACAGATCAAAGGCAACCGCCTGTTGATGCAGGGCGACCGCCATTACGACTACGACGCCTTCGGCAACCTGATCCGCGAACGCCGCGGCCGCGCGCAACAACTGGTCACTGAATACCGCTACGACAGCCAGCACCGCCTGATCGGCCTCACCCGCCCCGACGGCACCACCGCCACCTACCAATACGACGCCTTCGGCCGGCGCATCCGCAAGACCGTCGACGGCCAGACCACCGAATTCTTCTGGCAGGGCGACCACCTGATCGCCGAAAGCAGCCAGGAACAGCACCGCAGCTTCATCTACGAACCCGGCACCTTCCGCCCACTGGCCATGCTCGACGGCCAAGGCCCGAAACGCGCCTGCCCGTTCTACTACCAACTCGACCACCTCGGCACCCCGCAGGAACTGACCGACTACAGCGGCGACATCGTCTGGTCCGCCAAATACAGCGCCTACGGCAAAGTCACCTCGCTGGAACTGGCGACCGAGGATTACCTGAACCAGCCACTGAGGTTTCAGGGGCAGTACTTCGATGACGAAAGCGGACTGCATTACAACCGGCATCGGTATTACGACCCGGAGGTGGGACGGTACCTGACGCCGGATCCGGTGAAGCTGGCGGGTGGGCTGAATCAGTACCGGTACGTGCCGAATCCGACGGGGTGGGTGGATCCGTTGGGGTTGAGTTGTAACTGTCCAGGAGCCATTTCTGCTGAGGGGCCCTATAGCGAAATTGTTCCAGGTGGAGGCTTAGAAGCCCATGAGTCTCGCGGTGGACATGCTATTGCGAGACATGTAGATAGGTCGGAGGCTCAACTCAGAGCTAGGCTAGCGGCCGAGCCGAACATACCTATTGCGTCAACATTTATAAATAGATCAGATGCTGAAGCTGCACTCTCGAATGTCATTAGAAACAACAAGGTGACAATTGATAATTTTGTGCAGGGTAATGCTAGCAAACTTGTAATTAATGAACAGGTGTCTGCTCCTGCAGGGGTGGGTGTAGTGAGGCAGAGCGGAAGGTTGGAGCCTTTATCCAGCATTAGATTGGTGTTGCGGCGAGATGCAACTTCACCGCTTGGATACTTTATTTTGACGGGGTTTGTAAATGAAGATTGAAGATTTTCCTAGCCTATTTCAGTTTCTCGGGGCCTATTTTCATGAGGACTGGATGTGTGAGTTTGACTCAGCAGATGATGTTGTTAAATCTTTCATAGCGGACTCGGAATCTCGCGTGCTCGAGAAGGTGGTAAAGGAAATCGATTCTCTTTTGGCGATGAAGATTTCAGAAAATGAAACTCGAGATTTTTTGCTGAAAAAAAATGGTTGTTGCTATTGCTATTGGAATGAGTGGCAAGACGGAAATTCGTGGTTGAAGCACGTTTCTGTACTTTTTAGTGAGGCTTCGCATAATGATGTTTAAGTGTTTTTGGGGTTGTTAGAGTTGTTTTGATATTTGTTGAATAAGAAAGTGGCTTTAAGAGGAGTTGGTGTTGTGGTTGAGCGGAGTCGTAAAGTTTGTTTTTTATCAAGGGTTTTGTTTTGTTGTAAAGGTATAGGGGTGTTTGTGAAGCAAAGGACGAAGTTTCAGTTTCAGGAAGTTGAAGAGTCTGCTAGTAATAAACAAGAGTTAAATGAGGAGGCTGCTGCTAAAGTTAAAAAGTTTCGAGGTGTTCACAGCTCTCGCTTTTTGAGTCACAAAGCACAGATGAATGCATATAACGAGGCGATGACAAGAGAGTCCAGAAAAATTCCCCGTTTCACTGGAGAGGATAGTATGGGAAATCTGATAGTGAGAATGGAGACTGAAAATATAGGTGAAGGATATGAGCCAAATCCTGAAGATCCATCTGATCCACGCTACATTTCTGAAATGAACGGCTTTGAAATGAGATTTGATTTCGAGACGCTAAAGCCTTGGGCTCTTTATCCAATAGAGAAAGCATAATGTTGATGCATCCTTATCTTGATATTCCTTATCGTCCAAGGTTGTCACACTTTCTCGGTGGGTTTGATACATATGATCGCGAGGAGAGCTTAGGTGAGGCGCTGGCTGCGTACGATCCTGAGGATCCATCAGACAGAAGTATTTTAATCTCTAGGTACGTAATCCAGCGGTTTTCGAAACTGAGCTATCGGCATAAATTCGTTTTGTTTGCCGTATTGGGAGAGGCGCTTGAAAAAGGTAGTGATGTCTTTCAAGAGGTGCTGGAGCATGATCCATACACTCACTCCTTGTTACCAGGCGGCTGGGATGAGATGAATGATCCAAGGGCATTTTTCGAAGGTATGTACTTTCAGTTGTCCGAAGCATGGATGGACGAGCTTTACAAAGCCAGTCAAGAAGACTTATCAACTTGGTAGGCGCGACTTGGTGGTCGCTGCGATTTTGTAAGTTTTGGGGGCATTCATAGGGTGAAGATGCTGGTTGCACGAATTCGGTTATGTCGAATCACCGATGTCCGAGTGTAAGTGCTTCTGCAGGTGGTTGTTCGAACAGGCTATTAATCACATGCACGCTGTACCCCGGCACATTCTTCGCATGATGCTTCGCCTGCGAAGCCATCTCCGCCAACTGACTCGCATCCAGTTGCGCGCACGCTTCAGGATGCAAATGCACAACGCCAATGGACAATGACAGCAACGGAAACTCTTGACGAATACCTTGGCGATTCGGCGCAACAAAACACCCAGCCTCCAGATGTTCAGGACGATAAAAGCGCCGGCATTGGCTCTGGAAGTCATCAAGCAATTGGTTCAGCCGTTTGCGCCAATCCTCCGGGCCGAGCACCAGCAGAAAGTCATCCCCACCAATATGCCCGACGAAATCGCGGGACGGGTCGACGCGTTCGTTGAGGCATTGCGCCAGGCACAACAACACCTCATCCCCACGCCCATACCCATAGATATCGTTAAAGGGTTTGAAGCTGTCGATGTCGACATAGCAGATCACCGACTCGCGACCCTGTTGCAGTAACCGCGTCAGGCATTGCTGAATCGGCACATTCCCCGGCAGCAAGGTCAGCGGATTGGCATAGCGGGCCTGCTGAATCTTCAGTTCAGTAATCAGTTTGAGCACGTCAATCACCCGGCCCAGGCCCAGGTAGCTGCCGTTGAGGGTAATGATGAAATCTTCTTCGATGCGTTGTCGGGCGCGGCTGGTGATCAGGCGGCTGACCTGTTGCAGCGACTGGCTCATTTCCACGGCGAGGAAGTCGTCGTTCATCAGGCGGCTGATCGGTTTGCGGGCGAAGAGGTCAGTGGCGAACGGTTTGAGCAGCGCATCGGATAATGAATGACGGTGGACAATGCCGCACGGCTGACCCTGTTCGTCGAGCACCGCCAGCGAGTTGAGGTTGGCCTGGCGGCGGAAGGCTTCCAGTACGGTGGCGGTCGGCGTGTCGCGATTCACGGCCGGTTGATCGTTGAGCAGGGCGCTAAGGTCGCTGCCTTCATCATTTAGCGCAACGGCGCTGCTGTCGTGTTTGGGCATCAAGGCGCGGGCATCGCGCGGCGGGTGTTCCTGAGGGCGCCCGAGCAGGTAGCCCTGCACCAGATCGACACCCATCTCAGTCAGCACTGCCAACTCTTCCGACAGCTCGATGCCCTCGGCAATCACTTGGGCCCGAGATGCCTTGGCGATTTGCAGGATCGATCCGACAAACTCTCGCTTCAACGCGTCCTGATGAATGCCGTCGATGAAGTGCCGATCGATCTTCACGTAATCCGGCCGCAACTCCGACCACAGACGCAGGCTTGAATAACCCGCCCCAAGATCATCGAGGGCAATCGAAAACCCCATGGCTCGATAGTGATGCAGCGCTGTTTGCAGCAACTGAAAATCATCGATCGGCGTCTGTTCGGTGAGTTCGATCACCACCTGGCTTGGCGGGATACCAAAATCCTGCAGCAATTGCAGTGTGCGCCCCGGCTGGTGCGCGGCTTCGAGCAGAGATTCGGGAGAGACGTTGAGAAACAGCTTGCCCGGTAATTGCTGTTCATTGAAACGGCGGCAAGCGCTTTGGCGGCAGGCGATTTCCAGTTCGCTCAAGCGCCCGGCCTGGCGGGCCACGGCGAACAGCGCGATGGGGGAGTGCAGCGGGCTGTTGGATGGGCCGCGGGTCAGGGCTTCGTAGCCGAGAATGCGCCGTTCGGAGAGGCAAATGATCGGCTGGAACAGGCTGTGTAATCCGCTTTGAGTCAGGATCGAGCTCAAGGCACTCAGCTGTTCGGTCGTGGTCATGGCAATCTCTGGCGATAAAAAAAGGACTGGGAGCGTTCTCGATGAAGAGAACAGCTCCCAGTCCTTTATTGCACGACAGAATGATGACTGTTTGATGACGATCCGGGGATCGTCAGCATTAAATTGCCATCACCTTACTTCTTTGCGACCTGGTTGCTCAGCTTCAGGTAATCCAGCAGCACGCGCCCGGTCTCGCTCAGGTAGGCGTCGTCTTCCGGTTTGACCTTGTCCGGCTCGGCGGCTGCCAGGGCGTCGTCGTCTTCTTTCTTCAGCTCTTTGAGCGGTTCTTCGCCTTTGGCCTTGCGACGGATGTTCTCCATCGCCAGTTGCTTGGCGTCGATGTCGGCGTGCTGGGCACGGCGTTCGGCTTCATTGAGGCTGACGGTTTTTTCTTCCAGCAGCTTCTGTGCCAGGGCCAGCTTGTCGCGGATGAACACGAACTCCGCATCCTTGGCGGAACGGGTGTCATGCTCGGATTTCAGCTGGGCCAGGTACGGCTTGAACGGATCGCTCGCCGGTTTGATCGCCGCGCGGATGGTGTCCCACGGCATGGCTTCCGGCAGGGCGCTTTCGCCGATTTCCTTGGTGTCGATGATCGACGGGTAATCAATGTCCGGCAGTACGCCCTGATGCTGGGTGCTCTGACCGGAAACCCGGTAGAACTTGGCGAGGGTCAGTTTCAGTTCGCCATGGTTCAGCGGCTGAATGGTCTGCACGGTGCCTTTGCCGAAGGTCTGGCCACCGATGATCAGCGCACGGTGATAGTCCTGCATGGCGCCAGCGAAGATCTCCGAAGCCGAGGCGGACAGGCGGTTGACCAGCAGCGCCATCGGGCCTTTGTAGAATGCGCCCGGGTTTTCATCTTCAAGCACATCGACCCGGCCATCGGCGTTACGCACGAGTACGGTAGGGCCCTTGTCGATGAACAGGCTGGTCAGCTCGGTGGCTTCCTGCAGGGAACCGCCGCCGTTGTTGCGCAGGTCGATGACCACGCCGTCGACTTTCTCTTTCTGCAGTTCGGTCAGCAGCTTCTTGACGTCGCGCGTGGTGCTCTTGTAGTCCGGATCGCCGGCACGGAAGGCCTTGAAGTCGAGGTAGAACGCCGGAATCTCGATCACGCCGAGCTTGTAGTCGCGACCGTCCTGTTTCAGGTTCAGCACGGACTTCTTCACGGCCTGGTCTTCGAGCTTCACCGCTTCACGGGTGATCGGCACGATCTTGCTGGTCTGGTCGTTCGGCGCATTGCTGGCCGGGATGACTTCCAGACGCACCACGGTGCCTTTCGGGCCACGGATCAGCTTGACCACTTCGTCCAGACGCCAGCCGACCACGTCGACCATCTCTTTGTTGCCTTGGGCAACGCCGATGATCTTGTCGGCCGGAGCAACCTGCTTGGTCTTGTCGGCCGGGCCTGCCGGCACCAGACGCACGACTTTCACCTGGTCGTTGTCGCTCTGCAACACGGCGCCGATGCCCTCGAGGGACAGGCTCATGTTGATGTCGAAGTTCTCCGCGTTATCCGGCGACAGATAGTTGGTGTGCGGATCGTAAGACATGGCGAAGGTGTTGATGTACGCCTGGAAGATGTCTTCGGCGCGGGTCTGGTCCAGACGCGCCAGTTGATTCTTGTAGCGCTTGGTCAGGGTTTCCTGGATCTGCTTCGGCTCTTTGCCGGCGATCTTCTGCCGCAGCACTTCGTCCTTGACGCGTTTGCGCCACAGGTCATCGAGTTCGGCGGTGGACTTGAGCCACGGAGCGTCCTTGCGATCGATCAGCAAGGTTTCCTTGGTGGTGAAGTCCATCTTGTCGACGCCTTTGTTCAGCTCGGCAAGGGCAAAGTCCAGACGCGCCTTCACGCGGTCCAGATAGCGCTTGTAGATGGTGAACCCGGCATTGAGGTCGCCGCTCTTGAGGAAGTCGTCGAACTGGGTCTTCCACTTGTCGAATTCGGCGATGTCGCTGGCCATGAAGTAGCTGCGCGACGGGTCGAGCAGCTTGATATAGCTGTCGTAGATGATCACCGAGCGCGCATCGTCGAGCGGCGGCTTGCTGTAGTGGTGACGCTTGAGCAACTCGACGACGTTCAGACTGGCGATCACTTCGTCGCGATCAGGCTGCAACTTGTCCCAGCTGTTGGCTGCGAATGTGGTGCCCGACACCGGCAACAGACCGATACCGATGAAAAGAGCGAGGGCGGTGCTGGGGAGCAGATGCTTCATGCTGATTCGACGCGGGGACAATTGATAACGCATATTAGGCCGTCTTTGAAGTCGCCGGTACCTCTACGCTCTGTACGATAACTGCTGTTCAGCGTTCGTTCAGACCCCAGGGCCGGTCGCATAATGCAAAAAGCCCGGCGCTACAGCTTCGGGCTCAGTCCAGACTCACTATGGAGGCACTGTGAAGGCATTGCAAGGCGTTGAAGGTCAAGTGGCATGGGTTGATGAACCAAGTCCTACATGTGATGTAGGACAAGTTCGCATCCGAGTGGCGGCAGCGGGCCTCAATCGCGCGGATTTATTACAGAAAGCCGGACTTTATCCACCCCCTCCGGGTGCCAGCCAGGTGCTGGGTCTTGAGTGTTCCGGGGTGATCAGCGAGGTCGGCGCAGGCTCGTCCTGGCAGGTCGGTGACCGGGTTTGCGCCTTGCTGGCCGGGGGCGGAATGGCCGAAGAAGTGGTCGTCGACGGACGGCATGTGCTGCCGGTTCCGGAAGGCGTGTCGCTGATCGAGGCCGCTGCCTTGCCTGAGGTGTACGCGACCGTCTGGCTGAATGTGTTTCAACTTGCGGCGCTCAAACCGGGTGAGAAAGTTCTTCTGCACGCCGGAGCCAGTGGCATCGGCTCGGCCGCGATTCAATTGTGCAAGGCATTCGGCAATCCATGCTGGGTCAGCGTCGGCTCGGCTGAGCGGTTGGCCTATTGCGAATCGCTGGGTGCCCAGGGCGGGGTGGTTCGCACCGACGATCTGGAAAGCCTGCGGGATTTCGGACCGTTCGATGTGATCCTGGATCCGGTGGGCGGCAATTATTCGGCGCTGAACCTCAAGCTGATGGCGCAGGACGGCCGCTGGGTGCTGATCGGCCTGATGGGCGGCCGCGAGGCAAAACTGGATCTGGCCCAGGTATTGGCCAAGCGCGTGCAACTGCTGGGCTCGACCTTGCGCAGCCGTGACGAACAGTTCAAGGCCGATCTGTTCAGCGATCTGAGCCAGCACGTGTGGCCGCTGTTTTCCGAAGGACGCCTGAAACCACAACTGGCCAAGGCATTTCCGATCAAGGATGCCGAGGCAGCGTTCGCCGAGCTGGCGAGCAACACGGTGGCAGGGAAGCTGGTGCTGGTGATCGACGAAAGCCTGAGCTGATCATCGATGCTTGTGGGAGCAGGCCTGCTCCCACAAGACAATCGCTTACTTCCAGAGGTGGATCGGCCAGCCTGATTTCTCGGCTTCTGCCAGCAACACCGGGTCCGGATTGACCACATGCGGGTAATCCACTTTCAGCAACAGCGGCAGATCATTGCGTGAGTCGGAATAGAAACTCGCGCCTTCAAGGTTTTCCTCTTCGGCGTCCAGCCATTCCAGCAAGCGGGTGATCTTGCCTTCGCGGTAGGTCAGGGTGCCCACGGTGTGGCCGCTGTACACGCCATGCGCCACTTCCAGTTCGATCCCCAGCACCTCGTCGATGCCCAGCCGTTCGGCAATTGGTTTGACCAGGTGCGTGCCCGAGGCCGAGATCACCAGAATCCGGTCGCCGGCCTTGCGGTGGGCGGCGATGGTCTTGGTGGCGTCGCTGAAGATGATCGGCTCGATGAAGTCTTCAACCCACGGGCCAACCAAGTGCTCGACTTCTTCCTGGGTGCGGCCGATCAGCGGTTCGAGGCTGAACTCCATGTAGTCTTCCATGCGCAACTTGCCATGGCTGTAGGCGTCCATCAGCTCGTTGTTCTTGCGCATGAACGACTCGGGATCGACCCAGCCCAGGCGCCCCATCTGCTCGCTCCAGAGAGTGGCGCAGTCGCCGTGGATCAGGGTTTCGTCCAGATCAAAAATTGCCAGGGCCATCAGTTCAGTTCCCTCTTGGGTGTCAGCAAAGTCATCAGGCTACCTCACACAGGGCGGTGGGATCGATGGAAAGTGACAGGCGCTGACCGTCGGGATGCAGATCCGCCGCCGATCGGTTGAGCACATCCACCACCAGTTCCACGCCCCGGGCTTCGACGCGGTAGCGAATCACGTTGCCCAGCAGGCTGTGGCTACGAATCTGCGCATCGGGTTCACCACTGAGGCTCAATTCGATG
Organism: Pseudomonas fluorescens; assembly: GCF_030344995.1. Classification (GTDB taxonomy): domain Bacteria; phylum Pseudomonadota; class Gammaproteobacteria; order Pseudomonadales; family Pseudomonadaceae; genus Aquipseudomonas; species Aquipseudomonas fluorescens_BF. The sequence continues at coordinate 2,176,550 of NZ_CP128260.1, forward strand.
GCTTCCGGGCGAATCGCGATGCGGTGGTTGATCGGCCGCTGCAACAGCTTCGACGCACTCTCGGCATCCAGCAGGTTGTAGTTGCCGATGAAGCCGGCGGCGAAAACGTCGACCGGCGCGGTGTAGAGGGTTTCGGCATCGCCGCTTTGTACGATCTTTCCCTGATTCATCAGGAAAATCCGGTCAGACATGGTCAGGGCTTCTTCCTGATCGTGTGTGACGAAGATCGTGGTCAGGCCAAGTTCGCGCTGGATCTGACGGATCTGTTCGCGCAGGTGTTTGCGAATCCGCGCATCGAGGGCCGACAGCGGTTCATCCAGCAGCAACAGGCGCGGACGGGTCACCAGCGAGCGGGCAAGGGCGACACGCTGACACTGACCACCGGACAACTGATGCGGATAGCGGCTGGCGAAGTCATTCAACTCCACAAGCTTCAACACTTCGGCAACCCGCTTGTGGCTGTCGTCGGCGTTGACCTTTTGCATGCGCAGGCCGAAGGCGACGTTCTGTTCGACGGTCATGTTGGGGAACAGCGCGTAGCTCTGGAACACCATGCCGATCCCGCGTTTCTGCGGGGTGAGCGGCACGATGTCGACGCCATCGAGCAGAATCTTGCCGCCATCCACCGGCGTCAGGCCGGCGATGCAGCGCAGCAGGGTGGATTTGCCGCAACCGGACGGGCCGAGCAGGGTGACGAATTCACCCTTCTGGATTTCGCAGTTGATGTCGCTGAACACCGTGGTGCCGGCGTAGTTTTTCTGAAGGTGTTGGACGCTGACATAGCTCATTCGCTTTTGTCCTTGTTCAAGATGTTGGCGACCCAGGTCAGGACCAGCACGAAAAAGAAGTAGGAGATCACCAGCGCACTGGTGAAGTGGCCGCTGCTGTTGCGCATGTTGTTCAGATAAACCTGCAGGGTTTCGTAGCGGGTGCCGACCAGGATGTTGGCGAACACGAACTCACCGAACAGGAACGAGAACGACAGCAGCAACGCGACCATCAGGCCTTTGCGCAAGTTCGGCAGCACCACCAGGAAAGCTGCCTGAAAGGTGCTGGCGCCGAGCAGTTGGGCGGCGTCCATCAGGTCGCGCAGGTTGATCGCTTGCAGGTTGTTGGTGATCGCCCGGTACATGAACGGCAACGCTACGGTGAAGTAGCAACCGATCAGAATCCACGGCGTGCCGACCATCGCGAACGGCCCGGAACCGTAGAGCTGCAACAGGCCCACCGACGACACCACTGGCGGTACCGCGAAGGGCAACAGGATCAGGATGTTCATTAGTGCATCGAGTTTCGGGAAGTGGTAATGCACCACGAACAGCAGCGGCAGGATCAGCACCACCGACAGGATCAGCGCCCCGACGCACACCAGCAGCGACTGGCCGAAGGCGTGCAGGAAGCGCGGATCGCTCCACAACTGGATGTACCACTTGAAGGTGAAGCCGCTGGGCAACACGGTCGCCGACCAACTGCTGGCGATCGAGTAGATCAAGGTGCCCAACAACGGCAGCAGCAGAATGGCGAACAGCAGGTAGACCACGACGCGGTGGTAGACGCCAGCCGGGCCGGATTCAGCGCGAGACATGGTAGCTCCTCTTCAGCAGCAGTTGATGCACGACGGTCACCAGAGTCATCAGCGCCACCAGCACCACGGCCAGGGCGCTGGCCAGGTTCGGATCGAGGGAAATATCGCCGGAGACCATTGCCGCAATCCGGATCGGCAATACGTTGAAGTTGCCGGTGGTCAGCGCGTACACCGTGGCGTAGGCACCGAGGGCGTTGGCCAGCAGGATCACGAAGGTGCCGAGCAGGGCCGGGGTCAGCACGGGCAGGCCGATGTGGCGCCAGAACTGCCAGCCGTCAGCGCCGAGCAGTGCGGCGGATTCGCGCCAGTCTTCGCGCAGAGCGTCGAATGCGGGGTACAGCAGCAGGACGCCGAGGGGAATCTGGAAGTAGGTGTAGAGGATGATCAACCCGGTTTTCGAGTACAGGTTGAAGTCCTCGATGATCCCGGCCTGCTTCAACATGATGGTGATGCTGCCGTTGAAGCCGAGCAGGATGATGAACGCAAACGCCAGGGGCACGCCGGCGAAGTTGCTGGTCATGTTGGCGAAAGCGTTGACGAAGTTGCGCAGTTTCGAATCGACCCGGCGCAGGGAGTACGCACCCAGCACCGCGATGATGATGCCGAACACACTCGACCAGAAACTGATTTCGAGGCTGTACTGGATCGCCTGCAGATAGAACTTCGAACTGAAGATCTTGCTGAAGTTGGCGAAGCCCCCACCGAATTCTTCGGATTGCAGGCTGTTGATCATCACCCAGATCAGCGGGGCGATTTCGAACACGATAAAGAACAGTGCGAAAGGCACCAGACACAGGGCCGCCAGCCATTTGCCGCGAGTCATTGAGTTCACTTGAGCAACTCCCGGCACACAGGTTTGTCGTGGGGCACGCCGAGCAGTTCGCAGACGGTGCCGCAGATGTCGGTCTGCTTCGGCGTGGCGCCGGCGTTCAGGCTGAAGGCATCACCGAGTACGAACAACGGCACCTGACGCTCTTCCGGTAGCAGGCCGTTGTGCGAGCGGTCGTTGTTCATGCCGTGGTCGGCAGTCACCAGTACCTGGCAACCGGCGTCGAGCCAGGCTTGCAGGTAGTCGGCGAGGATGATGTCAGCGCTGCGCGCGCTGTTGCGGTATTGCGGGGTGTCGAGGCCGTGCTTGTGCCCGGCGTCGTCGATGTTCATGGGGTGGATCAGCAGAAAGTCCGGGGCGTGGCGCAGGCGCAGGTTTTCGGCGTCGGCGAACAGGTGCGAATCCGGGTAGTGATCGTTCCAGTAGAAGTGGCCGTGCTGGATCGGCAGCGTCGGGTCATCGGTATGTCGATCCCGTGCCGCCACGAACGGCGAGCGGTTGTAGAGCTCGCTGACCCAGTGGTACGCCGCAGCGGCGGTTTTCAGACCGGCATCACGGGCGTAGTGATAGATGCTGCGCTGGTTGGACAGGCGCGAGACGTTGTTGTGGACGATGCCGCTGTTGATCGGTGGCACGCCCGTGAGGATGCATTCGTAAAGCGGTCGGGACAGGGCCGGCAGCTCGCACTCCAACTGGTAGAGCGCGGCGCGTCCTGCGCCAACGTAAGCCTGCAGATGCCCCATGGCGTGACGCGCAACCTCGTAGTTGAGGCCGTCGAGCACGACAAGGATGACGGTGTGCTTCATAGGGGCAAAAACTCCGCGAAGTTCAAATATCTTGAAATCAACTCATTCCCTTGTGGGAGCGGGCTTGCTCGCGAAAGCGGTAGATCATTCAACATTGATGTCGACTGACAAGACGCCTTCGCGAGCAAGCCCGCTCCCACCTTTGGATTTTCAACAGATCACAAAGGGGTGATCAGCCGCTTTATTTCATCTCGACGATGACTTCTTCGTTCCACTTCTGCGGCAGGGCCTTGGAGGTTTTTTCCCACGCGTCGGCGTCCTTGATCGGCGTGACTTTCTTGTACTGCTCGTTCGGCAGCAGTTTGGCTTTCACGTCTTCCGGCAGTTGCAGGTGCTCGGCGCGGATCGGGCGGGCGTTGCCACGGGCGAGGTTGGTCTGGCCGGCGTCGCTGAAGATGTATTCGCGGGTCAGCTTGGCGGCGTTCGGGTTCTTCGCGTATTTGTTGATGATGGTGGTGTAGCCGGAAATCACCGAGCCGTCGGACGGGATCAGCACCACGTAGTCATCCGGGTTGGCCATCTTGGCCTTGTAGCTCAGGCCGTTGAAGTCCCAGACCACACCGACTTCGATCTCGCCTTTTTCCATGGTGGCGATGGTCGGGTTGGCCATCGACAGGCGACCCTGCTTGGCGATGTCTGCGAACAGCAGCAGGGCAGGCTGGAGGTTTTTCTCGTCGCCGCCGTTGGCCAGCGCTGCGGCGAGCACGCCGTTGGCAGCCTGGGCAGCAGTGCTCACGTCACCGATGGAGACCTTGTATTTGCCGCCCTTGAGGTCAGCCCATTTGGTCGGTACTTCGGAGCCATGCAGCAGCTTCTTGTTGACGATGAAGGCGATGGTGCCGGTGTAGGCCAGTGCCCAGTTGCCGTCCTTGTCCTTGGCCCATGCAGGCACTTGATCCCAGGTGGTCGGCTTGTACGGCTGCACCACGCCTTGCTTGACCGCGATCGGGCCGAAAGCCGCGCCGACGTCGCCGATGTCGGCGGTGGCGTTGTCTTTCTCGGCGGCGAACTTGGCGATTTCCTGGGCCGAGCTCATGTCGGTGTCGATGTGTTTGAGGCCGTAGTTCTTGGCCAGGTCTTCCCAGGTGCCTTTCCAGTTGGCCCAGTCATCGGGCATGCCGACGCTGTTGACGGCGCCTTCCGCTTTCGCAGCGGCTTCGAGGGTTTTCAGATCATCAGCCGCCATGGCGGCGGTGCACATGGCAATGGTCGAGCCTAACAGTGTTGCCAGGAAAAGCTGTTTCATTCCGAAGCTCCTTGGTCGTGTTCAACGCTGCGATTGCGGTTTGTGTTGGTCTAGGTCAGCAATACCTGAGCCAATGTAGGGGGGCTGGATGACACTTTGATGTCGGCGGATACCCGACCCGCGTTTTATTTCTCCGGTATCGACGGCTGCCCGCTAAGCGTAGACCACCCGCAAAGTCCCGGTGGGCAAGGGACTTGGCCGATGTATTGCAAGTTGTCAGGGCGACCGTTCGGTAGTTTTGTCATCTCTCGGTCATCTGCACTGCCTAGGCTTGCAGCACGACCGAACGGCGCAATAGTCGTGCGGTTTTGCCCCGAAACAGTGCTGGTCTAGTCCAGATAGGTAACGTTGATGCGCGATGAGGCAACAAAAGCGGTGACAGCGATTGGCCAGATCCTTCAGGAGCAGCTCGACCACGGGTTGCTGGCGGCCGGGAGCAAGCTGCCGGCCGAGCGCAAGCTCAGTGAGCTGTTCGGCACGACGCGGATTACGGTACGGGAAGCCTTGTTGCAGCTGGAGGCGCAAGGGCAGATTTATCGCGAGGAGCGGCGGGGCTGGTTCGTGTCGCCACCGCGTCTGGCTTACAACCTGATGCAGCGCAGTCACTTTCACGCGATGGTCAGTGCGCAGGGGCGGGTGCCGTCGACCGAGGTGATTTCGGCGCGCTTGCAACCGGCGTCAGCGGCGGTGTGTGCCTGGTTGCAGTTGCCGGCGTTGTCGAGCGTGATCCAGATTTGCCGGTCGCGGCGGATCGATGGGCGGCTGGTGTTGTATGTGGAGCATTATCTGAATCCGCAGTTTTTTCCGGGGATTCTGGAGTTTGATTTGAATCAGTCGATTACCGAGCTTTATGCGCGGCATTACGATTTGCACTATGGGCGGGTGCGGTTCGAGATTGTTCCGACGTCGTTGTCGGTGGAGGCGGCGGCGGGGTTACGGGTTTCGGTGGGGAGTCCGGGGTTGAGGATTGCTCGGGTTAATTATGATCAGGCTGGGCGGTTGATTGATTGTGATCTGGAGTTTTGGCGGCATGATGCGATTCACGTTGGGGTTGATGTGGTTTGATCGCTTTGTGTGAATATCCGTTTCTTCGGGTGTTGCGGCTTATGGTTTCGCCCTTACGGCGAGTCACTTTTGGCAAACGCCCCAAAAGTAACCAAAAGGTCTGGGCCCCGGCGTTCGGCACCTCGCTTTGGCTCGGTGTTCCTTCGTTACGGGATTCATCCGGGGGCATCGCCTACGGTTTGCTTCGCTGCACCTCCTCTCGATGTGTTCGACTTCGTCGAACGGTCGCTGCGCTCCCACCCCCGGATGAATCCCTCCACTCTGCCTTCCGATGGGGCCGGCACGTCAAAAGCTTTACTCGAGCTAACGCTCATCGTGTTGAGTGGTGGGAGTTGGGTTGCCAGCGAAGAGGGCTTTGACGGTAGCCCTATTCTTGAGTTTGGCCACCACCGCCTGCTGTGATGACTTGCACATTCATCCTCGGCGTCGCCAGGTCCAGTCCTGCCTCATCCAGATGCCGTTTCAGCGACAGATTGAATGCCCGTGAAACTTCCCACTGTTTGATCGGTGCAGTCTTGAACCTTGCGCGCAATATCGCGTTACCGGATTCAAAGCTTTCCACGCCCTGAAATTCCAGTGGCGACCAAATGTTGCGGCGTTGCAGCGGGTCGGTGCGCATTTTCTGGCCGACGTCGCGCATCAGTTTGATGGCTTCGTCGATGCTCATGTTGAACGGCACGGCCACGCGGAAGATCGCGTAGCCGAATTCGCGGGAGTAGTTTTTGATGCTTTTGATTTCGCTGAACGGGATGGTGTGGACGATGCCGTCGATGTCCCGCAGGCGTACGGTGCGGATGGTCAGGCCTTCGACGGTGCCGAGGTGGCCGCCGACGTCGACGTAGTCGTCGATGGCCAGGGAGTCTTCGATGATGATGAACAGGCCGGTAATCAGGTCCGCTACGAGCGACTGCGCGCCGAAGCCGATGGCCAGGCCGATCACGCCGGCACCGGCCAGCAGGGGCGTGACGTTCATGCCCATGTTTGCCAGGGCGACGATCAGGGCGATGATGAAGATCGCCACGAACAGTACGTTGCGGATCAGCGGCATCATGGTTTGCGCGCGGGCGTTGGCCAGGCCTTTGCGGGAGCGGGTGAGGGCGTGGTGGACGGCGGTGTCGCTGAGGATCCAGATCAGCCACGCGAAGATCAGCGTGCCGATCAGGCTGAACAGTTTGACGCTGACGTCGTGGCCTTCGCCTTCGGTGAAGCCGATCAGTGACATGCCCCAGACCCGCAGGCCGAGTTCGATGAAGGCTAGCCACACCAGCAAATGCGCGAGGGTGTAGAAGAAGCTTTTCAGGCGCTCGGAATACAGCGCGTGGCGTTTCGGCCCGCGTTGGGGTTTGAGGGCGTGGCGGCGGACGAGGCCGTTGATGACCATGCACAACACCAGCAGCACGGTGCAGATCAGCGACTGGCGCAGGGCGGTGCTGGTGTCGCCGGCGGAGACGAAGGTGGCGAACAGGGAAATGCCCACCAGCACCAGCGCCGGGATGTACCAGAAGGTGCCGAGGATTTCGATGGTGTCGCTGAGGGCGCGGCGGGTCAGACGGCGGGACAGGGGCTGGTTGCGGATCAGGTGGGCGATCGGCCGGCGGAAGCGCAGGATGAACAGACCGGTCGACAGCGCCGCGAGGACGTTGGCGACGGTGGCGGCGGTGTGAGCCAGGTGTACGCCGAGGCCGGCCACCAGTTTTGGATCGCTCAGGGCTTCACCGAAGGCGGCGAAGCTGCCGATCAGCCACAACGGGCGGAAGGCCTGGTGACGCAGGATGTACAGCGCGCGATGGCGGTGCGGGCCGTCGAGTACGGAGAAGGCGATCACGCAGATCGCCGAGAAACAGGTGCCGACCACCAGTGCATAAGCCAGCACCATCGCCAGGCTTTTGCCCAGTGACGACGGCAGTGCGTAACTCATGTAGACGGTGATTACCAAGGCAATCAGCCAGGGGCCGAGCTTGCGCAGGGCGAAGCGCAGCATGTCGAGGGCCCGGGGATTTTGCGGCAGTTCTTCGGTCAGGCCGAAGCGCATGCGTACCCGGTGGCCGAGCCAGATCAGCGCAGCGGCGAGCAGGCTCCAGACCGCGAGGATCACGGCGAAGGCGAAGATGATCGGCAGCCATTCGCTGGCCGGCAGCATCAGGCCTTTGAGCTCGTCCTGGGCCATGTCGAATTCGGCGGACCAGCGATTGAGCGGGCTGTCGGCGCCGGTGAATTGTTTTTCGAAAGTAGCGAGGGTGCCGCCGATCAGTCCCAGCACGCCTTCTTCCGGGCTGGCCTGGGCTTTTTTCGTGGCGTCGCGCAGTTTTTTCAGATCGGTCAGCAACTGGGCGCGTTGCTTGTCGTTTTCCAGCGACTTGATGACTTCGTCCAGCGACTGGCCGAGCGGTTCCTGAGCCTCGGGCTGAGCCTTGCCGGAGCCCGTGAGCAGCCCCGGCAGACCGGCGGCGTCGGCAGGTGCCGGTGACATCAGGGTCATCAGGCAGACGAGAAACAGGCAGGGCAGGGCAAAAAGACGAGCGAACACTAGGCGGTCAACCTCGCAAGGGGCGGATCGGGCGAGTGTACGAGCCCGCCAGATTCAATGCGAGCCGGGCGCGGATTTATTCGTTGAGTTTGGCGAGGATCTTGTAGACCACGGTGGCCAGGATCATCAGCATGCCGATCCACATGGCGAACACACCGGCGTTCTTGTCACGGAAGTTGAAGCCGATGGCCAGCAGAATCATTCCGCACAGGATGGGAATGAGCATGGAGTGGAACGCAGACATCGAGATCATGGCGACAGCCTTGTCGAAGGGAATGATTTAAGTCTAGGTGGGATTTTGCCGACCGGTGGTGATGTGTATCAGAAATGAGCCGGTTTTACAGGCCGGAGGGATCGCAGCCCGAGGCTGCGATCCCCGGCTGTGTTCTACGGCAATTCGCGACTGGCGTAGAACGCGCTCAGCACTTTGACCAGATGGGCCAGGTCATGGCTGCCGCACAGTTCGCGGATCGAGTGCATGGCGAAGGTCGGCAGGCCGATGTCGACCGTGCGCACGCCCAGGTGGCTGGCGGTGATCGGGCCGATGGTCGAGCCGCAACCCATGTCGCTGCGCACCACGAAGCTTTGCACCGGGACTTCTTGGGCCATGCACAGATGACGGAAGAAACCGGCGGTTTCGCTGTTGGTGGCGTAGCGCTGGTTGCTGTTGACCTTGATCACCGGGCCGGCGTTGAGTTTCGGCCCGTGGTTGGCGTCGTGCTTCTCGGCGTAGTTCGGGTGTACGCCGTGGGCGTTGTCGGCCGAGACCAGCAGGGATTTCTGGATGGTGCGGACGAACTCGTCACCTTCCGGCAACAGACGGCGCAGGGTCTGCTCGAGCATCGGGCCGTCGGCGCCACACGCCGAGCAGGAGCCGACTTCTTCGTGGTCGTTGCACACCAGCACGCAGGTTTCTTCGGTGTCGGCGGTCAGCAGAGCTTGCAGGCCGGCGTAGCACGACAGCAGGTTGTCGAGGCGAGCACCGGCGATGAAGTCGCCATGCAGACCGATGACCGCAGCGCTTTGGGTGTCGTAGAAACTCAGCTCGTAATCCAGCACCACGTCGGCGTTGAGGCCGTGCTCGCGGGCCAGTTGATCGGTGAGCACCGCGCGGAAGTCCACGCGTTCGTCACCGGCGAACTGCGCAAGGATCGGCGGCAGTTCAGTCTGGGCGTTGATGGCCCAGCCCTGGTTGGCTTCACGGTTGAGGTGAATGGCCAGGTTGGGAATGATCGCGATCGGGGCCTTGAAGTCGATCAATTGGCTTTCGACCTTGCCATCACGGCGGAAGGTGACGCGGCCGGCCAGCGACAGGTCGCGGTCGAACCATGGCGCCAGCAGCGCGCCGCCGTACACTTCGACACCGAGCTGCCAGAAGCCCTGGCGTTGCAGTTCAGGTTGTGGCTTGACCCGCAGGCACGGGCTGTCGGTGTGGGCGCCGACCAGACGGATACCGTCGTGCAGCGGCGAGTTGCGGCCCATCTTGATCGCGACAATCGAGGAATCGTTACGGGTGACGTAGTAACGACCATTGGCTTCGGTGTGCCAGGTTTCGCGCTCGTCGAGGCGCACATAACCGGCGGCCTCCAGGCGTTGAACAAGGCTGGCGGTGGCGTGGAACGGGGTAGGGGAGGCCTTGAGGAAGTCGATCAGGCCTTGGTTCAACTCTTCGCGCATAAGAAGCTCCAGACAGCAATGGGCGGGAGTTTAACGCATCGGCCTGATGCTTGGGACATGACATGTGCCGCTCGCGTCAACGAGCGGCGGCCACGCGTTTTTTCAGATAGTTCATGATCACTTTTTCGTCTTCCGGCTTGTCGGGACGCGGCAGCTGTTTTGGCCAGCGGCTTTGTTCCAGAAGCCTTTTCTGCCGGCTCTCGTCCCAGCGCAGAATTTCCCGCGAGGCGCATTCCCACCATTCATGACGACAGGCGCTGTAGTAAGGGTGATCCGGCGCGGCGCTGCCGTACAACAGATCCCGGCCGACCTTGCGCATGACACCGCTTTGATTGCGCAATTTCCACTTGATCTTCAGGCGCTGCCAGGCGGACGGAAAGGGTTTGACCCGAGGCACGTCGGTGCACAGGTCCACCAGTCGCTGACTGAATTTCTCGCCGTGCTGGGCAAAGAAAAACGCCTGCATCGCGTGGAAGAAGCGTTTTTCCGCGAAGTAGTGGTAGACGTGTTTGCGCGCTTCCACCACCGGCCGTTCACGCATCGCGTAGGACAGGGCGATCTGCTCGATGGTGTGGATCTCGAACCCGCCGGCCGTCCACTCATCGATCAGGCGAATCGATTCTTCGAACAACGCCGAGTCGCGGTCGGTGATGCCACACAGGCCGCTGTTGTAGAGTTTGAAGCCGTTCTGCGGGGAAACACCGTGGACGCTGAGGTCGCGAGCGAGCTTCAGGTAGTCAGGCCGTTCGAAGACGTCTTTCCAGTCGTATTCGAAGCGATCCATCACCGACTGATTCGCCTCGATATATTGGAACAGGCTGCTCGGGTGGCTGGTGAACAGCGTGTCGGTGTCGACGAACAGGGTTTTCTCGGCCAGTTGCAGGCCGGCGGCAATCGCACAGGCCTTGCGCCGATGGTGGTAGCCGTTGTGTCCTTGCCAGCGAGTCAGGGTCGCTTCGTCGAGCAACACGGTGTCGACCGGCCAGCCTTCGTAGTCTTGCGGCCGGTCAGTGAGAATCCTGATCGCCGGACGTTTGCCGTTTTTGGCCTGGGACAGGGCGGTCAGGATGCTGAACTTGGCTTCGCGCCGGTAGACATCCTGATTGCCGTAAATCAGGTAGAGCAGTTGATGACGGGTCTTCTTGACGGGTGTTGCCAGGGAATCGGTACAACTCATCCGGAACAAAATCCTTTAAATCGGGCACTGCCGGGTCTGACAGTGCTTAAAACGGTGCCGGGCATTCGAAACGCAAGCGTTCGCCGGACTGGGGATGGGTGAAGCTGAGCATGCTCGCGTGCAGGCACAGTCGTGGCCAGGCCGCGAGGGCTTGCTCGTGGGCATAGAGACCATCACCGAGCAACGGGTGACCGATCGACAGCATGTGCACCCGCAACTGGTGCGACCGGCCGGTGATCGGCGTGAGCTCGACGCGGCACCAGTCGCCGCAACGCTCCAGTACACGCCAGAAAGTCAGCGCGTGCTTGCCGAGTTCGTGATCCACCACATGGCGCGGTTTGGTCGGCGGGTCGTAGCGCAACGGCAAGTCGATGCTGCCGCTGTCCAGTTCCGGCTGACCCCAGCAGAGCGCAGTGTAGGCTTTCTCTGTTTCACGATCGTGAAACTGGCGTGACAGTTCGCGGTGGGTATCGGCATCACGGGCCAGCAGAATAATCCCTGAAGTTTCCCAGTCCAGACGATGGACGATACGCGCTTCCGGGTAGCCGTTTTCCTGCAGGCGGGTGATCAGGCAGTCCTTGTTGTCGTCGGCCCGGCCGGGGACGGAGAGCAACAGGGTGGGTTTGTTCACCACCAGAACGGCGGCGTCCTGATGAATGATTTGGACGTTGGACAACGGCATTAAAACAGCCTCGTAACAAATGCCAACGGCGGCTCAGGGCCCCTCCGGTGTCGGAAGGGCCCTGAGCCGCCGTCGTTCCTGCCGGATCGACTCAGCGGTCTGGCAGGGTGATGTTGAGTTCCAGAATCGAGCAGCTGCCCTGGCTCTCCAGTGCCACGTGTACGTCGTCGTTGCCGATGTTGACGTACTTGCGGATCACTTCCACCAGTTCCTTCTGCAAGGATGGCAGGTAGTCAGGGGTGCTGCGCTGGCCGCGTTCATGCGCCACGATGATCTGTAGACGCTCTTTCGCGACCGAGGCGGTACTTGGCTTTTTGTTGGCACGAAAGAAGTCAAAAAGGTTCATTACCTACCTCCAAACAGACGCTCGAAGAATCCCTTCTTCTCGACATTCAGGAACCGGTGTTCTTTTTCCTTGCCCAGCAGGCGATCAACGGTATCGCTGTAGGCCTGGCCGGCGTCGCTCTGATCATCGAGGATCACAGGTACGCCCTGGTTGGAGGCCTTGAGTACGGCCTGGGATTCCGGAATGACGCCCAGCAGGCGTACGGCGAGGATTTCCTTGACGTCTTCGACGCCCAGCATTTCGCCTTTTTCGACGCGCTCCGGGTGGTAGCGGGTGATCAGCAGGTGTTCCTGGATCGGCTCTTCGCCGCGTTCGGCGCGACGGGACTTGCTGGCCAGCAGGCCGAGCATGCGGTCGGAGTCACGTACCGAGGACACTTCAGGGTTGGTCACGACGATCGCTTCGTCAGCGAAGTACATGGCCAGGTGGGCGCCTTTTTCGATACCCGCCGGGGAGTCGCAGACGACGAACTCGAATTGTTCCTTGAGCTCCATCAGGACTTTTTCCACGCCTTCCTGGGTCAGCGCGTCTTTGTCGCGGGTCTGGCTGGCGGCCAGCACGTAGAGGTTTTCCAGGCGCTTGTCTTTGATCAGGGCCTGTTGCAGGTTGGCTTCGCCGTTCACGACGTTGACGAAGTCATACACCACGCGGCGCTCGCAACCCATGATCAGGTCGAGGTTACGCAAGCCCACGTCGAAGTCGACGATCACTGTTTTGTGGCCGCGCAGAGCGAGGCCGGTACCGATAGCGGCGCTGGTGGTGGTCTTACCCACACCACCCTTGCCGGATGTAACCACGAGAATCTTGGCCAAGGTGTTTCACCCCTAAGGAAGAAGGACTGTTCAGCCCCTGAAAAACATCTCTTGAAAACTACTGCAGTCGGACAGCCTTGGCTGGAATTCGGCTTTTGGCCTTTTTCCTACTTCGTTTGAGCCGTTTTCGCTACGTTTTAGAGATGCTTGGAAAATGCGGCAGTATCCGTTAAAGCCGAATGATGTTCAACACGTCGCCCGACAGGCTGACCTGTACGCCCGAACCCCACATCGGATCGCGACGCAGGTCCTCGGAAACCTTGTAATGGCCTGCGATGGAGATCAGTTCAGCGCTCAATTGCTGACAGAAAATCCGCGCCTTGGTGTCGCCCTTGACTCCGGCCAGCGCACGACCGCGCATCGGGCCGTATACATGGATGTTGCCATCGGCGAGAAGTTCCGCCCCCGGGCTGACCGAGGACACCACCACCAGATCGCCACCCTGGGCATATATCTGTTGGCCACCACGTACTGGCGTGGTGATGACGCGGGTCGGTTTGACGGCCGGCTCCGGCGGTTTTTCCGGCTTCTTCGGGGCGACGGGTTCAGCGCTTTCCAGCGGTCGTTCGCGGGCGCCGGACGGCGGCAGCACCGGGATGTCGATGGCGATGGCAGCGGCGATGTCTTCGATGCGGCTGGCGCGGATCGCCAGGGTGCGCAGGCCGTGCTGGCGGCACACGCGCATCAGGCCCGGCAGGTCGACGGCGCCTTCGCTTGGCGGCAGTTTGTCCAGCGCCAGAACCAGCGGCGCGTTGCTGAAAAAATTCGGTGCCTGGGCGACTTTGGCGGCCAATTGCCGATCGAGGCTGTCCAGGTCGTTGCGGGACAGCTCCAGCACCGTAATGGCGAGCATGCTGCCCTTCAGCTGGAACACGGGATCTTGGTCTTTCGGTTCGGTTTGGCTCATGTCGGCATACAACGGCTTGTCACTAAAAGTGCCGAGACTTATAACGAGAACGCCCGCAGGCCGCAAGCCGGGTCGAACGATGTAGAATGCGCGGCCACTGTATTTACGGAAGCTTTAATGGATCGCCCGCGTTTTCGAAAAGCATTTCTTGCCCCACGCTTCTGGCCGCTCTGGTGCGGCCTCGGGCTGTTGTGGCTGATCGTGCAGCTGCCGTATCCGGCCTTGCTGGCCATCGGTCGTTTTCTTGGTGCCTTGATGTATCGCTTCGCCGGCGACCGGCGGCGCATCGCCAAGCGCAATCTGGAACTGTGTTTCCCGGAAAAGTCCGCCGCCGAACGCAAGCGCCTGCTCAAGGAAAACTTCGCTTCCACTGGCATCGCCTTCTTTGAAATGGCGATGAGCTGGTGGTGGTCGCGTCAGCGTCTGGCGAAACTGGCTCACGTCGAAGGTCTGGAGCATTTGCAAAAGGCCCAGCGCGAAGGCAAGGGCGTGATCCTGATGGCGGTGCATTTCACCACCCTGGAAATCGGCGCAGCGCTGCTCGGCCAGCAACACACCATCGACGGCATGTACCGTGAGCACAAGAACCCGTTGTTCGACTTCATCCAGCGTCAGGGCCGCGAGCGGCACAACCTCGATTCGCTGGCGGTGGAGCGTGACGACGTGCGCGGCATGCTCAAGCTACTGCGCGCAGGCCGGGCGATCTGGTACGCGCCGGATCAGGACTACGGCGCCAAGCAAAGCATCTTCGTTCCGCTGTTCGGCATTCAGGCTGCAACGGTCACCGCCACCAGCAAGTTCGCCCGGTTGGGCAAGGCACTGGTGGTGCCATTCACCCAGGAGCGTCTGGCCGACGGCAGCGGTTATCGTCTGGTGATTCATCCGCCGCTGGAAGGTTTTCCGGGCGAGACCGAAGAAGAAGATTGCATCCGCATCAATCAGTGGGTCGAAGGTGTGTTGCGCGAGTGCCCCGAGCAATATCTGTGGGCACACCGGCGCTTCAAGAGCCGGCCACCGGGCGAGCCGAAGCTGTACGCCAAACGCGGTTGATTGACCCATCCCCATAAGCACCATGGAGCGTTGCGATGAGCCCAGCTGAACCGGTCACAGGTTTGATTCTTTCCGGCGGCGGGGCTCGGGCGGCGTATCAGGTGGGGGTGCTGGCGGCGATTGCCGAATTGCTGCCGCTGGGGGCGGACAATCCGTTTCCGGTGATCGTCGGGACGTCGGCCGGGGCGATCAACGCGGTCAGCCTGGCCAGTGGCGCGACTGATTTTCGCGCCGCCATCGAACGCTTGACGCTGTTCTGGCAAGGCTTTCGCAGCCATCGCGTGCTGCGCAGCGACTGGCCGGGGGTGATCCGCCAGGCCAGTCGGTTCGTCAGCCACAGCCTGTTGGGCATGGGCCGGCAAATGCCGGTGGCGCTGCTCAATAGTTCGCCGCTGCGTCATCTTCTCAATGAAAAGCTGCACATGCCCGGCATCGCCGAATCCATCGCCCGCAAGCAATTGCACGCAGTGGCGGTGACGGCGTTCGGCTACGAGTCGGGGCAAGCCGTGACCTTCTATCAGGGCGGCGGCACCATCGACTCATGGCTGCGTCATCGGCGCATCGGTGTGCCGACGCAGTTGTCGGTGGAGCACTTGCTGGCCAGTTCGGCGATCCCGCTGTTGTTCGCGCCAGTGAAAATCGGCGATGAATTTTTCGGCGATGGCGCGGTGCGGCAATCTGCACCGATCAGCCCGGCGCTGCACCTGGGCGCGAGCCGGGTGCTGGTGGTGGGTGTCAGCGGCAACCCGCGCGGTTTCGATCCGGCGCAACCGCTGGAGCGCACTTACACCGGGCAACAGCCGACGCTGGCGCAGATCGGCGGGCACATGCTCAACAGCACCTTCATCGACAGCCTGGAAAGCGATATCGAGCTGCTTCAGCGCCTCAACCAGTTCAGTCATCTGATGCCCGAAGGCACGCCGACCCGCGCACTGGGTGTGGCGCCGGTGGAGGTGTTGGTGATTTCACCCAGTCAGCCGATCGATGAAATCGCGGCGCGGCATCGCCAGGAGTTGCCGGCGGCGTTGCGGCTGTTTTTGCGTGGGCCGGGAGCGACCAAGACGAGCGGGGCAGGGGTGTTGAGTTACTTGCTGTTCGAGGCGGGGTATTGCAGCGAATTGATCGACCTTGGGCGGCGCGATGCCCTGGCCAAGCGCGATGAGCTGTGCCGGTTTTTGGGGATTAACGAGGCGGTGGCTCCCGCTTGAGATTTGTGGTGCCGCCATTCGCGAGCAAGCCCGCTCCCACATTGGTTTTGTGAACGACACAAACCGAATGTGGGAGCGGGCTTGCTCGCGAAGGCGTCCCTGAGGACGCCGCCGGATCAGAAGTGGAACTTCACCAGGAAGCTGGTCACGTTCTGATTGGTGGTGAAGGCCTTGGTGTCGTCGATACCGTACTTGTCTTTCCAGTAGTCGTATTCAACACCGACGTACAACTGCTTCTCGCCGAAATTCAGTGCCTTGCCCAGGTCGTATTTGACCTGCGGGTTGAAGTGCAGGTTGGCGTGGTATTCGCCTTTGTTGTTGACGTCGTTGTCGACCACCCAGTCCATGTAGCCGTCGATCAGGATGTTCGAGTCGCCCACCGGAATGGTGTAGGACCACACTGGCGTGATCTGCCAGACGTTGTCACCCGGACGCGAGCCTTCGGTGTGACGCTGGTAGAAGTTCAGCTGGAAGTAGTCGAAGCCCGGAATGGCCAGGTCGAAGCCCGGGCCGATCAGGTAAGACTCGGTGTCACCCTCGCCGAACTCGTAGGTCATCGCCAGCAGGACGTCCTTGATCGGGCCGAACTCGATCTTCTGGTCGAGCACCTTGCCCAGCGAGATGCGTGGCTGGAACTCGCCGTAGTAGGTGTTCGGACCGTTGTTGAAGTCCTTGTCACCGTTGTAGAAGATCTTGTCGAGGAAGAAGAAGTTGTCCCCGTACTTCCACGCATCGGCGTGCTCGAAGGTCACGGTCTGCTGGATGGCCGGGTTGACCTTGAAGTCTTTGCCGTAGAGGTAGGTCAGGCTGTTGTTCTGCCATTGCAGCAGGCCGTCGGCCATGGCCTGACCCCCTGCCAGCAGCGATCCCGCAAGCATCAGGCTGGTGCACATACGTTTCATTCGGTTGCTCCCAAAGTAGGTGTTCCACGTTTATTTTTTTGAGTCGGCGCTCTGGTGTGGCGCCTTTTTTCGTTGCTGCAAAAATCATCCATCCGGTCAGCTTTCATGCTGTTAGCAAGAGCTGAGCCAAGGCTTTTCGAAAAGCAAAAAAACGCCCGTCGGCTGCTGAAAAACAGTCGATTGAGCGTGTTTTCGGGATGCCTCGGTACTGACCGCGGCCGGGATAAGTTGGCTTTTCGGTCAGGAATTAAATTCGGGCTTTTTTTTAGACCGAATTCAGGAGGCCGCGGAGAATACTGACTCAACGGCCAGGCCTCAAGTGCCCCGCAACAGAGCACCGACGACAGGTAGGGGGCACGGTTGCGGGTCATCTCAGAAGTGCACCTTCACCAGCAGGCTGGCGGTGTTCTGGTTGGTGTCGAAACTGTGGGTGTTTTCGACGCCGTATTTGTTTTTCCAGTAGCTGTATTCGGTGCCGACGTACACCTGCTTTTCACCCCAGCCGAGGGCTTTGCCCAGGTCGTATTTGATCTGCGGGTTGATGTGCAGGTTGGCGTGATAGGTGCCGCGAGAGTTCTGGTCATTGTCGACCACCCAGTCCAGATAGCCGTCGATCAGCAGGTCGGAATTGCCCACGGGAACGCTGTAGGACCAGCCGGGAGTGATCTGCCAGACGCCGTCGCCGGGGCGCGGGCCTTCGGTCTGGCGGCGATAGAAATTCAGGGTGAAATAGTTGAAGCCCGGCACCTTGAGGTCGAAGCCGGGGCCGATCAGATAGGCCTCGCTGTCGCCTTCGCCGTACTCGTAGGTCATGGCCAGCAGCACGTCCCTGATCGGGCCGAACTCCAGCTTCCTGTCGAAGATCTTGCCGAACGACAGGCGCGGGCTGAATTCGCCGTAGAACGCGTGGGGCCCTTTGTTGCGGTCTTCCTGGCCGTTGTAGAAGATCTTGTCGACGAACAGGAAGTTGTCGCCGTACTTCCACTTGTCGGCGTGCTCGAATGTCACCGTCTGCTGGATCGACGGATTGATCGCAAAGTTCTTGCCGTACAGATAGCTCAGGCTGTTGGTCTGCCACAGCAATAAATCGCCGGCCATGGCTTGCGATGCGGCCAGCAGGCCGCCGCTCAACAACACGTTGGTTTGAGTCCGGATCATCTGTTGCTCCCTCTTGTTTTTATTGTTGAGGCAGGGTGTTGCTTACCCCTGTGGGAGCGGGCTTGCTCGCGAAAGCGGTGGGTCATTCAACAGTGATGGTGACTGACATGACCTCTTCGCGAGCAAGCCCGCTCCCACAAGGGGATTTTTGTGTTGCTGTTAATGTTGGTGTGCGTGGCAGTCGTTGATCGCGGCGCGTTCGGCGCCACCGAGAATGTTGAACAGCAGGTTCAGCGTCAGCGCACTGAGGGTGGCCATGGCGATCCCGCTGTGGGTGATCGGGCTCATCCACAATGGCAGGTGGGCGAAGAATTCCGGGCGCACCACCGGGATCAGGCCCATGCCGATGCTCACGGCTACCAGCAATTGGTTGCGTCGGTCGCCGATGTCGGCCTCTTGCAGAATTTTGATGCCGGTCGCCGCCACCATGCCGAACATCGCGATCGCAGCGCCACCCAGCACCGCCGGTGGAATCGACGCCACCAGGAATGCCGCTTTCGGCAGCAGGCTCAGGACGATCAGCAGGCCGCCGGCGACGATGGTCACCGAACGGCAGCGCACGCCGGTCATCTGCACCAGGCCGATGTTCTGTGCGAAGGAGGAGTGGGTGAAGGTGTTGAAGAAACCGGCAAAGAACGACGCGCCGGCATCACACAGCAGGCCCCGACGCAGCATGCGTGGGCAGACTTCCTGGCCAGTGATCTTGCCCAGCGCGAGGAACATCCCGGTGGACTCGACGAAGATGATCACCACCACCAGACACATCGAAAGGATCGGTGCCAGTTCGAACTTCGGCATGCCGAAATGCAGCGGGGTGACGAACTGAACCCATGGCGCGTTGGCCATGCCGCTCAGGTCGACCATGCCGATGGCGCCGCAGAGCACGTAGCCCAGGCACATGCCGATCAGCACGGAAATGTTGACCCAGAAACCGCGCATGAAGCGGTGGATCAACAGAATGGTGGCCAACACCAGTGCGGCGATGGCCAGATAAATCGGTGAACCGAATTGAGCGGCGCCAGCGCCGCCACCGGCCCAGTTCACGGCCACGGGGAACAGCGACAAACCGATCGAGGTGATGACCGTGCCGGTCACCAGAGGCGGGAAGAAGCGTACGACTTTGGACATGAACGGCGCGATGATCATGCCGAAGAACCCGGCGGCGATGGTTGCGCCGAAGATTCCCTGCAGACCGATGCCGGGCATGCCGGCCATGGCGACCATGCTGCCGACGGCGGCGAAACTGGCGCCCATCATTACCGGCATGCGAATGCCCATCGGGCCTATCCCCAAGGACTGCACGATGGTGGCGATGCCGGCGACCAGCAGGTCGGCGTTGATCAGGAAGGCGATTTCTTCACGACTCAGGCCAGCGGCCTGTCCGATGATCAGCGGTACCGCGATGGCGCCGCCGTACATCAGCAGAACATGTTGCAAACCGACCAGGATCAGTTGCAAAAGGGGCAAACGCTGAATGGCGGGTGCGTCGGGGATGCGCGCTTTGGACAGCTCGGACATGCAACACCTCGGATCTTTTTATTCTTGTGATTAACAGCTGCCGGGTTGCTCACAGCTGTTTCTTTGCATCAGGTAAACCGCGTTGCGGCTAATCGCTGGCAAGCCAGCTCCCACACAGGCAGTGAAAAATCCTGTGGGAGCTGGCTTGCCAGCGATGCTTTTACTGCTTAGTTGGTCTGGGCTCCCTGGGCGATCCATGCACCGATCAGGTCACGTTCCTGCTGGGTCATCTGCGTGATGTTGCCCAGTGGCATGATCTGCGTGGTGATGGCTTGCGCCTGGATCCGTGCCGCGTTCTGGCGGATCTGCTCGGGGGTGTCGAACATCACACCGGCCGGTGCAGCGCTGAACAGCGGGCTGGTCGGTTTGGCCGAGTGGCAGACCGCGCAGCGTTCCTGGATCACGTTGTGCACCTTGTCGAACGCAGGGCCGGCGTTGGACGCCTGAGCCGGAGCAGCGGCTGGTGCAGCAGGGGCGGCTGGTTGTGCCGCTTCAGCCGGTTTCGCGCCACCACCCAGCGCCGTTTCCGGCAGTGGCTGGTACTCGATTTTCGCAGGTGCCTTGGCCACGTCCGGAGCGGTCGACATCGGCGCAGGGCCGGTGACGTACGCCAGACTGATCATGCCCACCGCCGCCACTGGCAGGGTCCAGGCAAACTTGTGGCTGTCGTGACGGGTGTTGAAGTAGTGACGCACCAACACCGCCAACACTGCGATCCCGGCCAGGATCAGCCAGTTGTACTGGCTGCCGTAAGTGCTCGGGAAGTGGTTGCTGATCATGATGAACAGCACCGGCAGGGTGAAGTAGTTGTTGTGACGCGAACGCAGCAGGCCTTTGGCCGGCAGCGCCGGATCCGGCGTGCGGTTCTCGGCGATCGCGGCAACCAGTGCGCGCTGCGCCGGCATGATGATGCGGAACACGTTGCCGACCATGATGGTGCCGATGATCGCGCCGACGTGCAGGTACGCACCACGACCGCTGAACACCTTGCTGAAGCCATACGCCGCGCCGATGATCAGCACGAACAGGATGAAGCCGAGCAGGGCGGGTTTCTTGCCCAGAGGCGAATCGCAGAGGAAGTCGTAGATGAACCAGCCGGCGATCAGCGAACCGATGCCGATGGCCACGCCTTCAGGGCCGGTCAGGCCGCTGCCGGGGGCCACGAGGTAAAGCACGGGGTTGGAGTAGAACACCACGCAAAGGAGCGCGATCCCCGACATCCAGGTGAAATAGGCTTCCCATTTGAACCAGTGCAGGTTCTCCGGCATCGACGGAGGGGCCAGTTTGTATTTTTCCAGGTGATAGATACCGCCGCCGTGGATCGCCCACAGATCACCGGCAAGACCGGTTTTCGGGTTGACGCGGTTGAGGTTGTTCTCCAGCCAGACGAAGTAGAACGACGCGCCGATCCAGGCCACGCCAGTGATCATGTGAACCCAGCGCACGCTCAGGTTCAGCCATTCCAACAGATGTGCTTCCACAGTCTTTACCTCTCGCCCGTCACTCTTGTTGTCGAGTGATCGGACCTTCTCTTATTGGTGGGGGGCGAGGATCAAACGCTCATCCTCTTTGAAAAAATGCTCATCGCAGTTATTGCCTGTGCCACTGCGATCAACCACCAGGAAGTCATCCCGCTTTTCGATCGTCAGCACCGGGTGGTGCCAGACGCCGCGATGGTAATTGATGCCCTGCCTGCCGTTGGTGACGAAGGCGCGGACCAAGCCTGATACAGGTACATCGCCAAGTGGCGCGACCACGATCAGAAAGGGGTTGCCGAGCAGCGGAATGAAAGCCTGGCTGCCCAGCGGATGGCGTTCCAGCATGCTGACGGTCAGCGGCATGTCCTGCGCGTCGGCGCGGAAGATGCTGATGATCGCGTTGTCCTCAGGCGTTGCGGTTTCGACCGTCGCCAGTTTGTGGAAGCGCATGGTCGAACCGTTGTTGATCATGAAGTGATCGCTGCCGTCGGTTTCGATCACGTCACCGAAAGGGGCGAAGGCTTCTTTGGTCAGCGGTTCAATCGTCAATGTGCGCATGCTGTTCTTTTCCGAATTCTGTGTTGTTGGTTCTATCGTCATCGCTGGCAAGCCAGCTCCCACAGGTTTTGTGTACACCACAGTCCCCTGTGGGAGCGGGCTTGCCCGCGATTGGGTTCAACCTTATTTAGCGACCTTGCCCAGTACGCGCAGGCGGCTCACACCACCGTCCGGGAACACGTTCAGACGGATGTGGGTGATCGGGCCCAGTGCCTTGATCTGCTCGACGAAGGTGTGTTCGGCGTGCATTTCCAGCTTCTGGCTTGGCAACAGTTCGCGCCAGAACAGCGACTGGGTTTCGATCTGGCTGTCGGTGCCGCCCTTGACGAACGCGCCCTGGATCGAGCAGGTGTCCGGGTAGTTGCCCTTGAAGTGCAGGGTGTCGACGATGATCTTCTCGATTTCGCCCGGATGACCCAGCGCGACGATTACCCAGTCATTGCCTGGCGTGCGACGACGTGCGGTTTCCCAGCCATCGCCCATGTTGATGCCACGGCCCGGGTTGAGGATGTTGCTCATGCGGCCGAAGTGTTCGTCGGAGCAGGCGAGGGCGCGGCCACCGTTGAGGGCTGCAGCCAGGTCGACTTGCTCGTTGTCGCCAACAGCGGACCAGTCGCGGAACGGAATGCCGTACACGCGCAGACGGGCCACGCCGCCATCCGGGTAGATGTTGAAGCGCAGGTGGCTGAACGCCTTGTCGTTGCTGATTTCGTGGTAGTGGTGGCTGTTGCCTTGCAGTTCGACGGCCGACAGCACTTCAGTCCACTGGGTGTTTTCGTCCGGCTCGCCCGACGCCAGGAAGCACGCTTCCAGCGAGGCCGATGGCGGGAAGTTACCGGTGAAGAATGAAGTGTCGATGTCCACGCCTTTGATCGAACCCGGTACGCCCAGGCGGATTACCGCGCTGTCGTAGCCTTCGAAGCGCTTGCGGCGGGATTCCCAGCCGTCCATCCACTTGCCGTTGTCATCGAACACGCCCTCCTTCCACACGGCCGGGGTCGGCTGAAACAGACGATTGGCGTCTGCGAACCAGTCATCGGTGACCGAGATGATTTTGGTGCCCAGACGGGCATCGGCCAGGTTGACGAACTTCTCGAAAGGTACGGCGTAAGCTTTCATTCTTCTTGTCTGCCTTTAAATAAGTGGCTGGGGATGCTTGCAAGGCCCTGGGAAACACAAGCGTTCTAGAGGTTTCTCGGGCCAGGCTTGCTAGAGAGTCAGTAATCGGAACAGGGCAATCTTGTTGATCTCCGCCAGCGCGCATTTGAACTCGGTGTCGACCGGGTTGTGAATGCGCGTTTCGAACGCCGCGAGGATCTGATGCCGGTTGCTGCCTTTTACCGCCATGATGAAGGGAAACTTGAACTTGGCTTTGTAGGCGTCGTTCAGCTCGGTGAAGCGCTGGAACTCTTCGGCCGTGCATTGGTGAATACCGGCGCCAGCCTGTTCATTGGTGCTGGCTTCGGTCAACTCGCCCTGGACGGCAGCTTTGCCGGCCAGGTCCGGGTGAGCGTTGATCAGTGCCAGCTGACTGGCGTGATCGGCGCTCAACAGGATGTCGCTCATGCGCTGGTGCAGGGTTTCGATCTGGTCGATCGAAGCGTCCTGGCCCAGGTCGAAGGCCTTCTCGGCCACCCATGGCGAATGCTCGTAGATGTCGGCGAAGGCTTTGACGAAGGCGTCGCGGCTCAGGGTCGACGGTTTCAGGGTTTGAAAGGTGCTCATTTGGCAGCCCCTTGGTACGGGTGGGTTTCGTGCCAGTGACGCGCGATGTCGACGCGGCGGCTGAACCACACCTGTTCATGACTTTTAGCGTATTCGATAAAGCGCTTGAGCGAAGCCAGACGCGCCGGACGGCCCACCAGACGGCAGTGCAGACCGATCGACAGCATCTTCGGTGCTTCGGCGCCTTCGGCATAAAGCACGTCGAACGCATCTTTGAGGTATTCGAAGAAATCGTCGCCCTTGTTGAAACCCTGGACCTGGGTAAAGCGCATGTCGTTGGTGTCCAGGGTGTACGGGATCACCAAATGCGGCTTGCCGGTCGGGTTGTTCGGTTCCCAGTAGGGCAGATCATCGTCGTAGGTGTCGCAGTCGTAGAGGAAACCGCCTTCTTCCATCACCAGACGACGGGTGTTCGGGCCGGTGCGGCCGGTGTACCAGCCCAGCGGGCGCTCGCCGGTGAGTTCGGTGAGGATGCGGATCGCTTCGAGCATGTGCTCGCGTTCCTGCGCCTCGTCCATGTACTGGTAGTCGATCCAGCGGTAACCGTGGCTGCAGATCTCGTGACCGGCCTCGACCATCGCACGGATCACGTCCGGGTGACGCTGGGCGGCCATGGCCACGGCGAAGATGGTCAGCGGAATGTCGAATTCCTTGAACAGTTTCAGGATCCGCCAGACGCCGGCACGGCTGCCATACTCGTAAAGCGATTCCATGCTCATGTTGCGCGCGCCTTGCAGAGGCTGGGCCGCGACCATTTCCGAGAGGAAGGCTTCCGATTCTTTGTCGCCGTGCAGAATGTTGCGCTCGCCGCCTTCTTCGTAATTGAGCACGAACGACAGGGCGATCCGGGCATTGCCCGGCCAGTGTGGGTGAGGAGGGTTACTGCCGTAACCGATCAGGTCGCGTGGGTAGTCAGCGCTCACTGCAGTCTTCCTTCTTATTCGTTGACAGATTGTGTGGCGCCCTGAAGTTTGGATGGCAGGCTGGCGTCACAGCGATGGGCTGATTGTATACAACTTTATTCTCAATTTGTAAGCCTGAATTTTCGCATTTTTCACCGGCTGTCATCTTTTGCTGTTAATGGCATGAACCTGCAAGAAACCTGCCTGACCAGTCAGCTAATGGATTGGGGGTTCAATGAATGCAAGCTTGCAGGGCAAATCACCGGGAAATCGAAGGATGGCGGGGTTAGGAGGAAAAATGTCGTTTTTATTGTGTACAATTTTTTTGAAAAGTGTCTTAATCAATCGCTCACCGCAGCTTTTCGTGCTCCGAAACGGTGCGGTCTCCTTTTCAACTGACTTCGGGAGGCGCGAAGTCTGACTGCTCCACGCAGGCAGGCGCGCAGAATCAATGGGACGTTTGACAACACACGTTTTGGACGCTGCACACGGTTGCCCGGGCAGCTCGATCAAGGTCGAGCTGTACCGCGTTGAAGGTTCGCAACTGGAATTGGTCGCCAGTGCGCTTACCAACAGCGATGGCCGGGTCGATGCGCCGCTGCTGCAAGGCGATGACTACCGTACCGGTGTCTATCAGGTTCAGTTCCACGCCGGCGATTACTACCGCGCCCGTGGCGTCCAGTTGCCGGAGCCGGCATTCCTGGACGTGGTCGTGCTGCGGTTCGGCATCTCTGCCGAACAGGATCACTACCACGTACCGTTGCTGATCTCGCCTTACAGCTATTCCACCTATCGGGGCAGCTGACCCCCAAGCAGCTGCCCCTACCGGGAAGCGACTGCGCATATAGCTTCTTTGGTCTTTCGCCCGCTCACACTGCGGGCTTTTTTTCGTCCCCCGAAAGACGTTCCGGATTAAAGACCGGGAAATGCTCCAAGCTTCGACTCATCATCCCTGACGATGAAAACGGAATCGGTCTGCGAAGCCAGGATCTGCGATCCACCCTTGAGCCAGACCAGCCTTTTTTCGGCATGCGCCTGAAGCATTTCTTGATGGGCCGGGTAGCCAACCTGAGTGGTCAGACGCATGTCGGCTGCCTCTGGAGCGAACCTCAAGAGTTGGTAAATTTTCCTTCCTCTGATGCGATACAGGCTGATGAAGAAGACAAAGGGATGATTCTTGCGACGAAACACCAGCGCCGGAAAAGCATCCGCCTGGGTCGGGGGAAAAACATCATAACCCTGCCGGTTCAGGACGCCGGCCATGAGGCGCTTGAGTTCTGTGCCTGACTGCGTTGTTTTGAAATAGTCCCATTCCCTCTTCGTCAGATCGAAGTCCAGTCGTCGGAGAGGACCTTCCGGGGATGCGGAAGGGAGTTCCAGAACCCGGTTGAATCCTCCATCGCTGGAGGTCGGCAGTATCGGGAGCATCAGTAACGGATCCGCCATTTCCGGGCGAGGGGTGCTGTTGCCACTTTTCCAGTCATTGAATGTTTGCCTGAGCCGGGTCAGACCGACGCTCGTTGCCGTGTCCCCGTCATTGGCCAGACCGAATTGATGCCTGGCCACCTTGTTCACTGAGGTTTCGGACAGTTGAGGAAAAAAAGTGGTGATGTATTTCTTCAGTGGATATTGAAAGGGAATGTTCGGATCGATCTCCCACTGATTGGCGGGCGGAACGCGGATCGCGCCTCTGGGTTGCTGCATCAGGTCGGTGCCGAGGATACGTTCCATGTAATCGAAATCGTATAACCAGTGGCTTGGATTCTTGATATAGGCGATTGGGTGATCCGGGTCGTTGCCTCGAGGCATCAGTGGAAACCGGATGCCATCGACTTCAATGCTGCTGAAGGGGGCCTGCTCGGGTGGCAAACCCCAGTTTTTCCACGGGTCGGACCATTCATCACCCGTCGAAGTGGCAGAGCGTTTGGGCGCGACAATCTCTTCGGGATCCTCATCCGGGTTTCGCAGGCGTTTGAGCGTTAATCTGGAATCGCTGCTGCCGGCGCTGTTGTCAGTGGGTTTGACGCGCCACAGGAGCGTACCTTCCACTTGCTCGACGCGGGGTCCGGAAGGTCTGTGGTCGCTGTTCAATCGGGCCCGGAAATGGTTTTCCGAATCGATACCCAGCGATATCGTCCCTCCTTCCTGGAGATCTACAAAGTGCCTTTGCGTCCCGAGTTCTCGAATGCCGGAAACTGCATTTGGCGCCGGTAGTCGGGACAACAGATTGGGCGGAAGGAAAAAGTGCTCGATCGGTGCATGGGTGATGACAGGGGTGATATGGATGTCGCCCGGAATATCGACGATCTCTAAAGCCACAGGTTGGGAAGAGGATGATTGAACTGGCGGGTCGCCAGAGACTCTGCCTGCACCGTCCAGAGCGACACTCAGTGGCAGCCTGTGCAGGGGCGGGGGGCCGACATCGGGACGGATGAAAGGTGTTTCGGGGGAGGTGGTCGAGGCACCGGGTTTTATCGGGCGTTTGGGGCTCATGGGTATTTCGCTCGCAAGGTCGATTCACGTTGATCAGGCCAGAAGCGCCGGATGTTCGGTGAATCAACGTCGCGAAGTGCGGTACATATATCTACGAGTGAGGCGAAATGTTGTCAGGTGTTGCCCGCTCGCTATGGCCTCAGTGACTGCTCAGCAATGAAGCTGCGCCTGCGCCGCCAAACAGTCCGGCACTGATGCGGTTGAACCAGCTCTGGCCCTTGCCGCTGCGCAGGTAGCGTGCTGCACCGTGAGCGCCGAGCCCGTAGGTCAACTTGCACAGCAGATCAAGCACTGTCCAGGTCGCAATCATCACCAGCAGTTGTGGCAGAAATGGCTGCTCGGCATTGAGAAACTGCGGCAGGAAAGCGGCGAAGAACAGGATGTCTTTCGGGTTGCTGGCGCCCAGCATGAATGCACGTCCAAAGAGCGCGCGAAAGCGAGGAGCAGGCGCCGCCTGCGGTACTTCTGCGCCAACCGATGGCTGACGCGATTGCTGCCAGCTCTGCCAGGCGAGGTAGAACAGGTACAGCGCGCCGACGATTTTCAGCGCGCTGAAGAGTTTTTCCGATGCCAGCAGCAGGGCGCCCAATCCCAGTGCCGAAGCGCTGAGCAGACAGATCGACGCACTCACACCTCCCAGAAAGGCCGGGTAGGAACGGCGCAGACCGTAATTCAGACTGTTGCTGATCATCAGCAACGACAGCGGCCCCGGAATCAGGATCACCACCAGCGCAGTGCCGCTGAACAGCAGCCAGGTTTCCAGACTCATCACTTGCTCCTTTTTATCGTTATCAAGAATGTGCAAAAGCCCCACCCGGTGGGGTGAGGCTGTTTTGAAGCGTGAACCGCGTAGCGCTTACAGGAAGATGAACTTGGCGATGAAGATCGCGCAGAGCACCCACAGGCTGACGGAGATCTCTTTGTATTTACCGGTGCCGGCCTTCAGCGCGACATAGGTAATGAAGCCCAGCGCGATACCGTCGGCGACCGAGAAGGTCAGCGGCATCATGATCGCGGTGACGATCGCCGGAATGCTGTCGGTCGCTTCGTCCCATTCGATGTGCGCCATGCCGCCCATCATCAGCATCGCTACGTAAATCAGCGCGCCGGCGGTGGCGTAAGCGGGAATCATGCCGGCCAGCGGTGCAAAGAACATCGCGGCTATAAATAGCACACCCACGGTGACTGCGGTAAGACCAGTCCGACCACCAGCCGCTACACCGGCAGCACTTTCCACGTAGCTGGTGACCGGCGGAACGCCGACGACCGCGCCGAAAACGCTGGAGGCGGAGTCGGCTTTCATGGCGCGGGAGAGGTTTTCGATACGGCCGTCAGCGTTCACCAGGTTGGCGCGCTGGGCGACGCCCATCAAGGTGCCGGCGGTGTCGAACATGTGTACGAACAGGAAGGCCAGTACCACGCTGATCATGCTGACGTTGAATACGCCGGCGACGTTCATGGCCATGAAGGTCGGCGCCAGGCTTGGCGGGGCGGACATGATGCCCTCGTAGTGCACCAGACCAATCCCCCAGCCCGCGAGGGTCACGGTGATGATGCTGATGAGGATCGCGCCGAACACTTTGTGGTAGCTGAGAATCGCGATCATCAGGAAGCAGATGGCGGCAAGCAGCGGGCCGGGTTCACGCAGCGAGCCGAGCTTGATCAGGGTGGCCGGGCTATCGACGACGATGCCGGCGGTTTTCAGACCGATCAGCCCGAGGAACAGACCCACACCGGCGCCCATCGCAAAGCGCAGGCTGACCGGGATGCTGTTGAGCAGCCATTCGCGAATCCGCGAAAAGGTCAGGATCATGAACAGTACGCCCGAGACGAACACCGCACCGAGGGCGGTTTCCCAGTTGTAGCCCATGGTGCCGACCACGGTGTAGGTGAAGAATGCGTTGAGGCCCATGCCCGGCGCCAGGCCTACCGGCCAGTTGGCGTAGAGGCCCATCAGCAGGCAGCCCAGCGCAGCGGCGATACAGGTGGCGACGAAGGCTGCACCGTGATCGATCCCGGCATCGGCCATGATGTTCGGGTTGACGAAGATGATGTAGGCCATGGTGATGAAGGTTGTCAGACCGGCAATCAGCTCGGTCTTCACCGTGGTGCCATGCAAGCTGAGTTTAAAGATGCGCTCCAGCAGGCCATTGCGTAACGGCGGCGAGAGTTCCAGCGTCGATGCTTCGGATTTGCGGCTTTCCACAGCGAGTACTCCTCAAGAGTTTTATTGTTATTTCCAGGACCGGACCCATGAGGGGTGGCAGCAGTCCTTTGAGGCATACGCGAATTTGTTGACCATGCGGTCAGGAACTCGCACGCTGTGGATTATGCTTTTGTGTACAAATAAAGCAAATATTGTTTTTGATTTTGTGGACGAAAAGATTGGCGATCGAGCTATATCACTCGTTCGGACGATTAGTCCCCAGCGCCAGATTCACCGCCAGCCAGCCGTTGACCGCCGTTTCGCCGGCTTCGGCAAAGACGCGCTCGAGCAATTTGACCTGCTCGCGGCGCAGCGCCTGTTCAAATTTCGCGCCTTCAACCGTCAGCTCCAGCAGGCGTTTACGCTTGTCAGTCTCGGACGCCACGCTGTCCACCAGATGCATTTCCTGCAATTGCCGCAACGGCATGTTCAACGCTTGCTTGCTGACGCCGAGCAGCGCGAGCAATTCCTTGACGCTCAGGTTCGGGTAGCGTGCGATGAAAAACACAATGCGTTGATGCACTCGGGACAAGCCGCGACGCTCAAGCATTTCATCGGCCTTGGCAGTGAACGCCTGGTAGCCGAAGAAAAACGCTTCCATGGCTTGTTGTTGGCTGGCGCAGTTTTTAAGGTCAAGCATATTGACGTTTCCGAATGAGGTGTCGTAATTTCAGTCAACAAGTTTGACTCATTTTTCCCATGCCTCGCTAGCGGTGACTTCCATGGCTTTTTCCGAACGTGTCTCGCGCCTCAAAAGTTCTCTGATCCGTGAAATCCTTGCCGCGGCCCAGCGCCCGGAAGTCATGTCCTTCGCTGGCGGTTTGCCTGCCGAAGCCATGTTGCCAAAGGTCGAGTGGGCCGACATGCCACTGTCTCTCGGCCAGTACGGCATGAGCGAAGGCGAGCCGGCACTGCGCGAAGCACTGGCGGCAGAGGCGAGGGCGCTGGGTTTGCCGTGTGAGGCGAGTCAAGTTCTAGTGGTTAGCGGCTCCCAGCAAACACTCGACCTGGCGGCCAAGCTGTACATCGACAAGGGCACCGAAATCCTGCTCGAAGCGCCGACGTATCTGGCGGCCTTGCAGATCTTCCAGCTGTTCGGCGCCGATTGTCTGACCGTACCGCTGGAGGCTGACGGTCCGAACCTTGCGCAACTGCGCCAGCGTCTGGAGCAGCACCGTCCGGCGTTCATCTATTTGATTCCGACCTTCCAGAACCCGTCCGCCGTGCGCTACAGCGAAGCCAAGCGCGAAGCCGTTGCGGCATTGCTCGACGAATTCGGCGTGACCCTGATCGAAGACGAGCCTTATCGCGAGCTGACCTTCGACGGCGGCAGCGCCCAGCCGATTGCCGGACGCCTGAAAAGATCCAGCTGGATCTACACCGGCACCGTGTCGAAAACCCTGTTGCCGGGCCTGCGCGTCGGCTACCTGATCGCCAGCCCGGATCTTTTCCCGCATCTGCTCAAGCTCAAACAATCGGCGGATCTGCACACCAACCGCATCGGTCAGTGGCAGGCATTGCAGTGGATCGGCAGTGAGAAATATCAGCAGCATTTGAGTGAATTGCGCAGCTTCTACCGTCAGCGACGCGATGCATTTCAAGCCGCGCTGGAAACCCATTTCGCCGACCTGGCGGACTGGAACACACCGCAGGGCGGGCTGTTTTTCTGGCTGACCCTGAAGCAACCGCTGGACACCCGCACGCTGCTGAACACCGCGCTGGCCAATGATGTGGCGTTCATGCCGGGCGAACCGTTCTTCCCTGAGCCGGATCGCAATCACGGTCATTTGCGCCTGAACTTCAGCCACATCGATCCGGCTCGTCTGGACGAAGGGCTCAAGCGTCTGGCGGCGGTGGTGCGCCAGGCCCAGGCCGCGCAGGCGGCATAAAAAACCGGCCATCAGGCCGGTTTTTTTATTCAGACCGCGGCGAACCGCTTGTTCAAATACTCGATGATTGTGTTGGACTCATACATCCAGGTGGTCTGGCCGTTCTCTTCAATGCGCAGGCACGGCACTTTGATCTTGCCGCCCTGTTCCAGCAGGGTCTGGCGATCCTGCTCGTTGTTTTTCGCATCTTTCAGGGCCACCGGCACATTCAGGCGACGCAGGCTGCGGCGGGTCTTCACGCAGAACGGGCAGGCGTGGAACTGATACAGGGTCAGGTCCTTGGCGGCGGCGTCAACCTGAGCCTGGGCAGCGGCGGGGCGCTGCTTCTTGCCCGGGCGGGTCAGGAAATCAACGAAGATGATCAGTTGGCCGAGGCCGACACGAAGCGCTTTGACGAACACGTTACAAGCCTCACAGGGACATTGAAGAAGGCGCGCAGCTTACCCGATTTTTCACGGACGAAAAAAAACCGGCGATCAACGCCGGTTTTTTTCTGTCACGCATTACTTGATCAGGCTGAGAAACTCGCTGCGGGTCGCCGCGTTTTCACGGAACTCACCGAGCATCACCGAGGTGATCATCGACGAATTCTGTTTCTCCACACCGCGCATCATCATGCACATGTGCTTGGCCTCGATCACCACGGCCACGCCCAGCGCGCCGGTGACCTGCTGGACCGCATCGGCGATCTGGCGGCTGAGGTTTTCCTGAATCTGCAGGCGGCGGGCGTACATGTCGACGATCCGCGCGACCTTCGACAGGCCCAGCACTTTGCCGCTCGGGATGTACGCGACGTGGGCCTTGCCGATGAACGGCAGCAGGTGGTGTTCGCACAACGAGTAGAGCTCGATGTCCTTGACCAGCACCATTTCGCTGTTGTCGGAGCTGAACAGGGCACCGTTGGTGACCTCTTCGAGCGTCTGTTCATAACCGCGGCAGAGGTACTGCATGGCTTTGGCGGCACGCTTCGGCGTGTCGAGCAGGCCCTCGCGGGAGACGTCCTCGCCCAGTTGGCCGAGAATCGCGGTGTAATTCTGTTCCAGGGACATGAAACTACCTGTGGGGATTTTCGCAAAGGGCAAGGGTACGGTGGCGGACACGACCCTGCAAGTTCGGTGTGACGGGATTATTCGTCGCGGCCTTCCATCATGGTGCGTTTGAGCATCACATACACGGCGCCGGCGCCGCCATGTTTCGCCTGGCACGAGCAGAAGCCGAGTACTTGCGCATGCTGGCGCAGCCAGGTGTTGACGTGGCTTTTGATCATCGGCCGCTTGCCGTCCAGACGCACAGCCTTGCCGTGGGTGACGCGTACGCAGCGGATTTCGAATTTGGTCGCTTCGGCGAGAAATGCCCAAAGGGTTTCGCGAGCCTTTTCCACGCTCATGCCGTGCAGGTCGAGGCTGCCTTCGAACGGGATCTGCCCGATCTTGAGCTTGCGCATCTGGCTTTCCTGCACCCCGTCGCGGGCCCACATCAGTTCGTCTTCGGGACCGACGTCAATCACGAACTGATCGGACAGGCCGTCAACGGTGGTGGTGTCGGTGCGCACGGTAGCGGACTGGCGCAGCTTGGCGATCCGGTCACGGTCAGCCTTGGGTTTGCCGGTGTCGGCGCGGTCGTGCTTGATCGGCTTGACGCCTTGGATCGCACTTTTGAACAGGGAAAAATCGTCGTCTTGCATGTCAGCCTCCGCGAAGGGCGGCCAGTTTACCCAAACATACACAAAACGGCCCGGCAAAAAGCCAGGCCGTCGATCAATCGTGTTTTTTCATCAGGTGCGGGGACATGTTCAGCTCCCGCGATTGCCGTGCGCGACGTCGGCAACGACGCCACAGGGCCACGCCGAAATACAGGAACAGCAGGCCGATTGCCAGAATGATCGCCGAGCCCAGCGGTGTTGCATTCAGATCGCCGAGCGCCGGCGGGCGCCCCAGCAGGCTGGCGGCCCCGGCCATCGCCAGCAGCACGCCGAACGTGGCCAGAATGGCCGCGATCGCCGCGCCGAATCGAAATCGCCAGTTGCTTTGGCCTTTGGGCCGCAAGCGGCGTGCGTCAAATCCATCGGATAACTTCATTCCGACCTTCCTCAATGGGTATCGGCCCTTCGACCGGGAGTTGACCGGGTTGTTCCTGAGGCTAGGGTAATTGAAGCAAATGCGAGGTTTTTGCAGATGAGCGGCGGGCTGAGCCGCTCATTTACGGTCGATCAGATCAGATCCTGGGTCAGCGCGAGGGTGGCGAAGTTGTCGGCCATGATCGCCATTTCCGCTTCCTGCACCTGTTCGGCGCTGAGCACGCGGCCCTTGAACGGCAGATCGCGGGTGGCGCAGGCGTCTTCGACCAGGGTGCAGCGGAAACCCAGGTTCTTCGCCGCGCGCACGGTGGTGCTGACGCTGGAATGGCTCATGAAACCGCAGACGATCAGGTCCAGCGAGCCGATGGTTTGCAGACGATCGTAGAGTTCTGTGCCGTGGAAGGCGCTCGGCAGCAGTTTGCCGATGATGGTTTCATCGCCCTGGGGTTCCAGGCCGGGGATGAACTCGCCGCGTTCGCCTTGCGGGTCGAACAGACCGCCGACGGTGCCGAGGTGACGCACGTGCACGATCGGTCGGCCGGCTGCGCGGGCGGCGGCAACCAGTTGTTTGATGTTCGCGACAGCCGCGTCCATGCCTTTCAGGGCCAGCGGGCCGCTGAGGTATTCTTTCTGGGCATCGATGATGACCACGGTGGCATGGCTCAACGTGGCCGCTGCGTAACCGCGACCGCTGAGTTGAAACATCGTTTTTGGAACGGACATTCTGGGGCTCCTTCGGGTGGGGCTTTTGCGACATTGTCCTCTGGCTGAGCGGTTCTGTGAATCGCTACTATCGTAGGCACCGTCGTTGCTGGCCTGCAGCCTTGTCAAGTTACACGATCTGTTCAATGGCCGAGTGGAAAATCGGAAGCGTCCTACCGTCGCCCTGGAATCTTTCCTGCGTCGTCGTGGCGCGTTTTGGCTGCTAGAATCGCCAGTCGTTTTTTCTGGAGTTCTGCCCCGTGATCACTTCCCGACTTCGTACCCTGCGCGACCACATCCGTTGGGCCGTCAGCCGCTTCCATGGGGAGGATCTGTTTTTCGGCCATGGCACCGACAATGCCTGGGACGAAGCCCGGCAGCTAGTGCTCGGTGCCTTGCACCTGCCATGGGAAATCGCCGACAGCTACCTGGATTGCGCGCTGGAAGACGATGAACTGGTCAACCTTCAGCGCCTGCTCAAGCGTCGCATCGAAGAACGCATTCCGACCGCTTACCTGCTGGGCGAAGCCTGGTTCTGCGGCATGTCGTTCATTGTCGATGAGCGCGTGCTGATCCCGCGCTCGCCGATTGGCGAGCTGATCGAAAACCGTTTTGCGCCGTGGATCGGCGACGAACCGGCGCGCATTCTCGACCTGTGCACCGGCTCCGGCTGCATCGGCATCGCCTGCGCCTACGAGTTCCAGAATTCCGAAGTAGTGCTGGCGGACCTGTCGTTCGAAGCGCTGGAAGTGGCGAACCGGAACATCGAGCGTCATGGCGTCGATGAGCGTGTGTTCACCGTGCAGGGCGATGGTTTCGATGGTCTGCCGGGTCAACGATTCGACCTGATCGTGTCGAACCCGCCCTACGTCGATGCGGAAGATTTCGCCGACATGCCGGACGAATACCAGCACGAGCCAGAACTGGGCCTGGCCTGCGGCGACGATGGTTTGAACCTGGTGCGTCGGATGCTCGCCGAAGCGGCGGATCATTTGACCGAGAAGGGTTTGCTCATTGTCGAGGTGGGCAACAGCCAGGTACACGTCGAAGCGCTGTACCCGGAAGTCGATTTCGCCTGGCTGGAGTTCGAGCGTGGCGGGCATGGCGTGTTCATGCTGACCGCCGAACAGTGCCGCGCCCATCAGGCACTGTTCGCTTCTCGCGTCTGACCTGAACCGATCGTTCCCACCTCGGTGGGAACGATCATTGGCTCAGCGGTGCGTTGCAATCCAGATCAGCAAGCCGGCCTGAAACACCGCAAACGCCACCAGACAGGTAATGGTGAAACGCAACCCGGCATCTTCACGCTTGAACTTGCTGACCTTGTCTTCCTGCTTCTTCAGCTTCACTTCCTGCTCGGCCAGATTCTGCTCGGCCTGTTGCAACATCTGTGCGGCTTCAAGAATCTCGACGATCTGCAGCTTTTCGCTGTTCCAGTCGCCCAGCAAATCACCGACCTGCACTTCCTTGACGCTGCCCTTCAAATGCTGGGCGTCGGCGTACACCACATCAAAGCCGTGTACCCGCAGAAAATGATCGCGGCGCAGGCGAGTGTCTTCGTTCAGCGCGTCCTTGTTGTTCAAGTCCATGCCGTCGACGGTGTAGGTGGGCCAGCGTTTTTTCGCCCAGTTGATGCCCTGGGCAGCCATGAAACGGCCGATACCACGGTTCATCGGTTCGATCTGCAAACCGCTGTCCGGGCCGAAATGCACGCGTTTGGTCGCGTGGTCGACCCACACGTCCAGATGATTCTGCTCTTTACGCACGCGCTGCGCGGGCAGTTTGATCGCCATGCGCATCAGGCTGTGTTCTTTGCCGTTGCGCTCGGCGTATCCGAATTCAACGAAGCGCAGTGGCCGCCCGCCGGTGTTGCGGTCGGTCTGCAACGGCGCCAGGCGGAGCATCTTGTGGTGCTCGACGTGGACATCCGCCCATGGCAGCTCGACCGCTGGCGGTGCGTCTTTTTCAGCGGTGGTGTCGGGTGAAGTCTGGGTATCAGTCATAACGGCGAGATCCTGTCCAAGCTGCTTGCCGCCAGCCAGTACGCTGGCGACAAAGGCTTATCGGCCGTTTTCTACAGGACTAGAGGGTCTGGGGGGCGTTCTCAGCTAGTTTTTACGCCGCGTTGTCGCCTTAAAGCGGGCCAGGCAAGGCGTAGGCCGCTGGAAATGGTTGTTCCCTTTCCAAGGCCTGCAACGCAGGCTGGCCCGCTTTAAGGCACAACCCGAAGGGCCGGGCCTGCTGTTGTGCAGGGCTGCGTTGCTCGAAGCTTATTTGGAATGACCAAACCACGCTTCTCGCGCCTTGCCCTGCACAACAGCAGACCCGGCGCGGCGTGAAAACTAGCTGAGAACGCCCCCTAGCGCTCAACGGGTGCGAAGTCCGTCAATAAATTCAAGGACGCGTGTCCCCAGTTCCGCCGCCAGCGGCAAATTCGGGTCCTTGTAGGAGGCCAGTTGCCGCTTCACATCGTTGGGCACGATGCGCAACACGTGGTTCATGCCTTCGATCAGCGCCAGTTGCGCGTCCGGTTTGGCGGCCTTGAGCAATTTCGCATCATCGACCTGAACCTGAATGTCGTTGCTGCCTTGCACGATCAACGCGGGCATTTTCAGCTGGGCGAAGGCCGCCGCCGGATCCTGACGGAACAGCGATATCAGATACGGCTGCACACTCGGACGGAAAATCACCTGCAACGGCGCCGGCACATTATCGTCGGTGCGCCCGGCCTTGAGGCTGTCGAGCAATTCGTTGCTGCGCAGCATCAGCGGGGGAGGGAGGCTGCGGGCCAGTTGCCGACGCAGCACCTGATCGATCGGTCGGGCCGTGCCAGAAAGCGAAATGACCGCCGCCGCGTCGACCTTTGGCGCCGCAAGACTGGCAATCAGCGCGCCTTCGCTGTGGCCGAGCAGGATCAACGGGCCGAAGCGCGGATCGGCTTTCAGCTTCTGGCCCCAGGCCACGGCGTCCGCCACGTAAGCTTCCACCGACAGGTTTCGCTCGTCCGGAGTTGCCGCAAGGCTGGCGGCCACGCCGCGCTTGTCGAAACGCACGGTGGCGACGTTGTGTTTGGCCAGCACCCAGGCCAGTCGCTTGAGGCTGTCATTGCGCCCGCCGTCGGGGTTGTTTCCGTCACGATCCGTAGGACCCGAGCCAGAAAGGATCAGGACAAGCGGCACGGGGTTGTCGGATTTCGGCAGCAACAGCGAGCCGAAAAGTTCGCCGTTGTCAGTCGTCAATGTGACCGGTCGTTGCAGGACAGTCGCCTGGACGAAGCCGGTAAACAGGGAAAGGCTCAAGATCAAAACTCGCAGCATCATCACGCCATCATTTGCCAAGGTGCCGGTTGGACTCACCCACACCGCTAAGGTTCGAGGATGAACTACTCGGTTAGCCTGCGTATACTGGCGCGCATCACGAATTTGGGTTCGATTTCACGGAGCGTCCTGCATGTCCGGCAATACCTACGGCAAGCTGTTCACTGTCACCACCGCGGGCGAAAGCCATGGTCCGGCGTTGGTCGCCATTGTCGACGGCTGCCCGCCGGGCCTGGAGATTTCCCTTGAAGACCTGCAACGCGACCTCGACCGTCGCAAGCCGGGCACCAGCCGCCACACCACCCAGCGCCAGGAAGCCGACGAAGTCGAAATCCTCTCCGGCGTGTTCGAGGGGCGCACCACCGGCTGCTCCATCGGCCTGCTGATCCGCAATACCGACCAGAAGTCCAAGGACTACTCGGCGATCAAGGACCTGTTCCGCCCGGCCCACGCCGACTACACCTACCACCACAAATACGGCGAGCGCGATTATCGCGGCGGCGGTCGCAGCTCCGCGCGGGAAACCGCCATGCGCGTCGCGGCCGGCGCTATCGCCAAGAAGTACCTGGCCAGCCAGGGCATCGTCATTCGTGGCTACATGAGCCAGCTCGGCCCGATCGAAATCCCGTTCAAGACCTGGGAATCGGTCGAGCAGAATGCATTCTTCAGCCCGGATCCGGACAAAGTGCCGGAGCTGGAAGCCTACATGGACCAGCTGCGCCGCGATCAGGACTCCGTCGGTGCGAAGATCACCGTAGTTGCCGAAGGCGTGATGCCGGGCCTGGGCGAGCCGATCTTCGACCGCCTCGACGCCGAACTGGCCCACGCGCTGATGAGCATCAACGCGGTCAAAGGCGTGGAAATCGGCGCCGGTTTCGCCTGCGTTGCCCAGCGCGGCACCGAACATCGTGACGAACTGACCCCGGAAGGCTTCCTCAGCAACAACGCCGGTGGCATTCTCGGCGGGATTTCTTCGGGTCAGCCGATTGTCGCGCACCTGGCGTTGAAGCCGACCTCGAGCATCACCACCCCGGGTCGTTCGATCGACATCGACGGCAATCCGGTCGAAGTGATCACCAAGGGCCGTCACGATCCATGCGTCGGCATCCGCGCCACGCCGATTGCCGAGGCGATGATGGCCATCGTGCTGATGGATCACCTGCTGCGTCACCGTGGTCAGAACGCCGATGTGCGCGTGAACACCCCGGTGCTGGGTCAGCTTTGATGGGTGATCTCAAAGCCGCCGCGGTCTGACCGTGGCGGCGCTCCCATACTGGCGGCTGTCCAGTTTCTATCTGTTCTATTTCGCCTTGCTTGGCTCGACGGCGCCGTTTCTGGCGCTGTACTTCGATCACCTCGGATTCAGCGCCGCGCGCATCGGCGAGCTGGTGGCGATCCCGATGCTGATGCGCTGCGTGGCGCCGAACATCTGGGGCTGGCTCGGCGATTACACCGGCAGACGCCTGGCCATCGTGCGCTTTGGCGCGGTGTGTACGCTGCTGACCTTCTCGCTGATCTTCGTCAGCAAGACCTACGCCTGGCTGGCGATGGTCATGGCCTTGCACGCGTTCTTCTGGCACGCGGTGCTGCCGCAGTTTGAAGTCATCACCCTCGCGCATTTACAGGGCCAGACCTCCCGCTACAGTCAGATCCGCCTCTGGGGCTCGATCGGTTTCATCATCACCGTGGTCGCCTTGGGTCGCCTGTTCGAATGGCTCAGCCTCGACATCTATCCGGCGGCGCTGGTGTTGATCATGGCCGGTATCGTTCTCAGCAGTCTGTGGGTGCCGAACGCTCAGCCGCCTCAGGGCAACCGGCCGACGGGCGAAGGCTTTCTCAAACAGTTGCGCAATCCCGGGGTCTTGGCGTTCTACGGTTGCGTGGCGCTGATGCAGATGAGCCACGGGCCGTATTACACGTTTTTGACCCTGCACCTCGAACGACTGGGCTACAGCCGTGGCGTGATCGGTATGCTCTGGGCGGTCGGCGTGGTGGCGGAAGTGCTGATGTTCATGGCCATGAGCCGGATCCTTGCGCGTTTTTCCCTGCGGCGGGTGCTGATGGCAAGTTTTCTGCTGGCGGCGCTGCGCTGGTTGCTGCTAGGTTCGTTCGCCGAGTTCCTCTGGGTCCTGTTGTTTGCCCAAGTGCTGCACGCGGCCACGTTCGGCAGCTTTCATGCGGCTGCCATCGCGTTCGTGCAACGTAGCTTCGGCGCGCGCCAGCAAGGGCAGGGCCAGGCGTTGTACGCAGCACTCGCCGGCACCGGCGGTGCGCTTGGCGCGTTGTATTCCGGCTACAGCTGGAATGCCCTCGGCGCGACATTGACCTTTAGTATTGCCAGTCTCGCAGCGCTCGCCGCTGCCGTTATCATTGCCATTCGAATGCAAGAGGACAGGCCATGAGCCTTACCCGTGAACAGCTTGCCCAGCAAATTGTCGATGCCGGGCGTTTTCTTTATGGTCGCGGCTGGTCGCCGGCCACCAGCAGCAATTACTCGACGCGCCTGTCGCCGAGCGAAGCGCTGCTGACCGTGTCCGGTAAGCACAAGGGCCAGTTGGGTCTGGACGACGTGCTCGCCACCGACCTGTCCGGCAACAGCCTGGAACCGGGCAAAAAACCGTCCGCCGAAACCCTGCTGCATACCCAGCTCTACAGCTGGCGCCCGGAGATCGGCGCGGTGCTGCACACCCATTCGGTGAACGCCACGGTGCTGTCGCGCCTGACGCCCGAAGACTTCATCGAGTTTGAAGACTACGAACTGCAAAAAGCCTTCAGCGGCATCTCGACCCACGAATCCCGGGTGCGCGTGCCGATCTTCGACAACGATCAGGACATTGCGCGCCTCGCCGCCAAGGTGCAGCCTTGGCTCGACGCCCATCCCGATTGCGTCGGTTATCTGATTCGCGGCCACGGCCTCTACACCTGGGGCGCACAGATGAGCGATGCGCTGCGCCAGATCGAGGCCTTTGAATTCCTGTTTGAATGCGAGTTGAAGACCCGCAGCGTCATGAACCGCCAAGGCTGACTTCACCAGAACCAGCCCATTTGCCTGATGAATGCAGTGCCCGACCGGTCTCGAAGAACCGGACGGCAAGGCCGATACCGAGGAATGCCCCATGAGCAGCCTGTCCGTCTATCACGTTTCCAGCCCCGAAATTCCGAACAAGGTGCTGACCCATTTCGAAGACATCGCCTCGACCCTGGCCGAGCAGGGCGTGCGCTTCGACCGCTGGCAAGCCGCCGCGAAGATCCAGCCCGGCGCCAGTCAGGAAGAAGTGATCGGTGCCTATAAAGAGCAGATCGACAAACTGATGACCGAGCGCGGTTACATCACGGTCGACGTGATCAGCCTCAACAGCGATCACCCGCAAAAAGCCGAATTGCGCGCCAAGTTCCTCGAAGAACATCGCCATGGCGAAGACGAAGTGCGCTTCTTCGTCGCCGGTCGTGGCCTGTTTACCCTGCACATCGACGATTACGTCTACGCCGTGCTGTGCGAAAAGAACGACCTGATTTCGGTGCCGGCCGGCACCAAACACTGGTTCGACATGGGCGAGAACCCGCATTTCGTGGCGATCCGCCTGTTCAACAACCCTGAAGGCTGGGTTGCCAACTTCACCGGCGAAGACATCGCCGGTCGCTTCCCGCGTCTGGAGGACTGAGGCAATGTCGATCAAGGTCATCCTCACCGATATCGAAGGCACCACCAGTGCGGTGAGTTTTGTGTTCGACGTGCTGTTTCCGTATGCAGCGAAACATCTGCCGGGCTTCGTTCGCCAGAACGCCCAGCGTGCTGACGTTGCCGAGCAACTGGACGCCGTGCGCCGCGACAGCAACGAACCGCAGGCTGACGTCGAGCGGGTCGTGGAAATTCTGCTGGCCTGGATCGCCGAAGACCGCAAGGCCACGCCGCTGAAAGCGTTGCAGGGTATGGTCTGGGAACAGGGTTATCAGGCCGGGCAGCTGAAGGGCCATGTTTATCCTGACGCCGTTGAAGCGCTCCAGCGCTGGCATCAGGCCGGGTATCAACTGTTCGTTTATTCGTCCGGTTCGATCCAGGCGCAGAAGCTGATTTTCGGCTGCTCGGAAGCCGGGGATCTGACGCCGCTGTTCAGTGGCTACTTCGACACCACATCGGGCCCCAAGCGCGAGGCGCAGTCGTACAGCAATATCCAGCAGGCCATCGGTGTCGAACCGCCGGAAATCCTGTTCCTGTCCGACATCGTCCAGGAACTCGACGCCGCCCAGTCCGCCGGCCTGCAAACCTGCGGGCTGGCCCGTGAAGGTGGAGAGCTGGAAGGGCATGTGACCGTCGACAGCTTTACCGGAATCGAACCGGAAGCGTTCTGAGTTCACACAATCGACGCGCAAAAAAACAGGCCGTGAAGCGAAAGCTCCACGGCCTGTCTGTTTATACGGTGTTCGGATTACATCGAGTGATAGGTCGGCAGGGCAAAACGCTGCTGGCTTTGCAGCATGCCGATCTGCGGCAGCTCGCTGGCTTGTTCGGCCAGATCACGACGGATCGCGCTGATCGCCCACGACAGTTGGTCGCCGGCATGCAGTTGCTGATAGGTCAGTGCACGTTTGAACACTTTGCCGTCGGCACTCTTCAGCGTCAGCAGAATCCCGCCATCGGGACGTGGCGCTGTGGTGACGTCGAAGTTGGAGAACAGGGAGGTAAATTTTTCTTGGATCAGGCTCATGTCTTTCAGCTCCGTATGCACTTGAATGGCAAGCATGCGTAGGGAGTTGCAGCGATTGTGCCAGTATTTCTGTTTTTAAAAATCTTTATAAATCAATGATTTATAAATTATGTGTGTTTCGGCCGTCGTGCAATCTGCATGAATGGCCATCGTGCATCCTGCATTTTGCGGGATCGCTGTCGATCCGATGGAACCATTCCGGCCGGCCGCAATCCCGCTTCGCCTTGTAGCGCTGGCGGATACAAAACATTGCAAAAACCGCGTGTACAGCCCGCGAAGCCCTGACGTATTTTCGGCCTCGACCCTCGCTCGAGAAGCGCCGGTTGCGTTACCCGATTGCCCGACAATAAAAATCCGGCCTGCACGTCAAGGTCGAACGGGAGCTGCCATGCGCCACGCGCCGAGCGACACGATTACCTGGGGCATGATGCTCCGCAAACTGCCGATGATTGCCAAAGCCATCCCTCGGGTGGTGAAAGGCATGAAGGTAGCCAACGTCAAGGATCCGACCCAAACCTGTGGCCTGGGCTGGACATTCGAGCAAGCGACCCTGCGCAACCCCGATGGCCCCGCGCTGTTGTCGGGCGAGGTGGTGCTGAGCTATTCACAGGTCAACCAGTGGGCCAACCGCATCGCCCATTATTTGATCGGGCAGGGCATCGGCAAAGGCGATGTGGTGGCGGTGTTCATCGAGAACCGCCCGGAATTGCTGGTGACGATTCTGGCCCTGGCCAAGGTCGGCGCCGTCAGTGCGCTGCTCAATACCTCGCAGACCCGCGATACGCTAATCCACAGCATCAATCTGGTGACGCCAGCGGCGATTG
Organism: Pseudomonas fluorescens; assembly: GCF_030344995.1. Classification (GTDB taxonomy): domain Bacteria; phylum Pseudomonadota; class Gammaproteobacteria; order Pseudomonadales; family Pseudomonadaceae; genus Aquipseudomonas; species Aquipseudomonas fluorescens_BF. The sequence goes on from NZ_CP128260.1 coordinate 2,218,922, forward strand.
TCGTCGGTGAGGAATTGCTGCCGGCGTTTGCGGCGGTGCGCGAGCAAGTGTCGATCCCGGCAGCGCGCGCCTGGTTCGTCGCCGATCAGGATACGTTCAGTCATCCGGGCATCGCGCCCGAGGGCTATATCAACCTGATCAGCGCCAGTGCCGACGCCTTGGGCGATAACCCGGCCAGCAGCCGGCAGATTTTTTTCGACGACCCCTGTTTCTATATCTACACCTCCGGCACCACCGGTTTGCCGAAAGCCGGCGTGTTCAAGCACGGGCGCTGGATGCGCAGCTCGGCGAGCTTCGGCATGATCGCCCTCGACATGCGCCCGGACGACATCGTCTATTGCACCTTGCCGCTGTACCACGCCACAGGGCTTTGCGTGTGCTGGGGTTCGGCGGTCAATGGCGCGTCGGGATTCGCGATTCGCCGCAAGTTCAGCGCCCGGCAATTCTGGAGCGATGTGCGCCGCTACCGCGCAACTACCATCGGCTACGTCGGCGAGTTGTGCCGGTATCTGGTGGATCAACCGCTCAGCGCCGACGACAGCCGTCACGACGTGCGCAAGATGATCGGCAACGGTCTGCGGCCCGGCGCGTGGGCCGAGTTCAAGACCCGTTTCGGTGTGGATCACATTTGCGAGCTGTACGCGGCCAGCGACGGCAATATCGGCTTCACCAACATCCTCAATTTCGACAACACCATCGGCTTCTCACTGATGGCCTGGGAACTCGTCGCCTACGACCAGGACAGCGGCGAGCCGATTCGCGGTGATGACGGGTTCATGCGCAAGGTCGGCCGGGGCGAGCGGGGCCTGTTGCTGGCGCGGATCGACGACAAGGCGCCGCTGGATGGCTACACCGATCCGCAGAAAACCGCCAAGGTTGTATTGCAGGACGTGTTCGCCAAGGGCGATCGCTTCTTCAACACCGGCGACCTGCTGCGCAATATCGGTTTCGGCCACGCACAGTTTGTCGACCGCCTCGGCGACACCTATCGCTGGAAGGGCGAGAACGTCTCGACCACCGAGGTCGAGAACCTGCTGCTCCAGCATCCGCATATTTCCGAAGCGGTGGCCTATGGCGTGGAAATTCCCAACACCAACGGGCGCGCCGGGATGGCGGCAATCACCCCGGCCGAATCTCTGGCCACCCTGGATTTCGCCGAACTGCTGGCCTTCGCCCGCCAGCGAATGCCGGCCTATGCCGTGCCGTTGTTCTTGCGGGTCAAGGTGAAAATGGAAACCACCGGCACCTTCAAATATCAGAAGACCCGCCTGAAAAACGAAGGCTTCGACCCCGGCCAGACAGGCGATGACCCGATTTATGCCTGGCTGCCGGGAACCGAAACCTACGTGCAGGTGACGGATGAAATCCTTGCGGACATCCGGGCAGGCAAGTTCCGTTATTGATATTGGCTATCGGCGGTCTTGGAAAAAAGGGGATGACAGCTATCGCCGCGCTCGGGAAACTATCGGCTTTTCCGATTGACCGAAAGTGGAGTTGCCCCATGTCCGACCAAAGCCGCCAGATGACCCCCGAAGAAGCTGCCGAATTCACCGAGCAGGTATTCAACAAGGCGCGCGAGGGCGATGCGGTGATGCTGGATCGCCTGATCACGGCCGGCCTGCCGGTGAACCTGACCAACAGCAAGGGCGACACCCTGCTGATGCTCGCCAGCTATTACGGTCACGTGGACGCGGTGCAAGTGCTGCTCAAGCACAAGGCCGACCCGGAGCAACGCAACGGCAACGGCCAGAGCCCGATTGCCGGCGCGGCGTTCAAGGGTGATCTGGCGGTGGTCAAGGCATTGGTTGCCGGTGGGGCGCAGATCGAAGGCGCATCCTTCGATGGCCGCACGGCGCTGATGATGGCGGCGATGTTCAACCGGGTTGAAATCGTCGATTTCCTGATCGACCAAGGCGCCGACCCGAAAGCCAAGGACGCCAACGGCATCACCGCGCTGGACGCGGCCCGCACCATGGGTGCTGTGGACACGACCGCGCAGCTGGAAAAACTGCTGGGCTGAACCCGCTCTGTGGCGAAGGCGAGAATGCGCTATCCTTCGCGCCCTCAAAATTCCCTTCGCCACAGGATCCGCCCCCATGAAAGCCGCACTCGCCGAACTCATCAGCAAAATCAGCTCTGGCTGCATGGGCGAAGACGAGATCCTGAAGGTCGCTGACGAAGCGGCACAGGCCTACGCCGATGCCGACGCTTTTCTGACCGCCAACCCGGACATCAACTACGACGACACTTTCCCGATTCCGCTGGGCGAGTGGGTCGTGGTCGGCAGCCTGCCGGAGACCGTGCTGTTCCAGGCCGACACCTACGTTGACTTGTTCGCGCAGATCGTTGCCTCGTTCGGGCCGGGCGTCGAGTTCAACCTCAAGCCCAAGCAACTGGCCAAGACCGAAGCCCTGACCGCGCTCAACCGCATCCAGGTGCAGATGAGCAGCCTGAACAAGGAAAACGGCGGTTACACGCTGATGAACTTCAGCCAGTTGCTCGACGACGAGCTGCAAGTGGTGCTGGTCTACGGCAACGACGTACCGCGCGTGCTGGAACTGTGCGCCGAAGTCGGCATTGCCGCCGCGCCGTCGCTGGAAGCCCTGAAGGTCGCCGTTCACGTCTGAACGCAATAAAAGGGAACCCTGTGCGCGACCGTCTATCCTAAAAGTGCATGCCACTATTCTGGAGCGACACCATGGGTTCCACGTTCAACGGCCTGGTCGGCCTGATCATTCTTGCGCTCGACATCTGGGCGATCATCAATGTGCTGAAAAGCGGCGCCGAGACCGGGATGAAAATCCTCTGGGTGCTGCTGATCATCCTCCTGCCGGTGCTGGGCCTGATCATCTGGGCGATTGCCGGGCCGCGGGGCAATGTGCGGATCTGACCGTTCGCACCCTGGTTGGGGCGGGCCGATGAACTGAGGTTCGACCTGTCATCTTCGGCAACGTAGAATGCGCGCCTTTCCCGGGCAATCGAACCTGACGATTGGCGCCCGCGCATTCATCGGAGCACTTCACCATGACCGTCACCAAGACCAGCGAATACCTGGAAACCCTCTACGAAGGCTACGGCCAGCGTTTTCGCATGGAAAAACTGCTGCACGAAGTGCGCACCGAACACCAGCACCTGGTGATTTTCCAGAACCCGCGCATGGGCCGGGTGATGGCGCTGGACGGCGTGATCCAGACCACCGAAGCCGACGAATTCATCTACCACGAAATGCTCACCCACGTGCCGATCCTCGCCCACGGCACTGCCAAACGCGTGCTGATCATCGGCGGCGGCGACGGCGGCATGCTGCGCGAAGTGACCAAACACGCCAGCGTCGAGCACATCACCATGGTCGAGATCGACGGCACCGTGGTCGATATGTGCAAGGAGTTCCTGCCGAACCACTCCAAGGGCGCCTACGACGATCCACGTCTGAACCTGGTGATCGACGACGGCATGCGTTTCGTCGCCACCACCACTGAAAAGTTCGACGTGATCATTTCCGACTCCACCGACCCGATCGGCCCGGGCGAAGTGCTGTTCTCGGAAAACTTCTACCAGGCCTGCCACCGCTGCCTGAACGAGGGCGGCATCCTCGTGACCCAGAACGGCACGCCGTTCATGCAGATCGAAGAAGTGAAAACCACCGCTGGCCGCCTGCGCAGCCTGTTCCCGGACTGGCACTTCTATCAGGCGGCCGTGCCGACCTACATCGGCGGTTCGATGACCTTCGCCTGGGGCTCGACCAACCCGGCCTACCGCAAGCTGAGCCGCGAAGTGCTGCAACAGCGCTTCATCGGCAGCGGCATTGTCACCCGCTACTACAACCCGGAAATCCACATCGGTGCTTTCGCCTTGCCGCAATACGTGCTGCAAGCGGTGAACAAGCCAAGCAACGACTAAAAACACCGTAAAACCCCTGTGGGAGCGGGCTTGCTCGCGAAGGCGTCTTATCATTCAACGTAGAGTTGACTGATCGTTCGCTTTCGCGGACAAGCCCGCTCCCGCATGGATAGCTTTTTTTTCATGTTCGGCGGATGTAAACCTTTTGAACGATCATTCCTGACAAAAGTCGAGATAGGTGTAAGCCCACTTGCGGGTTTGATCGAGGAGGCTCCGATGTCAAAGTGGAAAGTCACTTTCGTGGACGATCATGGTGAAACGATCGACGAAGTCTTCGAGTGTGAGGAATGCCCCAGTCATGAACGGGCAGCCCGCCTCATCAAGGAACGATTGCTGCCGGTCGCCGCAGAGCTTGACCTGAACGATCTGGAAGGGCGCACCGCCGATGCCGGCGTAAAAAGCCTGAAAACCCAGAACAGCATCGAAATCCGCAGCATCACCCCAATCTGAATCTTCTTTTACATTGCTTACCAGGCCTTGGCAGCGGCTCTATCTTGGGGCTACTCTGCAAGCGAGATCAGCGAACGGATCGCTAAGGTCTGGTCTTGTCAGCTACATGCTTGTTTCCCGCCGGCAACGCGGTTGCCGTAAGCACCCGGGCCCTGTGGGCCAGTGCAGGGAATACGGAAAGTCTATCCATCTATGCGAGGGGGACGATTCATGAGCACAGCCTATCAAGAAGACATCAGCAGCAGCGTGCTGCGCCGCATGAAAGAAGGCGGTTTCGATTTTTCCCGATTCCATCCCATCGAGTTCTACGCCATTTTCCCGGACGAGGAGCGGGCGCGCAGGGCGGCAGGCAAATTTCGCGGTGAATCCATCAATGCCCAGGTCAGTGCGCGCGACGACGGCGCCTGGTCGCTGGAATTGAGCAAGGTGATGTACGCAACCTACGACGACATTGGCGATTTCGAGCAGGGCTTTTCGGCGGTGGTCGAGCCCTTGGGCGGCATCATCGAAGGCTGGGGCGTGAAACAGGAGATCCGCAACCGGCACCGTTTGAACTGATTACTCTCGCAACACGTCGAGCTACGGCTGACCTTCGGGTCGGCCGTTGTCGTTTCTGCCACCCCGAAAGTGCATGGCAAAACCCTGAAACAAGAAACCGGCGCAAAAAAAAGCCACCTGAAAGGTGGCTAAAAGGGAAGACCGGAAGGAGAGGAAACCGGTCAGGGTTACGGCCGGGAGGGCTGCAGAGGCAGTCGGATCAGTGAGGCTGCGTACTTCGTCAGCGACGATTTTGCAGCGGATGCGCGGATTATCCGCAGCCGCCGGCGGGCAGTGAAATCAACTCTGACTATGCTGGTGATAGGCGACGGGACTGCGTCGCAATGAAGCGGGGGCGATCAGGTTGGGGCATTTGTCGCACAGGAATGGTGCGGTGCGTGTGGCGTGAATATCCAACCGGTTGAAATCAAAGCGTTTATGCCGATGGCACGGGCCTTGCGAAGGCCTGTATGTCCGGGGTGACAAGGAGTACGGCATGATCCGCACCTATTTTGATGAAATGTACGATGCCGGCGGCCAGATCCGCCCGCATTACCGGGAGTTTGCCCGCTGGCTGGCCGAGACGCCTGACGAACTGCTGGCCCAGCGGCGACGCGAGGCCGATCTGCTGTTCCATCGTGCCGGGATCACGTTCACGCTCTACGGGGACGAGCAAGGAACAGAACGCCTGATTCCCTTCGACACCATTCCGCGCAGCATCCCCGCCAGCGAGTGGCGGATCGTCGAGCGCGGCTGCATCCAGCGGGTCAAGGCGCTGAACATGTTCCTCGCCGACCTTTACCACGAGCAACGCATCATCAAGGCCGGGATCATTCCTGCCGAGCAGGTGCTGGCCAACGAGCAATACCAGTTGGCGATGCAAGGGCTGGATCTGCACCGCGATATCTATTCGCACATCTCCGGCGTCGATCTGGTGCGCGACGGCGACGGCACGTATTACGTGCTCGAGGACAACCTGCGCACGCCGAGCGGCGTGAGCTACATGCTCGAAGACCGCAAGATGATGATGCGCCTGTTCCCCGAACTGTTCGCGGCCCAGCGCATCGCCCCGATCGACCATTACCCGAACCTGCTGCTCGACACTCTGAAAAGCTCAAGCCCGATCGACGACCCGAGTGTCGTGGTGCTGACACCGGGACGGTTCAACAGCGCGTTTTTCGAGCATGCGTTTCTCGCCCGGGAAATGGGCGTGGAACTGGTGGAGGGCGCGGACCTGTTCGTGCGCGACGACAAAGTCTTCATGCGCACCACCGACGGCCCGAAAGCGGTAGACGTGATCTACCGCCGGCTCGACGACGCGTTCCTCGATCCGCTGGCGTTCCGCCCGGATTCGATGCTCGGCGTGCCGGGGCTGCTGTCATCGTATCGCTCCGGCAATGTGGTGCTGGCCAATGCCATCGGCACCGGCGTGGCGGACGACAAGTCGGTGTACCCGTTCGTTACCGAGATGATCCGTTTCTACCTCGACGAAGAACCGATCCTGAAGAACGTGCCGACCTGGCAATGCCGCAATCCGTCTGAACTTTCCCATGTACTGGCCAATCTTCCGGATCTGGTGGTCAAGGAAACCCAGGGCTCCGGCGGTTACGGAATGCTTGTGGGGCCGGCGGCGACAACCGCGGAAATCGATGCGTTCCGCGAGCGGATCAAGGCCAAGCCCCACGCGTACATCGCGCAACCGACGCTGTCGCTGTCGACCTGTCCGACCTTTGTCGAAAACGGCATTGCGCCGCGCCATATCGACCTGCGCCCGTTCGTATTGTCCGGCCGCGAAACCCGGGTCGTGCCCGGCGGTTTGACCCGTGTCGCCCTGCGTGAAGGCTCTCTGGTGGTGAATTCATCCCAGGGCGGCGGAACCAAGGACACCTGGGTGGTCGAGGATTGAAGGAAGCCTGCCATGTTAAGTAGAACTGCCTCGGATCTGTACTGGATGTCGCGTTACCTGGAGCGGGCGGAAAACCTCGCACGGATGCTCGATGTCAGCTATTCGCTGTCGCTGATGCCGCAGGACGGCCGTGGCGACGGTCTGCACGAACTGGCGATGCCGCTGCTGATCACCGGCACGCTGGACGATTACCTGGAACGTCACGGCGAGCTGCATGCCGAGCGCTTGCTGCACTTCTTCGCCCTCGACGCGGCCAACCCGGCGAGCATCTACAGCTGCCTCGGCGCGGCGCGGGCCAGCGCCCATGCGGTGCGCGGGCGAATCACCGCCGACATGTGGGAAAACATCAACGCCACGTGGCTGGAGATCCGCGGGATCGCCAATCAGGGCCTCAGCCGTTACGGCATGAGTCGATTCTGCGAGTGGATCAAGGAACGTTCGCACCTGTTTCGGGGCGCGTCCTACGGCACCATCATGCGCAACGACGCGTTTCGTTTTATTCGCCTGGGGACGTTTATCGAGCGGGCGGACAATACGCTGCGACTACTCGATGCTCGCTACGAAATGGCCGGGGATCAGGCGGAAGCGGTCAGCGACGGCACCGCTCACGCCTATTACCAGTGGAGTGCGCTGTTGCGGGCGCTGTCATCGTTCGAGGCCTACACCGAGATCTATCGCGATGCGCCCGGCGCCCGGCATGTCGCCGAGCTGCTGCTATTGCGCGCCGACGTACCGCGTTCCCTCCGGGCCTGCACCGAGGAAATCGACCAGATTCTCGCGCAGTTGCCGGGGGCCAACGGTCGCCCTGCACAAAGGCTGGCGGCAGAAATGGACGCGCGTCTGCGCTACACCGGCATTCAGGAAATTCTCGAGGAAGGGCTGCACGCCTGGCTCACCGAATTCATCCCGCTGGTGCGCCAGCTGGGCAACGCCATTCACAGTTCCTACCTGGAGGCCGCATGAGACTTTCCATCAGCCACGAGACCACCTATCACTACGAAGATCAGGTGCGCGCGAGCATCCAGTACCTGCGCCTGACACCCCACGACAGCGAGCGTCAGCACGTGCTGAGCTGGCAGCTCGACCTGCCGCGCCCGGTGCGCGCCCAGCTCGATCCGTTCGGCAACATCCTGCATGTGTTGACCATGGATGAGCCCCACGAAGCGATCATCATCGGTGCCCGGGGGCAGGTCGATATCGACGAGTTGCGCGAAGCCGAGCATGAGAGCCAGTCGGCGCTGCCATTCCTGCGGTTCACCCGGCTGACCGAGGCTGACGAGGCGCTGCGGGCGTTTGCCGAGAAATCCTGCAAACAGCGCCGGGACCGCAATGCACTGATCGACCTGATGCATGGGCTTAACCAGCACATGACCTACAAGCCGGGCGCCACCGAAGTCGACACCAGCGCCGCCGAAGCGTTTGCCGGGCGGGCGGGTGTTTGCCAGGATCACGCTCATGCGTTTCTGGCCTGCGCGCGCAGCCTTGGGGTGCCGTCACGTTATGTGTCGGGTTATCTGTACAGCGAGGATTGCGAGCATCTGGCCAGCCACGCCTGGGCCGAGGCCTGGATCGATGACGCCTGGTACAGCTTTGACGTGACCAATGAGCTGGCGCGGCCGGAGCGGCACCTGAAACTGGCGGTGGGTCTGGATTATCTGGATGCCTGCCCGGTGCGCGGCATGCGCCGGGGCGGCGGTTCAGAGCAGATGCACGCGAAGGTGCTGGTGTCGCCGACACCAGCGCCAATCATCTCGGTGCAGCAGCAGTAAACGACTTGGTTGATTTACTTGGCGGGCGCAATCTTGCGCCCGGCCATGTGCTGCAAATACCCCACCAGTTTCTGCAGATCCGCATCCGGCAACACTTCGGCGTAAAACCCCGGCATCTTCGCCTGCGGCCACTGGCGCAGACTCTGCGGATCGCGGATGTAGCGCTTGAGGAAGTCCGCGCCGAAGTACTCGGTCGGGTTATAGGGAATATTCAGGTCCGGCCCGAACTGCGCATCCCCCGCGCCATTCAGGCGATGGCAGGCCAGGCAGTTCTTCTGGAACAGCGCAAAGCCCTGATTCACCGGGTCATCGGCCTTCAACGCAGGATCCGGCAGCAGGGCAGGGAAGCGCTCGGCCACCGGCGCCATGCGCTTGATGCTCGCCACTTCGAACGGCCATTGTTCCGGGCTGATATTGCCGGCCTGCGGATCGGTCCACACCAGATAGAACGGCCCGGCGCTGTGCTTGCCTTCCGACAGCGGCGGCCAGGGCTGTGCCGGATCTTCAATGGCCAGCCAGGCGTGTGAGCCTTTGTTGTTCAGTAGCGGCGCGGCGGACAGCTCTGCGGCAAAACCGTCCAGTGCCACGGCTTGCAGGTGATCTTCGGGTTTGATGCCGGTCAGCAGCGCGGCAATCGGCACGGCGCGATAAGTCATGTCCTTCTTGTAGGACACATCATTCTTGACCGTGAGGGTTTGTACCTGAGGATGCTTGAGCAACTCCTCGGTCTGCCAGGTGCGGCTGCTCGCGCCCAGCTCCAGGTTCAGCTGCGCGGCAGACAGGGGCATGCTCAGCAGCATGGCCCCGAACAGAATGAGCGTTTTCAAGTGATCGCCGTCCGTGTCGTGGAAGTGCGCAAAGGTTGGCACAGCCACGCTGGCCCGGGTAGCGGGCCAGTCACATTTTCAGTGGCGATGAACAATACCTGCCGCTTGAATCAGCCGATGACCTTGGTCAGGTTCGGCAGAATCAACAACAGCGTCGTGGCGAAAAGAATGAGCCCTGCTTGACGAACTTTCGGTTGTTTGAACATGGCTTGACCGCCTTTTTTGTTATTTCCTGATACCTGCCTGCATATCCATGACGGCAAGCGCTGCACTTCCTGTAGCGAACGCCTGTCTCGGCAAAACCCGACGACAACGACGTACATCTTCACCTTAGGGCCCGCGTCACGCTTCGCTTAGATCCATTTCGTATGTATTTGCTACCGGCCGCGATTAAAAAGGCATGAGGCCCATTGCCAGCTTCTTTGCCGCCCGTTTGCTAGACAGCTCGCGCACCTGAACCGGTTAATCAAAACACCGATGACCGTCCGTCTGAGCGTGCGCGTCAACGTCATTGAGCGCTGTGGTCATTGAATCCATGGCCTGCGAAGACAACAGTGACAGCACGAATTTCACTCACCGCACAGGTTCGAGGACGTCATGACCCAAGCTTTGATTTTCGACGCGTTACGCACGCCCCGTGGCAAGGGCAAGGCCGACGGTTCGCTGCACAGCGTCAAACCCGTGAACCTGGTGGCCGGGCTGCTGAGCGCGTTGCAGACGCGCACGGAGCTGGACACCAGCCAGGTCGATGACGTGGTGCTCGGTTGTGTCACGCCGATTGGCGATCAAGGCTCGGACATTGCCAAGACCGCCGTGCAGGTGGCCGATTGGGACGTCAGTGTTGCGGGCGTGCAGATCAACCGCTTCTGCGCCTCGGGGCTGGAAGCGGTGAACCTCGGGGCGATGAAAGTGCGTTCCGGGTTCGAAGACCTGGTGGTGGTGGGTGGCGTCGAATCCATGTCCCGCGTGCCGATGGGTAGCGACGGTGGCGCTTGGGCGCTGGATCCGCAGACCAACCTGCACAGCCATTTCACACCACAAGGTGTCGGCGCCGACCTGATCGCCACCCTTGAAGGTTTCAGCCGGCAGGACGTCGATGCCTACGCGCTGCACTCGCAGCAGAAAGCCGCCCGTGCCCGGGCTGACGGTTCGTTCAACAAGTCGCTGGTGCCGGTGCAGGATCAGAACGGCATCATCCTGCTCGATCACGATGAATTCATTCGCGCCGAGTCGACCCTCGAAGGGCTGGGCAAGCTCAAGCCGAGTTTCGAAATGATCGGCCAGATGGGTTTCGACGCCACGGCATTGCGGGTCTACAGCCATGTCGAGCGGATCAACCATGTGCACACGCCGGGCAACAGTTCGGGGATCGTCGACGGCGCGGCGCTGATGCTGATCGGCTCCGAAGCGAAGGGGCGCGCGTTGGGCCTGCAACCCCGGGCACGGATTGTCGCCACGGCGGTCACCAGCACCGACCCGACCATCATGCTCACCGGCCCGGCGCCGGCCACTCGCAAAGCGCTGGCCAAGGCCGGGCTGCGGGTGGAGGACATCGACCTGTTCGAGGTCAACGAGGCGTTCGCCTCGGTGGTGCTGAAGTTCATCAAGGACATGGCCGTCGACCCGGACAAGGTCAACGTCAATGGCGGCTCGATCGCCATGGGCCATCCGCTGGGCGCCACCGGCTGCGCGATCCTCGGCACCTTGCTCGATGAACTGGAAGCCCGGCGCCTGCGCTACGGCCTCGCGACGTTGTGCGTCGGCGGCGGTATGGGCATCGCCACCATCATCGAACGCCTCTGACCCCAAGGAATCCTGTCATGACCCAAGCCATTCGTTACGAAAAAGGCCAGGACGGCATCGTTCTCCTGACCATCGACATGCCGGGCCAGAGCGCCAACACCATGAACGCGGTGTACCGCGAGGCCATGGCCGACAGCGTCGCTCGACTGCAGGCGGAAAAAGATGACATCGCCGGGGTAATCATCACTTCGGCCAAAAAGACCTTCTTCGCCGGCGGCGACCTGAATGAACTGATCAAGGTCGGCAAGCCAGAAGCCAAGGCTTTCTATGACATGGTGCTGACCCTAAAGGGCCAGTTGCGCACCCTGGAAACCCTCGGCAAACCGGTGGTCGCGGCGATCAACGGCGCGGCGCTCGGCGGTGGCTGGGAAATCTGCCTGGCCTGCCACCACCGCGTGGCGCTGGACGATGCGTCGGTGCAGCTCGGCCTGCCGGAAGTGACCCTCGGCCTGTTGCCGGGTGGCGGTGGCGTGGTGCGGATGGTGCGCATGCTTGGCATCGAAAAGGCTTTACCGTATCTGCTCGAAGGCAAGAAAGTCCGTCCGCAACAGGCATTGCAGGCCGGATTGATCGATGAGCTGGCGGCGGATCGCGATGAGCTTCTGACCAAGGCCCGTGCGTGGATTCTGGCCAACCCTGCGGCTGTGCAGCGTTGGGATGTGAAGGGCTATCAGATTCCCGGCGGCACGCCGTCGAACCCGAAAGTCGCGCAGATGCTGGCGATTGCGCCGTCGATCCTGCGCAGCAAAACCCAGGGCACGTTGCCGGCGCCGGAGAAGATTCTCTGTGCTGCGGTGGAAGGCGCACAGGTGGATTTCGACACAGCGCACCTGATAGAGACCCGTTATTTCACCGAACTGACCACCGGCCAGATCTCGAAAAACCTGATCGGTACGTTCTGGTTCCAGCTCAATGAAATCAATGCCGGCGGTTCGCGTCCGCAGGGTTTTGCACCTTATGTGACCAAGCGTGTGGGCGTGCTCGGCGCGGGCATGATGGGCGCCGGGATCGCCTATGTCAGCGCATCGGCAGGGATTGACGTAGTGCTCAAGGACATCAACCTCGCGGCTGCGGAAAAGGGCAAGGCGCATTCGGCGGCGTTGCTGGACAAGAAAGTTGCTCGCGGGCAGATGACTGCGCAGCAGCGTGAAACGGTTCTGGCGCGGATTCATCCGACCGAAAGCGACTCCGATCTGGCGGGTTGCGATCTGATCATCGAGGCGGTGTTCGAGGATCGTCAACTCAAGGCCAAGGTCTCGGCAGCAGCGCAACAGGTGGTCGGGGCTGACGCGGTGATTGCTTCCAACACGTCGACCTTGCCAATCACTGGTTTGGCCACTGCAGTACCGGATCAAAGCAAATTCATCGGCCTGCACTTCTTCAGCCCGGTGGAAAAAATGCCGTTGGTGGAAATCATCAAAGGCGCGCAAACCAGCGAAGAAACCCTCGCACGCGGGTTCGATTTCGTACTGCAAATCAAGAAAACCCCGATTGTGGTCAACGACAGTCGCGGCTTCTTCACGTCGCGGGTGTTCGGCACCTTCACTAATGAAGGCATTGCCATGCTGGGTGAGGGCGTCAGTGCGCCGATGATCGAGACCGAAGCCCGCAAGGCCGGCATGCCTGTCGGACCGCTGGCGATCTCCGACGAAGTTTCCCTCAGCCTGATGAGCCATATCCGTCAGCAAACGGCCAAAGACCTTCAAGCAGAAGGGAAACCGCTGATTGAGCACCCGGCGTTCGCCGTGATTGACTTGCTGCTCAACGAATACAAGCGGCCGGGCAAGGCAGCGGGAGGCGGTTTTTATGAGTACCCGGCGGGTGGTCAGAAACACTTGTGGCCCGAGCTGAAAACCCGTTTCGAGAAAGCCGACGGGCAGATTTCACCGAAGGATGTGCGTGATCGGTTGCTGTTCGTGCAGGCCATCGAAACCGTGCGTTGCGTGGAGGAGGGCGTGCTGGCCTCGACGGCGGACGCCAACGTCGGCTCGATCTTCGGCATCGGTTTTGCGGCATGGACGGGTGGCGCGTTGCAGTTCATCAATCAATATGGCGTGAAGGACTTTGTTGCGCGGGCGCAATACCTGGCGGAACAGTACGGCGAGCGTTTTGCACCGCCAGCGCTGCTGCTGGAGAAGGCTGCGAAAGGCGAGTTGTTCTAACGGGCTGGGGACGCATTTCGGGGCTTGCCTTGCCGGGTGGTTTCAAGGCAGGCTCTGGGGTGTGCATTATTCCCATCACGTGTCAGGTATTTTTTATGTCGCTACGCATCTGCATTCTGGAAACCGACATCCTGCGTCCGGAACTGGTCGATCAATATCAGGGTTACGGGCAGATGTTCCAGCGCCTGTTCTCGCAACAGCCGATCGCCGCCGAGTTCACGGTGTACAACGTGATGCAGGGCGATTATCCGAGTGATGACCTGACCTTTGATGCTTACCTGGTCACCGGCAGCAAGGCCGACTCGTTCGGCACTGACCCGTGGATCCAGACCCTCAAGCAATACCTGCTGACCCGCTACGAGCGTGGCGACAAACTGCTCGGCGTGTGCTTCGGCCATCAGTTGCTGGCACTGCTGCTGGGCGGCAAGAGCGAGCGCGCTACGCAAGGCTGGGGTGTCGGCATCCACAACTACAAACTGGCGGCCAAGGCACCATGGATGAGCCCGGTGCGCGAGGAGCTGACGCTGTTGATCAGCCACCAGGATCAGGTGACGGCGCTGCCGGAGAACGCGACGGTGATTGCTTCCAGCGATTTCTGCCCGTTCGCCGCGTACCACATCAACGATCAGGTGCTGTGCTTCCAGGGGCATCCGGAATTCATTCACGATTACTCGAGGGCGCTGCTGGATCTGCGTCAGGAAGCGCTGGGCGAGCAGGTGTACAGCAAGGGCGTGGCCAGTCTGGAGCATCAGCACCACGGCACCACAGTTGCGGAATGGATGATGCGTTTTGTGGCGCACAAGCCGACCGCTGCTTGAACCCGAACGCCCTCGTGCCTTGCACGGGGGCTTTTTTTTAACTTACAGCCAGCCCGATTTCTTGAAGCTCGCCCACAGGCTCACGCAGCCGACCGTGATAAATCCCAGCACGCCGAAATAGCCGTAATGCCAGCTCAGCTCCGGCATGTTCTGGAAGTTCATCCCGTATATCCCCGCCACCGCCGTCGGGAACGCCAGAATCGCCGCCCAGGCCGCGAATTTGCGTTGCACCACGCTCTGCCGTGACGCCTCCAGCAACACGCCGATTTCGATGGTCTGGCTCGCGATGTCGGCCAAGGTGGTCAGATCTTCCATCTGCCGGTTCACGTGGATCTGCACGTCGCGAAAGTACGGGCGCATGTTCTTGTCGATGAAAGGGAAGCTCAGCTTCTGCAGTTCCTCGCCGATTTCCACCATCGGCGCGGCGTAGCGGCGCAGGCGCAGGACATCGCGACGCAGGCCGTGCAGCTTCTGGATGTCGTACTCATTCAGTGCGCTGCACAACACGTTGCGTTCCAGTTCATCGATCTCGGCGTGGATCGCTTCGCCCACCGGCTGATAGTTTTCGATCACGAAATCCAGCAGCGCATACAGTACGAAATCTTCCCCGTGTTCCAGCAACAGCGGTCGCGCCTCACAGCGTTGACGGACATGGGCGTAGGACGCCGAGTGACCGTTGCGGGCGGTGATGATGTAGCCCTTGCCGGCAAAGATATGGGTTTCGATGAATTGCAGAATGCCGTGTTCGCGCACCGGCGAGTAGGTGACGATGAACAGCGCGTCGCCGAAGGTTTCCAGCTTCGGCCGGCTGTGTTTTTCCAGGGCGTCTTCGATGGCCAGTTCGTGCAGGTTGAACTGGCGTTGCAGGTTGGACAGTTCCTGGGCATTCGGCTCTTCGAGGCCGATCCAGACGAAGTGGCCAGTCTTGGCGGCCCAGGCCGCGCCTTCGTCGAGGGAAATATTGGTGACTTTCTTACCGGCGCTGTAAACCGCAGCAGCAACAACTCGACCCATGGTGGTGGTTCACTTCTTCTTGGCAGATGGCAGGGGAGGCATGGCTTCAGCTTAGCCGTGTCGTTGCTTGAGAGTCAGTGAAATCTGCACAGTTCACCGGGCAAAAGAAAACCCGCACAGGGCGGGCTTCTTTTTCACGCGGCTTGCAGTTGCCGATCCATCGCATCGATGCATTCACGCATCTGCTCGCGACACTGGTTGATGAGCATGGGCATGTCGTCCATGGTCAGACCGGCGGTAGGAATTGCCGGCAGCGAGCGTATGAGAATTTTCCCGCTGTGCCAGCGGTTCAGACGCATGTGCTTGATGTAACTGCTGACACATACCGGGACGATCGGCACTCCAGCGGCAATGGCCATCTGGAACGCGCCTTTCTTGAACGGCAGCAATTCTTCACCCAGGTTGCGAGTGCCTTCCGGGAACACCCAGATCGAGGTGTCTTTGTGCTGCAAGGTGTCGGTGGTGGTCAGCATCGATTGGCGCGCCTTGTGCGCGTTCCCACGATCAATCAACACATTGCCCGCCAGCCAGAACAGCTGCCCGAACAGCGGCACCCACTTCAGGCTCTTTTTACCGATGCACACCGTCCGGCGCGGCACCACGTTGCCGAACACGAACAGGTCATAGTTGGACTGATGGTTGGCGATGATTACGCAGCTGTCGGGCTTGTTCATCAACGGGCCTACATCGGCTTTCACTCGCAGACGCAAAATGCACATGGCCGGCAGAGCATAGAGACGGGCGCACAGGCGACTGTTGTCCGGATTGAACGGGCGGCACAGCCCGAGGATTACTCCGAGGATCCCCGCCAGAATAAAGTGCAGGCCCATCAATAACATACGAAACACAAACAGCATTTTCAGGCCCATCGGGACAAAAGGTGGCGCAGTGTACGGATGTGCACTGTTTTCGGCAATTGCCGCTATAGAGTCCGGAGATGGGCGATGTTTAAGCGCATGTTTCCGACTTGTTGGTCAGAGGCGTCCTAGAGCTGCCGCAGCGTTTTCAACAAGTCGCGTAAGAAAAAGCCCGACACGACGGTCGGGCTTTTCTGAATCGGGGCGAGCCGGGTATCAGCCCAGATGCTCTTGATCCTGGATGATCGCGTTGTCCAGGGTTTCCAGCAGCGCCTTGCGCACTTTCAACTTGGTGTTCTTGTGCGCGGTCATGTTGATCTTCTTCAGCTGACGCGCGACGGCAAGGGCGGCGCCTTGCAGCTCTTCGGCCGCGACCACTTTGTCGAGGAAGCCGGCATCCACTGCGCTTTGCGGATCGAACATCTCGCCGTTGATCACCGAGCGATGGAAGGCCGAGCGACGCAGACGATCACGAGCCAGCTCAATGCCGGCGTGATGCATGGTCATGCCGATCTGCACTTCGTTCAGACCAATGCTGAACGGGCCGTCGACACCGATGCGGTAGTCGGCAGACAACAGAATGAACGCGCCTTTGGCCACGGCATGACCCGGGCAAGCAACGATCACCGGGAAGGGGTGCGACAGCAGGCGACGGGCCAGGGTCGAACCGGCGGTCACCAGGGACACGGCTTCTTTAGGGCCGGCAGTCATCACTTTCAGGTCATAGCCGCCAGAGAGAATGCCCGGCTGGCCGGTGATGATCACAATGGCACGATCCGCCACCGCCTGATCCAGCGCCGCGTTGAAGGCTGCGATGACGTCCGGGGAAATGGCGTTGACCTTGCCGTTGCTCAGGGTCAGGGTCGCGATACCGTCTTCGAGGTGGTAGGCAATCAGGTCGCTCATGGCGCAATTCCTTATAAGAAAGATGGGCAGACGTTACCCACGGTCGCCGATCAGGTAAAGCACTGTGACTGACCCGCCGGTCACCGTTTACAGCCCGATGCACTGCAACGCGCCCCGCGCCTGACGGCTCCAAGCCTATATAGAAGGGCCGCGCCCACCCAAGATTGGCCGGATCGTCATGGCCTATAGACGGTGGAAGCAACTTTTTCTCTTAACCGCATGAAAATTCTGAAAAAAAGTTTGCCATCAGAAAAGCTTTCGACTACATTAGCGCGCCTCGACAGACAGAACATGTTTGAAGAGATACGGTGAAGTGTCCGAGTGGCTTAAGGAGCACGCCTGGAAAGTGTGTATACAGGAAACTGTATCGAGAGTTCGAATCTCTCCTTCACCGCCAAATTCGATGTAAACAAAACCCCTGGTTTCGAAAGAAGCCAGGGGTTTTGTGCATTCTGGCGCCGGTATTTTTTGGTCACAGAGACGGATTCGGCTTCCTTTTGCCGGGGCATTACAATCGCGGTTTTATCCGGCATGTAAAAGGACGACCTCCATGATCATTTCCACCACCCATTCCATCGAAGGCCGGCAGATTACGGCGTACCTGGACATCGTCAGTGCCGAGTCGGTGCAGGGCGTGAACGTGATCCGCGATATGTTCGCGGGCATGCGGGATTTTTTCGGTGGGCGTTCGCAGACGTTGGAGCGGGCGTTGAAGGAGGCGCGTGTTCAGGCGACTGACGAGATCAAGGAGCGCGCGCGGGCCTTGCAGGCGGATGCGGTGGTCGGGGTGGATTTCGAGATCAGCATGCCGGCAGGGAAGGGTGGCATGGTTGTGGTGTTTGCGACCGGTACGGCGGTCAAGTTGCGTTGAGGCTTGTGAGCCCATGCAACGGAATGGGCTCTTTGCTGAGAATCAGCCCTGTGGTTTGAGCAGGACAGTGCCTTTCGAGTCGTAGGTCAGCGGCGTATCGATAGCGACGAGAGGCGGGGTATCGCCTGGTTGAACTGGCTGAACCGGGTCCGGGTGGTAGATAACGCCAGGCTGCAACGGACTCGGTCCGGTCGGCTGCTTGATGACGATTTCACCCGAAGCGATCTTTTCCTTGAGTTTCTCCGCCCCGGCTTTGCCGGCGGCGATCTGCTCGTCCGTGAGCTTTACAACAGGCATCTGTGGGAATCCTTTGATTTCCATGTTCTCTCCTTGAGATTCATTGCGCAGGAAAAAGGGCAGCGGCCGGTCGCCGGGAATCTTTAGCGACGCGGGACCAACGGTTCGTCATTGTGTTTAATTTCCGTAGGCCATTCGTCGGGCTCCGGGTGATCTGAATCACAAGTCCAGGAATGACCGGCTAGTCTCAAAAGCCTTGGAGGTCGATATTTTTTCAGGCAAAAGGGTTTGCCGGTGTCGGCCCGCATTTGAAAAGGGGTGAAGAGATGACTGATCCGTACATCGAAGACGACGGGGCGGAATTTCCATTCAACAATTGCGTGCGCTGCGGCCAGACGGAGTATCAGGCCGGGTTTGGCGAGGATCCGGTGCAGACCGGCAAGATCAAGTCCACGGCACCCAAGGGACCTAAAGCAAAATTTCTGCCCAAGGTGACGACACGTTCCAGGAAGTAATCCGGATGCCACACAGCCCCGCCATTGAGCGGGGTTTTTTGTTTCTATTTTTTGAGAAACGCCCTACAGAAATTGCAGATTTGTCTGGTTTCTTTCACAAACTTTTCACACCTGCGTTAGTAGGGTGAAGCCATCCGTTAGAAAGCAAGTCTCCAGCCCGTCTCCCCAGCGGGCTTTTTTTTGCCCGCCATAAAACCTTTTCCGTATTCGCTGTCCAATCGGCGCCAAGTGCGCTGCAACGCTGGACATTGCCGCGGCAACAGCATTCAATCTGCGCCCTTTTTTATTCCTTCTGTTGAGGTTTTTCGTCATGCGTTTAACTCTGCCTGCTCTGGTTCTGGGGCTTCTGGTTGCTCAAGGTGCAATGGCTGGTGACGGTACCGCCGCACTGGGTGGCGGTCTGGGCGGTGCGCTGGGTAACGTGGTTGGCCAGAAAATGGGCGGTAGCAGCGGCGCGGCCATCGGCGCCGGCCTGGCCGGCGCGGCTGGCGGTGCGTTGGCAGCGAAGAAAGGTGCTCGTACCAAGGCAGCCATCGGCGGCGGCGTCGGTGCGGCAGGTGGTTCGGTCATCGGTAACAGCCTGGGTGGCAAGACTGGCGCCACTATCGGTGCTGGTCTGGGCGGCGCAGCCGGTGGCGCGGTGGGCAGCAATCTGTCCAAGGGTCACAAGCGTCACTGATTGCCAACGCTTGACTGAAGAGGCCCGGCTTTATGCCGGGCCTTTTCGTTGCTGAACGTTTTTCCCGGATACGCCTCCAATACCACATAGCCCCCTGCGCGGGCATACCGTCCCGATCCGGGACCTGTGAGGTCTGTATGCGATTGACATTATCCGCATTGGTTTTGGGATTGTTCATGACCCAAGGCGCTATGGCCGCCGGTGATGGCACGGCCGCCGTAGGTGGCGGATTGGGTGGCGCGTTGGGCAATGTGGTCGGCGGCCAACTCGGTGGCAGCACTGGTGCTGCGGTGGGTGCTGGCGTTGGCGGTGCTGCCGGCAGTGCCGTCGGAGCGAATAAACGCAACCGCACGGAAGCCGCCATTGGCGGTGGCCTCGGCGCCGCAGGCGGATCCGTGGTCGGCAACAGCCTCGGCGGCTCCACCGGTTCGACCATCGGCGCAGGGCTGGGCGGCGCGGCGGGTGGTGCGGTCGGTAACAACCTGGGGGACGATGGCGGCAAGTCGCATTCCGGTGGTGGCCACAAGCACAAGTACAAACACAAGAACCGTCATCGTTGAGTGATGGGTTCTACAGAAAACCCGGCTGTATGCCGGGTTTTTTGCGCCTGCGCGTCATGCGCAGGAACGAATGGCGACCATACTTTTCGAACGTCGTATACGAACGCGATTGACGAGGTGCGCCATGACTCCCGAAACCGAAGGCAAGGAAGAAAAAGGCCCGAGCGGATTGCCGTTTATCAATGATCCGGGGAATGAAGATCCGGGGTCGTTGATGGATGATGCGACGGTTCCGCTTTTGGAGGGTGAGGACGAGCTTGAGTATGAGGATTTTGATGATGATGAGTGAATGGGTGCGTGCATCAATTTTCCTGCAGAAATTTTCGTGTTCTGTTTTTTGAGATTTGGATAATCGACCTGGATGCTCTGGTCTGAAAAAAGATAAAGTAAGTGAGCATGTCTCTTGATAAAGAATCGTAAATCTCACAAGTAAAAGCTATCGCGATGAAAGTTCTAGTGTCAGGTCTTCAGGTTTTTCATCATGTTTCATGAAATGGAATGCTGGTCAGATAAACCGTAGGTTCGCGAAGGCTTATAAAAGATGTCGTGAAGTGTATCGATGAGTCGTCAGAAATGGCCGAAACTCTAAATCGTGAACCAGTATTATTGATGGTTAATCTCAGGTTTTTTTTTGTAGGTAGATTGTGTAATGCTAAATCCTCTATTTCGCTGCATGTTATACCTATGCGGCAAGCGTTAAATCCCATGGTTTCCCATTTTTTCGGAGGAGTGTCCGGGATTTCAGGTATGTCGAAACCTAAGGTGACTGTCGAGTAATTGTTGTCGATATTTAAGATGAAAAGTTTTATTTCTCCAATGGCTATTGGGGAGCTGAAAATCATGTTGAAAAAAGTGCTTTCTGCTATATCGGTCCAGAGCTTCATAGTTATTTCCTAAAAGGATAGTGCTCGTCTGTATTTTTTACTTTTCCAGTTCTTGGGTTGGCTGCGGGACGGATGTTGAAGTGTGGTCCTTGATCTCCAATTTTCCTAACGTCGCCGAATTTATGCCCAGCAGAGTGATCTTGCAATATTAGCTTGAAACCATCCTGTCGAGTGTACATGTACTGTCTGGTTCTAATGGGTATGCCGGAGTCGTTCAAGATATTTTTACCGTTTATATCGGTCATGTTGATGTAAATAAACTGACCTGGTTTGCCACTGATCTCGTCAAACTGTACGTCTGGCTGTTGACCTTTCGGAATCCCTGCATCAGCTTTTGCCTGTCTGAAAGCGCCGCGTCTGGAAACATCCGGAAGCTCAACCTCACCAAAATCTGAACACGCAACCGCTTTTCCATTTTTGGGCGGACAATTGGACGTCAACCCCAACGGATCCACCCACCCCGTCGGATTTGGCACGTACCGGTACTGATTCAACCCACCCGCCAGCTTCACCGGATCCGGCGTCAGGTACCGGCCCACGTCCGGGTCGTAATACCGGTGTCGGTTGTAATGCAGCCCGCTTTCGTCATCGAAGTACTGCCCCTGAAAGCGCAGCGGCTGGTTCAGGTAGTCCTCGGTCGCCAGTTCCAGCGAGGTGACCTTGCCGTAGGCGCTGTATTTGGCTGACCAGACGATCTCGCCGCTGTAATCGGTCAACTCCTGCGGGGTGCCGAGGTGGTCGAGCTGGTAGTAGAACGGGCAGGCGCGTTTCGGGCCTTTGCCGTCGAGCATGGCCAGCGGGCGGAAGGTGCCGGGTTCGTAGATGAAGCTGCGGTGCTGTTCCTGGCTGCTTTCGGCGATCAGGTGGTCGCCTTGCCAGAAGAATTCGGTGGTCTGGCCGTCGACGGTCTTGCGGATGCGCCGGCCGAAGGCGTCGTATTGGTAGGTGGCGGTGGTGCCGTCGGGGCGGGTGAGGCCGATCAGGCGGTGCTGGCTGTCGTAGCGGTATTCAGTGACCAGTTGTTGCGCGCGGCCGCGGCGTTCGCGGATCAGGTTGCCGAAGGCGTCGTAGTCGTAATGGCGGTCGCCCTGCATCAACAGGCGGTTGCCTTTGATCTGTGTCGGGCCCGGGCGGTCCTGCATCAGCAGGTTGCCGGCCGGGTCGTGGGCGAAGTTTTCCGGCAGGTCGTCGCGGGTGTGGCGCACGCGGATCAGCCGGTCGAGGGCGTCGTACGTGTAGCTGCGCTGGCCGTGGCGGGTGTCGGCGATGTGTTCGAGGTTGCCGTTGGCGCTGTAGGCAAAGTCGCGGCGATAGAGCGCACTGCGTTGATGGCCTACAGCGTGGGCGCGTAAGCGGCCCTGTTCGTCGTAGGCGTATTCGCTGAGCAGCAGGCCTTGCTGGCGCTGCTGTTCGCGACCGTTCTCGTAGACGTGGCGGGTGAGCAAGGCGCCGTTGAGGTCGATCGCGGTGAGTGCGCCGCCCTTGGCGTAGTGGTAGTCGAGCTTGCTGTTGTCCGGCAGGCGCATGCGGGTGAGCTGGCCACAGGCGTCGTAGGTGTAGCGCAGCGTGCCCCAGCCCTGATGCTCGCGCACCAGCCGGTCCTGCAGGTCGTATTCGAAGGCCAGCGGGTGATCCTGGCCGTCATCCACGCCGACCAGTCGACCGAGGCGGTCATAGCGGTAGCTGACCTCGGTCTCGTCCGGCAGGGTTTTAAGCAGCAGACGTCCGGCGCTGTCGCGCTCATAAGTGGTGACTAGTGTGGTGCCGTCATCGCCGAACTCGGTCTTTTCCAGCAGGTGGCCGTTGCGGTCGTAGGCATACGCCGTGCGCCGACCGTCGAAGCCGGTTTCCTGTCGGATCAGTCCGGTCGGCGTGTAGTCCAGCCGGTACTTTTCGCCGGACTCGTTCTCGATTTCCGTCAGCAGCAGTTGCGCATGGTCGTAGCGGTATTGCAGCCGGGTGCCATCCGGATTAATCCGCCGGCTGACCAAATGCAGATCGTCGTCGTATTCGTAGCGGGTGATGCGCCCCAGTTCATCGCGTTCGGCGGTGATCTGGCCGTAAGCGCTATAACTGAAGGCTCGAGTGGCGCCATTTGGCGAGGTGGTCTGGATCAGCCGGCCAACGGCGTCCCAGGCGTGGTGGGTGACGGCGCCGTGCTCGTCCTGAACCGTCGTCCGCCGCCCCAACGCATCGTAGGAAAACTTTCGAACCCCGCCATCCGGCAGGCTTTCTTCGACCAACTGCCCGAGGTCGTTCCAGACAAACACATGCCGACCGGAATCCGGATAACGGATCGACCGCAGCCGCCCCTGCGCGTCGTAGTGGTAATGGGTGACGTGGCCGTCCGGATCGACCGCCTCGGTGATATCCCCTTGGGCATTACGCCGGTACGTCCACACCGCATCGCCACGCGAACGGCTGTGCAGGAAACCGTTGCGGTACTCGTAGGACGTCGGCGCATCGTCCGGCGGAATCAGCGCGATCAGCCGTCCGGCGCCGTCGTAGCGGTATTCAGTGACCGCGCCCAGCGCGTCCTGCTCGGCGACCAGCCGGCCCGCCGAATCGTAGGCTTTGAGCTGTTCGCCACCGTCCGCCGACACCTGACGCACCAGTCGCGCCGTGTCGTCGTGGACATAAACCTCTTCGCGACCGTCGACGTACTGCACCCGAACAGAGCCGGCGTCATCCCAGACGTAACGCGTGTCCATCTGCGAAAACGACGCCCAGTGCCGCACGCACCGCGCCGCCTTGCCGGCACGTTCCCACTCCCAGAAGAAACTCGCGCCGCCAGCCAGTTGCCGTTGCAGGATGACGTGCCGGTCGTCGTAGTCGTAACGCTCGGTCTCGCCGACGGCGTTCGACGCCTCGATCAATCGATGGCGGGCATCAAAGCGGTAACTGACCAGCGTCTGCTCGGTGCGCCAGGCAGACTCCCGAAAAACCTGATAATCGACCGCGACCAGATGCGCCCGCTCATGGCGCAGCAACAAGGAACGACCAGCGCCGTTGTCGAGGCGCTCAACGCGATCCAGACGATCCCGCGTAATACGCAACCGGTTGCCGTAGGCATCGCTGACCGCTGTCAGACGCCCAGCCCGAAAGTGATAAAACCGCGCTGCTTCCCCCGCCAGCGCAACGACCAACTCCTCCGGCTCATCCCCGAGAAAGATCGCCGCCCGCGACAAACTGTTGTGAATCGCCGGTCGCTCGACATTCGGCAAGGGAAACCGCGTGCGCCGGTTCTCATGGTCAACCCAGACCACCGCAGCGCCATCAACCTCCAGCCGATGCGCCAGCGAGTGGCTCCAGCCAAACCCCAATCCAACATCGATCTCGGCCGCACTGCTGCGATACAAGCGGCTGAACTCGAGCGGCAACAGCCCATCGAGCACACCGTCAGTCAGCGTCAGCAACTCTTCGCCGGTGACCATCGACACCGGACACCCGTTGGTGCAGGTCAGCGGCGCGCAATCGGCACTATCGCCATTGGGGTTCTTCGCCTGATCCGAAGCCTCATCCCGAGGCTCATGCCGCTCCATTCGCGTCATGCCGTGGGACTTGTCACGGGCAATGGCCGCTGGATTCGGCACCGTCAGCACTTGCGCATCGGCCGTGCGAACTTCAAGCGGAATAGCCGGTGTCGGCCGCAACGGGGCCGGACCTGCATTGACCATCAGCGGTTTCAAAGCGCTCGCATGTCGGGTCAGGTCAGGCGCCGACGTCACCGCCGCCAGCCGCAACGCCGAAGCCGCCAGCCATTCCCGCGCACGTGGCGACTTGATCTTGCCCAGTACCTTGGTGCTCAGCCGCAGCGGCACACCCATGCCACCCGACATGCACATCAGCAGAAAACTGACCAGCAGTTCAGCGCGAACCTCTGCCACCACCTCGGCCAGAAATTGCGGCGGCAGCATCTTCAGCCAACTGGTGAACGCCGCCAGATGAATGAACAGCAATGGTTCGTCGCTGAGCATCAGCAGGCCATTGGCAATGGCCTCGCTGGACGCCTCGAGCAAGGCATCCAGTTCAGCGCTGGACAGGTACTGCAGAAGCTTTTCGCTGTTCGCCTGCCAATCGGCGAGCAGGGCGAACAGTTGCTTCACGTCATCCCAGACGCCATTCAGCGCGGATTCGTAGCCGCGCCAATCCGCCTGTTGCAACTGCCCGAAACGTTCCAGGAAGCCGGCACTGGAAAACTCGGTCCATTGCGGGTGGAGCTCGGTCCATTCCGCACGCAGCCATTTTTCCAGACCATCGATCAAGCCCTGGTAGGAGGCATACAAGGCTTTAACGTGGTCGCTGGAAACATCGGGAAAGAAGGTGATGCGATAACGCTGGCCCCTATCGCAGTCGTCGACCTTGAGAATGCCGCTGGGGCCGATGGTGTAACGCCGCGGTTCGCCGAAACCCAGAACACCGTCGACATCGGAAATGACCGGTTCAAGGATCACCGGCGTATCGCCGATCGGCACAAACCGCGCGGCTTCGAACATGTGCACCAGCGTCAGGGAGCCGGTGGCGGAGCACATGGCCACGGAGGAACTGATGGGGTTGCGGCTGCCAACCGGTGCACTGAGCCGGACGTCATTGCCGACCTGGAACACCTGCTCGACATCCAGCGCGGTGCCCGTCCAGAACTTTTCGGCCCAAGCGTCATAGTTATTGAGACAGAGGCGAAACTCCTTGAACAGCTTTTCGACGTCGGGCTGATCAGGGTTCAGCGCAGCGACCACCAGCAAACCAATGCTGTTGTTCAGTTTCAGGAGTTGGTCAGGTGGAAGCATTCGCAGTCACTCGCGCGCATCAGGGGAATGGCGCAAAACTTTGCGGGGGATCAAACAGGAAAGAAGTCAGCCGAGTAGGCGATGCCTGTAGGGCGATTCTCTAAATGTACGAGAGGGCGTTCGGCGGACGATCGACATTGCCCGTTGCTCAACCTCGGCAGGGCTCGTTATGCTGCTGAACCCTTTAATCAGATCCGAGCAGCGGCGCTACTCACGCCGCCTGGGATGTCTTTGATAACGGATCCGATGATGAATGCACCGCTGAAGGCGTTCGGCCCGATCAAGGCCGTGATTTTCGATATGGACGGTTTGTTGCTGGACACCGAGGGCATCTACACCGAGGTCACCTCGCTGATTGCCGAGCGTTACGGGCGCACCTTCGACTGGAGCATCAAGCAGAACATCATCGGGCGTGGCGCTGGCGATCTGGCCCGTTATGTGGTTGAAGCGCTTGACCTGCCGATCACCGCCGAAGAGTTTCTGGTGATCCGCGAGCCGCTGATGCGTGAGCGTTTTCCCACCGCGCAAGCGATGCCGGGCGCCGAGGAACTGATCCGCCACCTCAAGGCGCACAACATTCCGATTGCCGTCGGCACCAGTTCGTCGCGTCAGTCGTTCGGTCAGAAAACCACGTTGCACCGCGATTGGTTCGCGTTGTTCGACTTCATCGTCACCGCTGACGACCCGGAAGTCGGCGCGGCCAAACCCGCGCCGGACATCTTCCTTACCGCCGCGCGCCGCCTGGGTGTGGCGCCGGAAGATTGTCTGGTGTTCGAAGACTCGCCATTCGGTGTGACGGCGGCGAAAGCAGCCGGCATGACCGCCATCGCCATTCCTGATGCCGCCATGGCCGATGAAAAATACGCGCACGCCGACGGGATTCTTCGTACGTTGAAGGCGTTCACGCCGAGCGCATGCGGATTGCCGGCGCTCGACTGGGCCTGATCAAACCGCAGACAAAAAAAACGCCGCCCCTCTGTCAAAGGAGGGGCGGCGTTTTTCGTTATCGACTATCTGATCAATCAGGCGCCGAAACCACCGTCGATGGTCAGGCTGGCACCGGTGATGTAACCGGCCTCCGGGCTGGCGAGGTAGGCCACAAAGCTGGCGATTTCCTCTGCCTTGCCGTAGCGACCGACCGCCATCAGCGGGATCAGGCTGTCAGCGAACTCGCCATGAGCCGGGTTCATGTCGGTATCGACCGGGCCTGGCTGCACGTTGTTGATGGTGATGCCGCGTGGGCCGAGGTCGCGGGCCAGGCCTTTGGTCAGGCCGACCAGCGCGGACTTGCTCATCGCATATACGCCGCCACCGGCGAAGGGCATGCGGTCAGCGTTGGTGCTGCCGATGTTGATGATGCGCGAGCCTTCGCCCATGTGTTTGGCGGCTTCCTGGCTGGCGATGAACACGCTGCGCACGTTTATTGCCAGGGTCTGGTCGAAGTCTTCCAGCTTGAAATCTTCCAGCGGCGCGACGGCCAGCACGCCGGCGTTGTTGACCAGAATGTCGAGGCGGCCAAAGCTTTCGACAGTGGCGTTCACGGCGTTGCGGATGGCGCTGGCATCGGCGCTGTCAGCCTTGATCGCCAGGGCTTTGCCGCCAGTGGCGGTGATGCTGTTTTGCAGTTCTTCAGCCTTGGCGGCTGAGCTGACGTAGGTAAAGGCAACCGCGGCGCCTTCAGCGGCCAGGCGTTTGACGATGGCGGCACCGATGCCGCGAGAGCCGCCTTGAATCAGAGCGACTTTACCGCTGAGGTGTTGAGTGGTCATGTTCGATCTCCAGAAGTTTCAAGGCAGGCTGCCTTGGTGTGGTGTCGAGTATCTGCCCCTCGCCACCGGGCGAGTAGACCGTGGTTGCTATAGTCTGTGTAAACCAAAAGTTTAGAGTGACGGCCATGGAAACCTTCAGCAGTATCGAATGCTTCGTGCGCAGCGCCGAAGTCGGCAGCTTTGCCGAGGCCGCGCGACGCCTGAGCCTGACACCGGCCGCCGTGGGCAAAAGCGTGGCGAAACTGGAAGCGCGCCTCGGCGTGAGGCTGTTCCAGCGTAGCACTCGAAGATTGACCCTGACGGAAGCGGGGCAATTGTTTTTGAGTGAGGTCAGCGGCAGTCTCACCACCATCCAGAATGCCGTGAACAATCTGGCCAGCGCCGGCGGTCAACCGGCGGGCACGCTGAAAGTCAGCATGGGCACGGTGTTCGGCCGCTTGTACATCGTGCCGTTGCTGGGGGAGTTCCTGAAAAGATTTCCGGCGATCAACCCGGACTGGCATTTCGATAACCGCCAGGTCGATCTGATCGGCCAGGGTTTCGATGCGGCGATTGGCGGTGGCTTCGAACTGCCCCAGGGCGTGGTGGCGCGCAGGCTGACGCCAGCGCATCGAGTGTTGGTGGCTTCCGCGGATTATCTGGATCGGTACGCGCCGATCAGCGAACCGGACGACCTCAAACTGCACGACGGCATCCTGATCCGCTCACCGCAGACCGGTCGCGTGCGCTCCTGGCAGTTGACGCATCGCACCCGGCAACACAGCCCGCTGACCCTCAAGGCACGAATGACCATGAGCGATTCCGAAGCCGCCTGCGCCACGGCGGCGCAGGGGTTGGGGATTGCACTGGTGAGCATGCCGTTCGCGGTCGGCTACCTGGAGGCGGGGACGTTGCAGCGAGTCTTGCCCGACTGGTACGTCGACGACGGCAACATCTCCATCTATTACGCCGAACACAAACTGCTGCCGGGCAAGACCCGGGCGTTCGTCGATTTTGTCATCGAGCAGTTTTCAACCCTGGGCCTCGCCGAACGTTTCAACGCGCAAAACGTGCTGGCCAGCCGATGATGGTTTTCGGCCGTGGCGTCGCATACGTGCGCACCTTGGAGGTCGACAGGCCCAGTCGCACCAGTGATTCGGCGATGGTCACGGCCGCAGTGACGCCGTCCACCACCGGCACCCCGGTTCGCTGACGGATCTTCTCGTCGAGCCCGGCCATGCCGCCGCAACCGAGGCAGATCACTTCGGCTTTATCCTGAGTCACCGCCAGTTCCGCCTGGTGCACGATCGCTTCCAGCGCCCGCTGCGGTTCGTGTTCCAGCTCCAGCACCGCCAGGCCACTGGCACGCACCGAGGCGCAGCGATCCCACAGGCCGGACAGTTTCAGCCGATCCTCGATCAACGGCACGGTGCGATCCAGCGTGGTGACCACCGAATAGGCGTGGCCCAGAAACATCGCGGTGCTGGCCGCCGCATCGGTGATGTCCACCACCGGCACGTTGAGCAATTCCTGCAAACCTTCGCGACCGTGTTCGCCGTAGCCGGCCTGGATCACCGCGTCGAACGGCTGGTCGTAGGACATCACCCGGTCCATCACGGCGATGGCGGCCAGATAACTTTCGAAATTGCCTTCGACTGAATCGGCGCCGAAGTACGGCGTCAGGCCGACAATCTCGGTGCCGGGGGAGGCGACGGCCTGCGCCGAACGGGCGATGGCCTGGGTGATGGATTCGGTGGTGTTGACGTTGACCACGAGAATTCGCATGGGAAGTCCTTATTACGGTTGGTTCTGCGGCCCCGCGAAGGGCCGCCAAAAGATTCAGTGGCTGACGTTGTCGACGGCGATGGCTTCACCGTCGACATCGGCGTAGTGCGGCTGGCGTTTGGCGATGATCAGATAGAGCATCCCGGCAATGCCGGCGCCGATCAGCCAGGAGAAGGGCGAAACGCTGTGGAAGCCCGGCACCAGTGCCAGAACGATCGCGATCAACGCGGCCGGAATGAATGCCGCCACGGCCCGCAGGTTGACCCCGCGGCTGTAGTAATACGCGCCGTTGGGGCTTTCGCTGTACAGCTGCGGCACGTGGATCCGGCCTTTGCGGATCAGCCAGTAGTCCACCATGATCACGCCGTACAACGGGCCGAGCAGGGCGCCGAGGCCGGACAGGAAATACACGATCACCAGCGGGCTGTTGTAGAGATTCCACGGCAGGATCAGCACCGCAATCGTTGCGCTGATAAGCCCGGCGCGGCGGAAGGTCAGATACTTCGGCGCCAGGTTGCTGAGCACGAAGGCCGGGGCGACGAAGTTGGCCATGATGTTCACCGCCACGGTGACGATCAGGAACGCCAGGCAACCGAGCACCAGAAAGAACGTGTTGGGGATCGAAGCGATGATTTCGGTCGGGCTTTCGATGATCCGGCCGTTGATCTGAAATTGCGCACCGCACAGCAGGACAGTGATCCCGGCGAACACCAGAATATTGACCGGCAGGCCCCAGAAGTTTCCGATCTTGATCGTTTTGCGGCACGGCGAAGAGCGGGCGAAGTCGCAGAAGTTGAGAATCAGCGTCCCGTAGATCGCTAACCACAAGGCGCCGCCGGCGAAGATGTTGCGCCACATCTCGCCGCCGGTCAGTGGTTCGCGAATCGACCAGGCGATGGTCGCGTTGGCCTGGGTGTACATCCACGCGGCGAGGCAGGCGACGGTCAGCAGAATCACCGGCCCGGCGAAGGCTTCGTAGCGGCGGACCATTTCCATGCCGTAGGCGAGGATCGCCAGTTGCACGAACCAGATCGCCACGAAACACACCCAGCCCAGGCTCGACAGGCCGAGGATCGAGTTGTGGTCGTAATCGGCGAAACCGGGATGGATCGCCGTGAGCAACACGCGAAATACCACCGACGCCAGGTACGTCTGAATGCCGAACCAGGCGATGGCGATCACCGCCCGGATCAATGCAGGAATCTGCGCCCCGTGAATGCCGAAACTGATCCGGCTGATCACCGGAAACGGCACGCCGGTTTTCTGCCCCATGTAACCGGACAGGTTCATGAAGAAATACACCAGCGCCGCGCCGATCCCCAGCGACAGCAGAATCTGCCAGCCGCCCAGGCCCAGTGCGTATAGGCCGATCG
Source organism: Pseudomonas fluorescens (assembly GCF_030344995.1). GTDB lineage: Bacteria > Pseudomonadota > Gammaproteobacteria > Pseudomonadales > Pseudomonadaceae > Aquipseudomonas > Aquipseudomonas fluorescens_BF. The sequence continues at coordinate 2,249,310 of NZ_CP128260.1, forward strand.
CAAACGAGTAGTTGGCGATGTTGTGCACATCGTTCGTCCACAGGGCAAAGATGCTGTATTTGCCCCAGCGCCGTCCTTCGACCTTGGTCGGCGCGAGGTCGCTGTTGTGCAGGCGCGGGCTCAGTTGCAGCGGTTCGGCGATGCCATCACCGGGCACGCTGTGGTCGAGGGTGGAAGAGGCGGGCAGATTCAGCGCGATGTTGTTATTGGAGAGACTCGTACGCATTCCGGCAGGCTCCTGATGTTCGGGCTGCGATGACTGTGCATGAGCGTTCGGGCTCGGCAGATCTTCGTCGCGGCGGTGAAAACATCACTGGTTACGGGGCATCTGCAGCCTGTACGGGATAGGGCGCTTCAGGCTTGCGGATCGAAAGTGTGGGTTCATGTTTTGCAGTTTTGTATACAAAACATGTATGCACTTAAGCCAGATCTGTGCCAGTCGGCGATCTATGAAAACCACCGCTGATTTCGAAAAGTTATTGAATGGCGCCAAGTCGTTGAAATACGGGCGATATAAATTGACCGTTCGAACAGGTATTTATTTTTCGGGAGGAATTTTGGCGGACGTCGGGAGGGAATGTTTCTGATGCGTGATGTAACTTTTCAGGGCGAAGAAACGAAAAGTGCACACATAAATGGCACCGATGGTGACATTCGTGTGTACACATTTTTCAAGGTGGGTAGAGAACACTGTGGGAGCTGACTTGCTCCCACGGGGCATCAGGGATGCTTACGCCTTGCTGATGATATTCCCGGCATGCAACCCGCATTCTTTCTGGGTCGCTTCTTCCCACCACCAGCGACCTTCGCGTTCGTGCTGGTTCGGCAGGACCGGGCGGGTGCACGGTTCGCAGCCGATGCTGATGAAACCGCGCTCGTGCAGGCTGTTGTACGGCAGCTCCAGCATGCGGATGTAACCCCAGATTTCCTCGCTGGTCATCTGTGCCAGCGGGTTGAACTTGTACAGGGTGCGCTCCGGGGTGGAGAACGCTGTATCGATTTCCATCACCGCCACGGCGCTGCGGGTGCCCGGACTCTGGTCGCGGCGCTGGCCGGTGGCCCAGGCTTTGACGCCGGACAGCTTGCGGCGCAGCGGCTCGATCTTGCGGATGCCGCAGCATTCGCCATGGCCGTCCTTGTAGAAACTGAACAGGCCTTTTTCCTTCACGAACGGTTCAAGTTTCGTGTAGTCCGGCGAGACCAGTTCGATGTCGATCTTGTAGTGCTCGCGCACCTGATCGATAAAGCGGTAGGTTTCCGGATGCAGGCGGCCGGTGTCGAGACTGAACACCTTGACGTTCTTGTTCAGCTTCCAGGCCATGTCCACCAGCACCACATCCTCGGCACCGCTGAAAGATATCCACAGGTCATCGCCGAACTCGGCGAACGCGAGTTTTAGGATGTCCTGCGCGGATTTGTTGGCATAGGTCGTGGCGAGTTCCACGACGTCGAACGTTGGGCTCATCAGGGCGGCTTCCTACAGGTCGGTGGCGCTGGGCGCTCTATATGGCGGCGATGGTAACAAAAAGCAACGCCCGCCGGGGCGGCCTCTGCGTTGCGCGCTCCAGGTCGAGCCGCTAGAGTTCGGGCTCGCTCGACTCAATAAACATTACAAACGGGAGTGTCTTGTGGAAATCGCCTGTCTTGATCTTGAAGGGGTGCTGGTGCCGGAAATCTGGATCGCCTTCGCCGAAAAAACCGGAATCGAATCGCTCAAGGCCACCACCCGGGACATTCCCGACTACGACGTGCTGATGAGGCAGCGCCTGCGCATCCTCGACGAGCATGGCCTGAAGCTTTCGGACATTCAGGAAGTGATCGCCACCCTCAAGCCGCTGGACGGCGCGGTGGAGTTCGTCAACTGGCTGCGCGAGCGGTTTCAGGTGGTGATTCTGTCAGATACGTTCTATGAGTTTTCCCAGCCGCTGATGCGTCAGCTGGGCTTTCCGACCTTGCTTTGCCATCGACTGATTACCGACGACAGCGGGCGGGTGACGAGCTATCAGTTGCGTCAGAAAGATCCGAAACGTCAGTCAGTCCTGGCCTTCAAGAGTCTGTATTACCGGGTGATCGCGGCGGGGGATTCCTATAACGACACCAGCATGCTGGGCGAAGCGGATGCGGGGATTCTGTTCCATGCGCCGGATAACGTGATTCGCGAGTTTCCGCAGTTTCCGGCGGTGCATACGTTCGAAGAGTTGAAGCAGGAATTCCTCAAAGCCTCGAATCGCGATCTGACTTTGTAGCCACCACATGATCGTTCCCACGCGGACGGTTCGACGCCTCGACGTGGGAACGATCAACAGCGGTTAAAGGTTCTGCAGGGTTTCGAGCAGAACCCTGACCTTTGTAATCGACTCCTGATACTCCGCCTGCCAGTCCGAATCGGCGACGATCCCGCCGCCGCCCCAGCAGCACACCTGGCCATCCTTCACCAGCAGACTGCGAATGGCGATGGAGCTGTCCATCTCGCCACGCACGTCCAGATACAGCAAAGAACCGCAATACAAACCACGCCGGGTCGGCTCCAGTTCGTCGATGATCTGCATCGCGCGGATCTTCGGTGCGCCGGTGATCGAGCCGCCGGGGAAGCTGCCGGCTATCAGATCCAACGCATCGCGATCATCCGCCAGTTCACCGGTCACACTGCTGACCAGATGATGCACGTTCGGATAACTTTCCAGGCTGAACAACTCCGGCACCCGCACCGAGCCGATGCGGCAGGTGCGGCCCAGATCGTTGCGCAGCAGGTCGACGATCATCAGGTTTTCCGCGCGATCCTTGGGGCTGGCCAGCAGTTCGGCGGCATTCGCTGCGTCTTCGGTCGGGGTCGCGCCACGGGGACGGGTGCCTTTGATCGGGCGGGTTTCCACCTGACGCTGACTGACTTTGACGAAGCGCTCGGGCGACAGGCTCAGTACCGCATTGCCGTCGGGCAGGCTCTGGAAACCGGAAAACGGCGTCGGGCAGGCCTCACGCAATTTGCAGTAGGCCAGCCATGGATCGCCCTGGCACGGTGCGCGGAAACGTTGAGCGAAGTTGACCTGATAGCAATCGCCGGCCTGGATGTAATGCTGGATGCGCTCGAATGCCTTGCGGTATTCATCGGCCGAAAGATCGGCTGTCATCGGGCTGTTCAGCTTGAACGGGGTCAGTTCAGTGCCCGCCGGTTGGCTGAATACATCGATCAGCCGCTGTTTCTCGCTGGCGCTGACGGACGGGTGAAACACCAGTTGGCTGGTTGCCGATTGGTGATCGCTGATCAAGGCCCAGTCGTACAGACCAAATCGCGCATCGGGCAATTGCAGATCATCCCGGGCCTGACTCGGCAGGTTTTCCAGATGCCGGCCGAAGTCGTAACTCAGGTAACCGATCAGGCCGCCGGCGAAGGGCAGTTCGTACCCATCGGGCAATTGCGCGTCGCCCAATCGGGTCAGATTGCCTCGCAGGCGTTGCAGGAAATCGTCGCCGCGCTCGTCCGGCAAAACCGCCAGTTGTTCCAGCGGCCAGGCGCTGAGCAGGTCATAACGGCCACGGTCGGCACTTGGCCGGCCACTGTCGAGCAGCACGGCGCCGGGCGCATGGCGGACGGCCGCGAAATAGTCGGCGGGGTTGGCTCGGTAGGGCAGCGGGTGTACGGAACAGGTCAACATGGGCGGGGCAGATCGGCCATTGAGGCGGGGTGGGGATTGTAGTCCTCTCCGATGCCAGATCAAAGTCAAAAGCCTACCCCCTCACCCCAGCCCTCTCCCCCAAGGGGGCGAGGGGGAAAGGGAGCAGATCGGGGGCTTTTCAAGCCGTGAGTTCGACTCCGGATTTTCAGGTCGATGGAGCGTGAACATCCAACTCGTTCGGCTCCCTCTCCCTCCGGGAGAGGGCTGGGGTGAGGGGCTTTTCTGCTCTTCAGCTTTTAGGATCAGCCTTCAACAGCCGGAATATGCCCAAACAATTCCTGAGCAAACGCCACCCGCTCTTCAACCGACTCCGTCACTCCACGCGCCTTGAGCTCTTCCAGATGCGCTTCCACCGCATGGGTGCGTAACGTCAGCCCGCAATCGTTGGCAATCTGGATATTCAGTCCCGGCCGCGCATTCAGTTCCAGAATCAGCGGGCCTTTCTCCTGGTCCAGCACCATGTCCACACCGATGTAACCCAGCCCACACAGCTCATAGCAGCCGGCCGCGAGCTTCATGAAACCGTCCCAGTACGGCAGTTGCACGCCGTCCACCGCGTTGGTGGTGTCCGGGTGCTTGGTGATGATGTTGTTCAGCCAGGTGCCGCGCAGGGTCAGGCCGGTGGCCAGGTCGACGCCGACGCCGATGGCGCCCTGGTGCAGGTTGGCCTTGCCGCCGGACTGACGGGTCGGCAGCCGCAGCATCGCCATCACCGGGTAGCCCATCAGCACGATGATGCGGATGTCCGGCACGCCTTCGTAGCTGATGCTCTTGAAGATCTGGTCCGGGGTCACCCGGTATTCGATCAGCGCCCGATCACGGTGGCCGCCCAGCGAATACAGGCCGGTGAGGATGCTGGAGATATGATGTTCCAGCTCTTCGTGGGCAATGATCTTGCCCGATACCGTGCGATAGCGGCCCTCGAAACGGTCGGCGACCACGATGATGCCGTCACCGCCGGCGCCCTGGGCCGGCTTGATCACGAAGTCGTTGCGCCCGCCGATGATCTCGCCGAGCTTGTCGATTTCCTTCTCCGTGGAAATCACGCCATACAGTTCCGGCACATGAATGCCGGCCTTGATCGCGCGTTCCTTGGTGATGATCTTGTCATCGACGATCGGGTACAGGCTGCGCTTGTTGTACTTGAGCACGTAGTCGGCGTTACGCCGATTGATGCCCATGATGCCCCGGGCTTCCAGGGCCTTCCAGGTCTTCCAGAAACCGAACATCAGGCGTCAGCCTTCTTCAGGAAAGCCTTGAAACGCACCAGCTCGGTCAGGCGATAACCGCGATAGCGACCCATGGCCAGCATGAAGCCCACCAGAATCAGCAGGATCGCCGGGAAGGTGAACACGAAGTACACCAGCTCCGGAACGGTCATGATCAGGTGCGCCAGGGACGCCGCGAACAGCGTGCCGATCGCCACTTTCATGGCATGGCTGGCACCGCGTTCTTCCCAGGTGATCGACAGGCGTTCGATGGTCATGGTCAGAATCACCATCGGGAACAGCGCCACCGACAGGCCACGCTCGAGACCGAGCTTGTGGCTGAACAGGCTGATCGCCGCAATCAGCACCACCACGAAGGTCAGCACCACCGACAGCCGCGGCAGCATTTGTAGCTTCAGGTGTTCCAGATACGAGCGCAGCGATAACCCGAGTGCGGTGATCACGGTAAACAGCAGGATGCCGAAGCCCAGTTGTGTCTCGCGGAAGGCCAGGGCGATCAGCACCGGCGTAAAGGTGCCGAGGGTCTGCAGGCCGATCAGGTTGCGCAGGATCAGGATCACCAGCACGCCGATCGGGATCATCACCATGATCATGAACGTCTGCTGGGTTTGCAGCGGCAGGCCGTACAGCGAGTATTCGAGGAAGTTGGCGTCGGTGTTTTCGTCGGTCAGCTTGGCCAGACGAATCGCGTTCATCTCGCTGTTGTTCAGGCTGAAGGTCACGTTGGCTTTCTTGCCGCCGTCGACAGTGATCAGGTTTTCATCACCGCTCCACCACAGCAGGCGGTCGGTCGGCAGGCCTTGCTCGCCGGTTTCCGGATTGAAGTACAGCCAGTCGGTGCCATTGAAGCTGCGCAGCCACAGTTCCGGGGTTTGCGGCTGATCGGCGACGAGGCGGATAGTGTGGACTTTCTCCACCGGGACGTGGGCGATGGACAGCAGCAGTTCGACGATCTTGGCTTTGTGCGGCGTGGAAGGATCGCCGGCCAGCAGCAGTTTCACGTTGTCGTCGTTGACGTTGTTGACGCGTTTGATCGCTTCGCCAATGAAGGTCTCGACGTCGGCCGAGTGCTGGCGGATCGGGGCGAGCAGGGCTTCGGCGGCGATCTTTTCCGGGCCTTCGATGGCCATGCTGTCGCGGAAGGTCGGGCCTTTGATCTTGGTTTTTTCGGCGGTGTAACGCTTGGTCAGCACCAGACGGTAATAAAGGGTCTGGTTGCCCTTGGCCCGGCGTGCCGACCAGGTGACCTTGCGGTTGCCGTCGACACGATTGACCGCCACGCCATAGTTATTGGAGATAAAGCTTTCATTGAGGCTGACGTAATCGCGGCTCAGGGGCGGCACGAACATCTGGATCTTCACCGGATCCTTGGTGCTGGCGACGAACTCGACCTTGGCGTCGATGTTCCACAGGTCGTCGGTGGCGTCTTCGGTCACTGGAATGCCGAGCACGAAAATCTGATAGGCCGTAACCGAAACGCCCAGCAACACCAGGATGGTGATCAGGACTTTCAGGTGGAAGGTTAGAGAACGCATGGAAATTACTCGGCGGTATGAGCGGCGATGGCGCAGGCGGGTTTGCCGGCAGCGTATTTAAGACTGGGATCGACCAGCGCATCGAAGCGTTTCAGCGCCTCGGAGCCGATCAAAAGCGGATATTGGAACGCACTACGGTCGGTCAGGTTCACTTCGATGCTGCGCATTGCCGAACCCATGCAGATGTCCAGCTCGATCACCGGGCGGGCGGTGTACTTCTTGCCTTCTTCCGGGTCGTAGTCGCCGGCGCGGCGCTTGATCTTGCTGACCCGGGCCAGCGGCCGTTCGATCGGGTGCGAGTGCGCGGCGTCGATGGCCAGGTAGAAACGTACCCAGGACTCGCCGTTGCGTTTGAAACGTTTGATGTCGCGGGCGCTCAGGGAGGCGGTTTTCGCCCCGGTGTCGAGTTTCGCCGCCACTTCCAGGTTGATCCCGTCGAGGGCAGCGTATTCGTTGAGGCCGTACACGGTCTTTTCCCCCGCCGCGGCGAGGCCGGGCAGGCAAAACAGTGCAAAGAATGTGGGGAAGGGCTTGAGTCTCATAAATCCTGGCGAGCAGCGTTCCGTTCTCGGTTCAGGGCCATGGCATCAGGAAATCCTGTCTGCCCATGCGCCTTCGTGTGCCTATCAGCTTTTTATGACAAGCCGTGCAAATGACTCGCAAATGCGGGCGGCATTCTAGCACGGTGGTTTTATGGCGCCAGCGCCGGGGGCGGTCTATAACCCTTGGGGCTGATACGCAGGCTTATTAGACGATTGTCGACAATCTCTATTTATCCTTTGACTGATTCAGGCCGATTCGCTAGTTTTTGCCGCATTGGATTTGAAGGTGTCGACAATATGCTGGATCAACTCGATCCCCCGGTGATCAGCGGTGATGATTCCGAGACCCTCTCGGAAAACGTCTTCCGGCGCATCCAGGCGGCCATCGTCAAAGGCGAGATCGCCCCGGGCAGCAAGATCTCCGAGCCGGAACTGGCGCGCACCTACGGCATCAGCCGTGGGCCGCTGCGCGAGGCGATCCATCGGCTGGAAGGCCAGCGCCTGCTGGTGCGCGTGCCGCACGTCGGTGCGCGGGTGGTGTCGCTGAGCCACGCCGAATTGCTCGAACTCTACGAAATCCGCGAATCCCTCGAAGGCATGGCCTGCCGTCTGGCGGCCGAACGCATGAGCGTCGAAGAAATCGACGAACTGCGCCGGGTGCTGGAAACCCATGAACGCGATGCGGCGTTTCAGGCCGGCGTCGGCTACTACCAGCAGGAAGGCGATTTCGATTTTCACTACCGGATCATCCAGGGCAGCGGCAACCGCACCCTGACCCAGATGCTCTGCGGCGAGCTGTATCAACTGGTGCGCATGTACCGCATCCAGTTTTCCACCACGCCCAACCGCCCGCGCCAGGCCTTTGCCGAACACCACCGGATTCTCGATGCCATCGCCGACCGTGACGGCGAGCTCGCGGAATTGTTGATGCGCCGCCACATCGGCGCCTCGAAACGCAACATCGCCCGTCACTACCAGGACGGCGCCGACAATAAGACAGCCACTGAACGAGGTGAGTCATGAGTTCCAACAAGAGCACTCCAGGCCAGCGTTTCCGCGATGCGGTCGCCAGCGAACATCCGCTGCAAGTGGTCGGCGCGATCAACGCCAACCACGCGCTGCTGGCCAAGCGCGCCGGTTTCAAGGCGATCTACCTGTCGGGTGGCGGGGTGGCTGCCGGCTCCCTCGGCGTGCCGGACCTGGGCATCACCGGCCTGGATGACGTGCTGACGGACGTGCGTCGCATCACCGACGTCTGCGACCTGCCGCTGCTGGTGGACGTGGACACCGGTTTCGGCGCCTCGGCGTTCAACGTGGCCCGCACCGTCAAGTCGATGATCAAGTTCGGCGCGGCGGCGATTCACATTGAAGACCAGGTCGGCGCGAAGCGCTGCGGTCACCGTCCGAACAAAGAGATCGTGACCCAGCAGGAAATGGTCGACCGCATCAAAGCCGCCGTCGATGCCCGCACTGACGACAGCTTCGTGATCATGGCCCGCACCGACGCGCTGGCCGTTGAAGGTCTGGAATCGGCACTGGATCGCGCCGCCGCGTGCATCGAGGCCGGCGCCGACATGATCTTCCCGGAAGCCATCACCGAGCTTGAGATGTACAAGCTGTTCGCCAGCCGCGTGAAAGCGCCGATCCTGGCCAACATCACCGAATTCGGCTCGACGCCGCTGTACACCACCGAGCAACTGGCCGGCGCCGATGTGTCGCTGGTGCTCTACCCGCTGTCGGCATTCCGCGCGATGAACAAGGCCGCGGAAAACGTCTACACCGCGATCCGCCGCGACGGCACTCAGCAGAATGTCATCGACACCATGCAGACTCGCATGGAGCTCTACGATCGCATCGATTACCACACCTTCGAGCAGAAGCTCGACGCGTTGTTTGCGGCGAAGAAGTAAGCCGCAACCGTACTCCCTAATAAATTCAAGATTGGAGACAACAATGGCCGAAGCAAAAGTACTCAGTGGCGCCGGACTCCGGGGCCAGGTTGCCGGGCAAACCGCACTGTCCACCGTGGGCCAGGCCGGTGCCGGGCTGACCTATCGCGGCTACGACGTGCGCGAACTGGCGGCAGACGCACAATTTGAAGAAGTGGCGTACCTGCTGCTCTACGGAGAGTTGCCGACCAAGGCACAGCTCGCCGAGTATCAAGGCAAGCTGAGCAAGCTGCGCGACCTGCCGCAAGCGCTGAAAGAAGTGCTGGAACGCATCCCCGCCGACGCCCACCCGATGGACGTGATGCGCACCGGTTGCTCGTTCCTGGGCAACATCGAGCCGGAGAAAGACTTCTCCGAGCAACGCGACAAGACCGACCGCCTGCTGGCCGCGTTCCCGGCGATCATGTGCTACTGGTATCGCTTCAGCCACGACGGCAAACGCATCAACTGCGTGAGCGACGAGCAGTCCATCGGCGGCCACTTCCTGCACCTGCTGCACGACAAGAAGCCGAGCGAACTGCACGTCAAAGTGATGAACGTCTCGCTGATCCTCTACGCCGAGCACGAATTCAACGCCTCGACCTTCACTGCTCGGGTGTGCGCTTCGACCCTTTCCGACCTGTATTCCTGCGTCACGGCGGCCATCGGCTCGCTGCGCGGCCCGCTGCACGGTGGCGCCAACGAAGCGGCGATGGAAATGATCGAGCGCTTCTCGTCGCCGGAAGAGGCGATCAAGGGCACCCTCGGCATGCTGGAGCGCAAGGACAAGATCATGGGCTTCGGCCACGCGATCTATAAGGACAGCGATCCGCGCAACGAGGTGATCAAGGGCTGGTCGAAAAAACTCGCCGACGAAGTGGGCGACAAAGTGTTGTTCCCCGTTTCGGAAGCCATCGACAAGACCATGTGGGAGCAAAAGAAACTGTTCCCCAACGCCGACTTCTACCATGCCTCGGCGTATCACTTCATGGGCATCCCGACCAAGCTGTTCACCCCGATCTTCGTCTGCTCGCGCCTGACCGGCTGGGCAGCGCACGTGTTCGAACAGCGCGCCAACAACCGCATCATCCGTCCAAGCGCCGAGTACACCGGCGTCGAACAGCGCAAGTTCGTGCCCATCGAACAGCGCTGACCGGGGAGGGCGCCGGCACAGGCGCCCCCTCTTTGAAACTACCGTGACCGAGTCCTGACCGATGAACACAGAATTTCGCAAGAACCTGCCTGGCACGCCGCTGGACTTTTTCGACGTCCGCGCGGCTGTCGATGCGATCCAGCCCGGCAGCTACGACACCCTGCCGTACACCTCTCGCGTGCTGGCGGAAAACCTCGTGCGTCGCTGCGACCCGGCCACGCTCACCGATTCCCTGAAACAACTGATCGAGCGCAAGCGCGACCTCGACTTCCCGTGGTTCCCGGCCCGCGTTGTGTGCCACGACATTCTCGGCCAGACCGCGCTGGTGGATCTGGCCGGCCTGCGCGACGCGATTGCCCAACAGGGCGGCGACCCGGCGCAGGTCAACCCGGTGGTGCCGACGCAACTGATCGTCGACCACTCGCTGGCGGTGGAGGCGGGCGGTTTTGACGCCCAGGCGTTCGAGAAGAACCGCGCCATTGAAGACCGTCGCAACGAAGACCGTTTCCACTTCATCAACTGGACCAAGAAGGCGTTCAAGAACGTCGACGTGATCCCACCGGGCAACGGCATCATGCACCAGATCAACCTGGAGAAAATGTCTCCGGTGATCCAGGTGCGCGACGGCGTGGCATTCCCGGATACCTGCGTCGGCACCGACAGCCACACCCCGCACGTCGATGCGCTGGGCGTGATCGCCATCGGTGTCGGTGGGCTTGAAGCCGAGAGCGTGATGCTTGGCCGCGCGTCGTGGATGCGCCTGCCGGAAAGCGTCGGCGTCGAACTGACCGGCAAGCTGCAACCGGGCATCACCGCCACCGATATGGTACTGGCGCTGACCGAATACCTGCGCAAGCAGAAAGTGGTCGGCGCATGGTTGGAATTCTTCGGCGAAGGTGCTTCGGCGCTGACCCTCGGCGACCGCGCAACCATCTCCAACATGGCCCCGGAATACGGCGCCACGGCCGCGATGTTCTACATCGACCAGCAGACCATCGATTACCTGAAACTCACCGGTCGCGAAGACCAGCAAGTGCAACTGGTCGAACAATACGCCAGGCAGATCGGCCTGTGGGCCGACAGCCTGAAAGGCGCGCAGTACGAGCGCGGCCTGACCTTCGATCTGTCTTCGGTGGTGCGCAACATGGCCGGCCCGAGCAACCCGCACGCCCGTGTGGCGGTGTCGGATCTGGCGGCCAAAGGCATCGCCGGCCAGTGGGAAGACGTGCCGGGGCAAATGCCTGACGGCGCGGTGATCATCGCCGCCATCACCAGTTGCACCAACACCAGCAACCCGCGCAACGTGATCGCCGCCGGCCTGCTGGCGCGCAATGCCAACAAGCTCGGCCTGACTCGCAAACCTTGGGTCAAGTCGTCGCTGGCGCCGGGCTCGAAAACCGTGGCGCTGTACCTCGACGAAGCGGGGCTGACCACGGAGCTGGAGCAGCTTGGTTTCGGCGTCGTCGCCTTCGCCTGCACCACCTGCAACGGCATGTCCGGGGCGCTGGATCCGGTGATCCAGCAAGAGATCATCAACCGCGATCTGTACGCGACTGCTGTGCTGTCCGGCAACCGCAACTTCGACGGCCGGATTCACCCTTACGCCAAGCAGGCATTCCTCGCTTCGCCGCCGCTGGTGGTGGCCTACGCGATTGCCGGCACCATCCGCTTCGATATCGAAAAAGACGTGTTGGGCGTGGTCGACGGCAAGGAAATCCGCCTGAAAGACATCTGGCCGAGCGACGAAGAAATCGACGCGGTGGTGAAGTCGTCAGTGAAGCCGGAGCAGTTCCGTCAGGTCTACATCCCGATGTTCGCCATCCATGAAGACACCGGCCCGAAAGTCACGCCGCTGTACGACTGGCGCGAAATGAGCACCTACATCCGCCGTCCGCCGTACTGGGAAGGCGCGCTGGCCGGGGCACGGCCGCTCAAGGGCATGCGCCCGCTGGCGGTGCTGCCGGACAACATCACCACCGATCACCTGTCGCCGTCGAACGCGATCATGCTCGACAGCGCCGCCGGCGAATACCTGGCGAAAATGGGCCTGCCGGAAGAGGACTTCAACTCCTACGCGACCCACCGTGGCGACCACTTGACCGCGCAGCGCGCGACGTTTGCCAACCCGAAACTGTTCAACGAAATGGTCGTGGAAAACGGCAAGGTCAAGCAGGGCTCGCTGGCCCGTGTGGAGCCGGAAGGCCAAGTGATGCGCATGTGGGAAGCCATCGAAACCTACATGGAACGCAAGCAGCCGCTGATCATCATCGCCGGCGCCGACTACGGCCAGGGTTCGTCCCGGGACTGGGCGGCCAAAGGTGTGCGACTGGCGGGTGTGGAAGCGATTGCCGCCGAAGGTTTCGAGCGCATTCACCGCACCAATTTGGTGGGCATGGGTGTGCTGCCGCTGGAATTCAAACCGGGCACCGACCGCAAGACATTGGGCATCGACGGCAGCGAGACCTACGACGTGATCGGAGAGCGCACGCCGCGCGCCGACCTGACGCTGGTGATCCATCGCAAGAACGGCGAACGCGTCGACGTGCCGGTGACCTGCCGCCTCGACACCGCCGAAGAAGTGTCGATCTACGAGGCCGGCGGAGTGTTGCAGCGCTTCGCTCAGGACTTCCTCGAAGAGTCGGCGGTTGCCGTTTAAATCATCTTAAGGGGCCAAAGGATGATGAGTCCTTTGGCCCCTTTAAAGGAGCATCCATGGCTCACGCACCACAGATCAAAATCCCCGCCACGTACATGCGCGGCGGCACCAGCAAAGGCGTGTTTTTCAGCCTCACCGACCTGCCTGAGGCGGCGCAGATCCCCGGCCCGACCCGCGATGCCTTGCTGCTGCGAGTGATCGGCAGCCCCGACCCGTACGACAAGCAGATCGACGGCATGGGCGGCGCCACATCGAGCACCAGCAAAACCGTGATCCTGTCGAAAAGCATCAAGGCCGATCACGACGTCGATTACCTGTTCGGTCAAGTGTCCATCGACAAGCCGTTCGTGGACTGGAGCGGCAACTGCGGCAACCTGTCCGCAGCGGTCGGTTCGTTCGCCATCAGCAACGGTCTGGTAGACGCCAGCCGCATTCCGCACAACGGCGTGGCGGTGGTTCGCGTGTGGCAGGCCAACATCGGCAAGACCATCATCGCCCACGTTCCGATCACCAACGGCGAAGTCCAGGAAACCGGTGACTTCGAACTCGACGGCGTGACTTTCCCGGCCGCTGAGGTCCAGGTCGAATTCATGGACCCGGCGGCGGAAGAAGAGGGCGGCGGTGGCTCGATGTTCCCCACCGGCAACCTGATCGATGAGCTGGAAGTGCCGGGCGTCGGCACGTTCAAGGCGACCATGATCAACGCGGGTATCCCGACGATCTTCGTCAACGCCGAAGACATTGGTTACACCGGGACCGAATTGCAAAGCGCGATCAACAGCGATCCGAAAGCGTTGCAGATGTTTGAGACCATTCGTGCCTACGGCGCTTTGCGCATGGGGCTGATTTCCAGTCTGGATGAAGCGGCCAAACGTCAGCACACGCCGAAGGTTGCGTTTGTTGCCAAGCCTGCGGATTACGTCGCGTCCAGTGGCAAGGCGATCGGCGCCGGGGATGTGGATTTGTTGGTGCGTGCACTGTCGATGGGCAAGTTGCACCACGCGATGATGGGGACGGCGGCGGTGGCGATTGGCACGGCGGCGGCGATTTCCGGCACCTTGGTGAATCTGGCGGCGGGTGGCGTTGAGCGTAATGCGGTGCGGTTCGGACATCCGTCCGGGACTTTGCGTGTCGGGGCTGAGGCCAGGCTGGAAAACGGTGAGTGGATCGTGAAGAAGGCGATCATGAGCCGTAGTGCGCGCGTTTTAATGGAAGGTTATGTGCGCGTGCCCGAAGATTGCTTCTGATCCAGAATCGATGCCCTCACCCCAGCCCTCTCCCGGAGGGAGAGGGGGCCGACCGGGTTGTAATTAGATGTCCTGCGACCTGAAGCATCTTGGCGATTATGGATTCACAGAAGAGCTTTCAGGTCGGCGTAACGCTTGAATATTCCCCATTCGGTCCCCTCTCCCTCCGGGAGAGGGCTAGGGTGAGGGCAACAATCCAACTGACGAAACACCCCAATGCAGACACCCAAGATCTGCTCCAAACAAAAAAACCAACCAGCCCCTGAGGAAGACCTCCCCACTCATCATTCCCCACCAAGGAGAACCGCAATGAGCGCCAACGTCGACCTGAACAACCGCCCCGACTACGACCATGTCCTGCAGGACATCGCCGATTACGTTCTCACCTACAAAATCGAATCCACCGAAGCCCTCGACACCGCCCGCAACTGCCTGATGGACACCTTGGGCTGCGGCCTGCTGGCCCTACGTTTCCCCGAATGCACCAAGCATCTTGGCCCGACTGTAGAGGGCACCGTCGTCCCATTCGGCGCTCGTGTCCCCGGCACGTCCTATCGCCTCGACCCGGTCAAAGCCGCGTGGGACATTGGCTGCATCGTGCGCTGGCTCGATTACAACGACACCTGGCTCGCCGCCGAATGGGGGCATCCGTCGGACAACCTCGGCGGGATTCTCGCGGTGGCCGATCACCTGTCGCAAAAGCGTCTGGCCAATGGTGAAGCGCCGCTGACCGTGCGTGATGTACTCGAAGCCATGGTCATGGCCCATGAGATTCAAGGCGTGATCGCACTGGAAAACTCGTTCAATCGCGTAGGCCTCGACCACGTCATTCTGGTGAAAGTCGCCTCGACCGCCGTGACCGCCAAACTGATGGGCGCCAATCGTGAGCAGCTGTTATCGGCGTTGTCCCACGCGTTTGCCGACGGTCAGGCGTTGCGCACGTACCGCCATGCGCCGAACGCCGGCTCGCGAAAATCCTGGGCGGCGGGGGATGCATCGAGCCGGGGCGTGCGGCTGGCGGATATCGCGATGCGCGGCGAAATGGGGATTCCCGGCGTCTTGAGTGCCAGACAATGGGGCTTTTACGACGTTTTGTTCAGTCACACCAACAACGATCTGGCGCTCAAACCCGAAGACAAACGCGCCTTCAGTTTCTCGCGGCCGTTCGGCAGTTATGTGATGGAAAACGTGCTGTTCAAGATCAGTTTTCCCGCCGAATTCCACGCGCAAACCGCCTGCGAAGCGGCCGTGACCCTGCACCCGCAAGTGCGCAATCGTCTGCATGAAATCGACCGGATCGTCATCACCACCCACGAATCGGCGATCCGCATCATTTCCAAGGTCGGGCCGCTGGCCAACGCCGCCGATCGCGATCATTGCCTCCAGTACATGACCGCCGTGCCGCTGGCGTTCGGCAATCTGGTGGCCGAGCAGTACGAGGATGATTTCCACAAGGCCCATCCGGTCATCGATGTGCTGCGCGAGAAAATGGTCATCGTCGAGGATCCGCGTTTCACCCGCGAATACCTGGAGGCCGACAAGCGCTCGATTGCCAACGCGGTGCAGGTGTTTTTCAAGGACGGTTCGAGCACGGAAAACGTGGTGGTGGTATACCCGATCGGGCATCGCCGGCGTCGCGCCGAGGGCATTCCATTGCTGGAGGACAAGTTCCGGGCAAATCTGGCGACCCGGTTCACCGGGCAGCGCAGCGGGGAGATTGTTGCGCTGTGCAAGGATCAGGCGCGGCTTGAAGCCACGCCGGTGAACCGGTTTGTCGATTTGTTTGTTATCTGAGGGACAGCGTTATCGTTCTTCGCGGGCAAGCCCGGCTCCCACAGGGTTTTGTGTCGGATGCAATTTTTGCAAACGCCACGACACCTGTGGGAGCCGGGCTTGCCCGCGAAGGCGTCAGATCAGACACCGCTGCGCTATTTGAAACGCCGCTCCACACCTTTTTCCACGAGGATCTTCGCGGAGATTTCTTCAACGGAGAAATGCGTGGAGTTGATGTTCGGGATGTTCTCGCGGCGGAACAGGTTTTCCACCTCGCGTACTTCGAACTCGCACTGGGCGTAGCTCGAATAACGGCTGTTGGGCTTGCGTTCGTTGCGGATCGCGGTAAGGCGGTCCGGGTCGATGGTCAGGCCGAACAGCTTGTGCTGGTGGGCGCGCAGGGCGGCCGGCAGTTGCAGGCGTTCCATGTCGTCTTCGGTCAGCGGGTAGTTGGCCGCGCGGATGCCGAACTGCATCGCCATGTACAGGCACGTCGGCGTCTTACCACAACGCGACACGCCCACTAGTATCAGGTCGGCCTTGTCGTAATAGTGCGTGCGGGCGCCGTCGTCGTTGTCGAGGGCGAAGTTCACCGCCTCGATCCGCTCCATGTAATTGGAGTTGTGACCGATGGAGTGTGACTTGCCGACGGTGTAGGAAGAATGCTCGGTCAGTTCCTGCTCGAGAGGGGCGAGGAACGTCGAGAAGATGTCGATCATGAAACCATTGGAGGTTGCGAGAATCTCACGAATGTCCTGATTGACGATGGTGTCGAAGATGATCGGCCGGAAACCGTCGGTTTCAGCGGCTTTGTTGATTTGTTGTACCATGGCCCGCGCTTTTTCAACGCTGTCGATGTATGGCCGCGTGAATTTGCTGAAGGTAATGTTTTCGAACTGCGCCAGAAGGCTTTGACCCAGGGTTTCGGCGGTGATGCCGGTGCCATCGGAGATAAAGAAAGCAGATCGTTTCATTTGCACCTTGGGCCTTAAGCTAATGAGTATTTCTGGATATGATAGGCGCGATTTGCCGGCCGCCATTGGCCCGCATTCTCACTTATTTTCCAGGTCCAGGCCATACAGCCGGCCAACGCTCCCCCGAGCCGCCGGTTTCTGAGCTTTTCCAACACAGTTAGTGGAGAGATCACCTTGGTAGAGTACGTAGTTTCCCTCGATAAGCTCGGCAAACACGATGTTGAGCATGTGGGGGGCAAGAACGCATCCCTGGGCGAGATGATCAGTAACCTGGCCGGTGCCGGTGTTTCGGTCCCCGGCGGCTTCGCCACCACGGCGCAAGCCTATCGCGACTTCCTGGAACTGAGCGGTCTGAACGATCAGATCCACAAGGCCCTCGATGCGCTGGACGTCGATGACGTCAATGCCCTGGCCAAGACCGGCGCCCAGATCCGCCAATGGATCATGGAAGCCGAATTCCCTGAAAAACTGAACACCGAGATCCGTACTGCGTTCGCCGCGCTGTCGGCCGGTAACCCTGATGTGGCTGTGGCCGTGCGTTCCTCCGCCACCGCCGAAGACTTGCCGGACGCTTCGTTCGCCGGTCAGCAGGAAACCTTCCTGAACATCCGTGGCGTGGAAAACGTCATCCGCGCGGCCAAGGAAGTGTTCGCTTCCCTGTTCAACGACCGTGCCATTTCCTACCGCGTGCACCAGGGCTTCGACCACAAACTGGTCGCCCTGTCGGCCGGCGTGCAGCGCATGGTGCGTTCGGAAACCGGCACCGCCGGCGTGATGTTCACCCTCGATACCGAATCCGGCTTCCGTGACGTGGTGTTCATCACCGGCGCCTACGGCCTGGGCGAAACCGTCGTACAAGGCGCGGTGAACCCGGACGAATTCTATGTCCACAAGGGCACGCTGGCAGCCGGTCGCCCGGCGATCCTGCGCCGCAACCTGGGCAGCAAGGCCATCAAGATGATCTACGGCGACGAGGCCAAGGCCGGTCGTTCCGTGAAAACCGTTGATGTCGACAAGGCCGACCGCGCGCGTTTCTGCCTGACCGACGCTGAAGTCAGCGAGCTGGCCAAACAGGCGATGATCATCGAGAAGCACTATGGCTGCCCGATGGACATCGAGTGGGCCAAGGACGGTGACGACGGCAAGCTGTACATCGTGCAGGCCCGTCCGGAAACCGTGAAAAGCCGTACCCAGGCCAACGTCATGGAACGTTACCTGTTGAAAGAAACCGGCACCGTACTGGTGGAAGGTCGTGCCATCGGCCAGCGCATCGGCGCCGGCAAGGTGCGGATCATCAAGGACGTCTCCGAGATGGACAAGGTCCAGCCGGGCGATGTACTGGTTTCCGACATGACCGACCCGGACTGGGAACCGGTGATGAAGCGCGCCAGCGCCATCGTCACCAACCGTGGCGGCCGTACCTGCCACGCGGCGATCATCGCCCGTGAATTGGGTATTCCGGCAGTCGTCGGTTGCGGCAATGCCACCCAATTGCTGAAGGATGGTCAGGGCGTGACCGTGTCCTGCGCCGAAGGCGACACCGGTTACATCTTCGAAGGCGAACTGGGCTTCGACATCAAGAAGAACTCCGTGGACGCCATGCCGGAGCTGCCGTTCAAGATCATGATGAACGTCGGCAACCCGGACCGCGCCTTCGACTTCGCGCAGCTGCCGAACGCCGGTGTGGGCCTGGCCCGTCTGGAATTCATCATCAACCGCATGATCGGCGTGCACCCGAAAGCGCTGTTGAACTACGACGGCCTGCCACAGGACATCAAGGAAAGCGTCGACAAGCGCATCGCCGGTTACGACGATCCGGTCGGCTTCTATGTCGAGAAACTGGTTGAAGGCATCAGCACCCTGGCCGCTGCGTTCGCACCGAAGAAGGTCATCGTGCGTCTGTCGGACTTCAAGTCCAACGAATACGCCAACCTGATCGGCGGCAAGCTGTACGAGCCGGAAGAAGAAAACCCGATGCTGGGCTTCCGTGGCGCTTCGCGTTACATCAGCGAATCGTTCCGTGACTGCTTCGAACTCGAGTGCCGTGCGCTGAAACGCGTGCGCAACGAGATGGGCCTGACCAACGTCGAAATCATGGTGCCATTCGTCCGTACCCTCGGCGAAGCCAGCCAGGTGGTGGATCTGCTCGCCGAAAACGGCCTGGCCCGTGGCGACAACGGTCTGCGCGTGATCATGATGTGCGAACTGCCGTCCAACGCGATTCTGGCTGAAGAATTCCTCGAATTCTTCGACGGTTTCTCGATCGGTTCCAACGACCTGACTCAGCTGACACTGGGCCTGGACCGTGACTCCGGGATCATCGCGCACCTGTTCGACGAGCGTAATCCAGCAGTCAAGAAACTGCTGGCCAATGCGATTGCCGCGTGCAACAAGGCTGGCAAGTACATCGGCATCTGCGGTCAGGGCCCTTCGGACCACCCGGACCTCGCCAAGTGGCTGATGGAGCAGGGCATCGAAAGCGTGTCGCTGAACCCGGACACCGTGCTGGAAACCTGGTTCTTCCTTGCCGAAGGCCAGGCGGCGGAATAAGCCGTGAATGAAGCCCCGGCCCGTTGAACCGGGTCGGGGCTTTAAGATTGAAGTAGGGCGAGCTCTCCGGATGCCGCCCTTTTTTGTGCAAGAGCATTATGCAAAGCAGCAGCAACCTATTTCCTGTCGCCCTGATCAGCGCCGAACGACGCGGTGATCTGAGCGAAGACGTTTACCGTTTGAAACCGGGCAACAGCCCTGACTGGTCCGTGGAAATCGCAGTGACCCGTCTCGGCATGGCCGATGAGCCGGCGTCGCGCGGCGTGCCGGTGATCTTGCTGCACGGCAGTTTTTCCAACCGACGCTTCTGGTTCTCGCCGAAGGGCCTGGGTCTGGGCGCGTATCTGACGCGTCTGGGCTTCGATGTGTGGATTCCGGAAATGCGCGGTCACGGATTGTCCCAGCGCAACGAGGACTACCGCCGCAACCGCGTCGCTGACTATGCCCGTTACGATCTGCCGGCCATCGCCGCGTTCGTGCGTGAGCAGAGTGGGCAGATTCCGCACTGGATCGGCCACTCGCTGGGTGGCATCACGTTGGCCGCCGCACTGGGCGGCGAATACCTCGGCGAGCCTGCGGTGGCGTCGGCGGCGTTTTTCGGCACGCAGGTCAGCCGTACGTACTGGCCGCTGAAGATTCCGCCGGTGGAGTGGAGCGGGCGCTTCATTCTCAAGCGTTTTGCCCAGTTGTCCGGCTCGCGGCTCAAGCGCGGCCCCGAGGATGAGCCGATCGGCCTGGCGCTGGAAAGCATGCGCTGGTACGGGCTGTTCGGCCGTTTCGGCGACAAGGACAAGGATTGGTGGGCGGGCCTTGCCGATGTGCAGGTGCCGGTGCTGGCGGTGAGTGCGGCGGGGGATCATCAGGATCCGGCCTGGGCGTGCCAGAAGCTGTTCGAACAGATCGGCTCCGAGCACAAGCAATTCATCAACCTGGGCCGTGAGCAGGGTTTCAACGATCAGTTCGGGCATGTCGAGATGCTGGTCAGCAAGGCGGCGCAGGCCGAGGTCTGGCCGCTGGTGGCGCGTTGGCTGGCGGATCAGCACACGCCATTGCTCGGCGAGAAGCCGGATCTGGCGGCAGCGGTCTGAAAGAGGGGCCCTGAAAAGGGCATTTCGTTCGAGTCGGCTTGCGGCTAAGATATGACGCATTGGACGGTTCTGGTCATATTTAGTGACTGTTTCGCTATTACGTTTCAGCTTGTGTTCAGGTTCGTTCAGCGACCATGACATGGGCTAAGGTAAACAGCGACCGCCGGAACTCGTTTCAAAAGAGTGCGACATCCTTGATCGTCTTCCTTGTTACAGGAGTTATTCGATGAACCATTACCTTACGCCTGACCTGTGCGACGCCTATCCGGAGCTGGTCCAGGTGCTGGACCCGATGTTCAGCAATTTCGGCGGCCGTGATTCGTTCGGCGGCGAGATCGTGACCATCAAGTGCTTCGAAGACAACTCGCTGGTCAAGGAACAGGTCGAGCTCAAGGGTAGTGGCAAGGTTCTGGTCGTCGATGGTGGCGGTTCCCTGCGCCGTGCGTTGCTGGGCGACATGCTCGCCGAGAAAGCCTCGAAAAACGGTTGGGAAGGGCTGGTCATTTACGGCTGCATCCGTGATGTGGACGTCATCGCCCAGACCGATCTTGGCGTGCAGGCCCTGGCCAGCCACCCGATGAAAACCGACAAGCGCGGTATCGGCGATCTCAACGTGCCGGTGACGTTTGCGGGTGTCACTTTCCATCCCGGCCAGTACATCTATGCGGACAACAATGGCGTGATCATCTCGCCAAGTCCGCTGAAAATGCCTGAATAAATCGCGGTAACCACAGGGGTGAGGATGTTCGAGGAAGAAAACGCGCAATGGGGGCTGGTGCATGCCCTGGTGCTGGACGGTAAAGGCGGTGCGCGTTCGATAGCCCGGACTGATCTCGATGATCTGCAGCTGCAGACTCATGAAAGCCTGTGGCTGCATTGGGATCGCAGCCACCCGCAGACCCAGACCTGGCTGCGCAAATCCAGTGGGCTCAACGAGTTCACTTGCGATCTGCTGCTGGAAGAAAACACCCGTCCACGTTTGTTGCCGTTGCCGGACTCCGAGCTGCTGCTGTTTTTGCGCGGGGTCAATCTCAACCCGGGCGCCGAGCCGGAAGACATGGTGTCGGTGCGGATTTTCGCCTCGGCCCAGCGGGTGATTTCCCTGCGCCTGCGTCCATTGCGCGCCACCGATGAGTTGCTGGTGATGCTGGGCGAGGGCAAAGGGCCGAAAACTTCGTCCGAACTGATGCTTTATCTGGCGCAGTTCCTCACCAACAAGGTGCAGGATCTGGTGACTTGCCTCTCCGAAGTGGTCGATGAAGAGGAAGAAAAACTGGATGCCGACGAACGGTATACCCCCGAGCATGGCGCCATTTTGCACATCCGTCGCCGGGCTGCCGGACTGAAGCGTTTTCTGGCACCGCAGCGGGATATTTTCGGACAGCTGACGCGGATAAAACTGCCGTGGTTCGTCGATGACGATGCCGACTACTGGAACGAATTGAACAACAGCCTGACCCGTTATCTCGAAGAGCTCGAATTGACCAGAGAGCGCGTGGGGCTTGTGCTGGAGGCCGAAGACCGGCGCTTGAGCGTGCGCATGAATCGCACGATGTATCGCTTCGGGATCATCACCTGCATCTTTTTGCCAATGAGTTTTCTGACCGGTCTGCTGGGTATAAATGTCGGCGGCATTCCGTTCTCGAGCAGCCCTTATGGTTTCCTGATTGCCTGCCTGACGGTGCTCGCCCTGGCGTTCGGGCAATGGTGGTTGTTCCGCCGTTTGCGCTGGGTATGACGATGCGCCATGTGACCCGACCAAATTTGCCCGCGTCTTTCACAGACATCACGAGAGGTGCGTATGCACGATCCGTTTGAACAGTCTTTGCGCGACATGCTCAACGCCTCGCCGTCCAGCCGCGACGACGATGCCTGTCTGGGCCGCGTACTCAAAACCGCCAACCGGCAGGTGGGCGCCGGCGATCTGTTCAGCCTGCTGGGCCGCTGGCTGCCCGCGCTGATGATCGCCCTGAATAACGGCTCGGCCCATGTCGCGCCGGTCTCCCGTCTCCGTAAACCTACCGCTCGCACTGCTGATAAGGCTGATTGAATATGGAACTTGATCTCTGGACTCAGAGCCTCGTCACTGCAATGACTGCGTTGTGGACCAAAGTCGCTAATTTCATTCCGAACCTGTTCGGCGCACTGGTTGTGCTGCTGTTGGGTTTTGTCGTGGCCAAGCTGCTGGACACCTTGCTGTCCAAATTGCTGGCCAAACTGGGCCTCGATCGCCTGATGGGCGGCACCGGCCTGACAAAATTGATGTCCCGCGCGGGGCTGCAAGTACCGATCTCGACCCTGATCGGCAAGATCGTCTATTGGTTCGTTCTGCTGATTTTTCTGGTTTCGGCAGCAGAATCCCTTGGACTTGAGCGAGTTTCAGCTACGCTTGACATGCTGGCGTTGTATCTGCCGAAAGTGTTCGGTGCCGCGCTGGTGCTGCTCGTGGGTGTCCTGCTGGCGCAACTGGCCAACGGCCTGGTTCGCGGGGCGGCAGAAGGCGTAGGCCTGGACTACGCTTCAGGACTTGGACGAATTGCCCAGGGCCTGGTGATCATCATCAGCATTTCGGTCGCTATCAGTCAGCTGGAGGTCAAGACTGACCTGCTGAACCATGTGATCGTCATCGTATTGATTACCGTTGGTCTGGCGGTTGCGCTGGCCATGGGTTTGGGAAGCCGGGAAATTGCCGGTCAGATTCTTGCGGGAATCTATGTGCGTGAGTTGTATCAGGTTGGGCAACAAGTGCGTATTGGCGAGGTCGAAGGCCAGATCGAAGAGATCGGCACGGTTAAGACCACATTGCTGACCGATGAGGGTGAGCTAGTCTCTCTCTCCAATCGGATCCTGCTGGAGCAGCATGTGAGTAGCCGCTAACCCGGCAAACCCTGCTAATGTATGCCGCCGCAAAATGCCAGCTGTTGCTGGCTGCGGTGGACATTGACCTGACTGTCGGCACGACTTGTTTTGAATAAAGCCCAAACGCTATCCACGCGCTACGACCCCCGCGAGCTCTCTGATGAGGAGTTGGTCGCGCGCTCGCATACCGAGCTTTTTCACGTGACGCGCGCGTATGAAGAACTGATGCGGCGTTACCAGCGGACATTATTTAACGTTTGTGCGCGTTATCTCGGGAACGATCGCGACGCAGACGATGTCTGTCAGGAAGTGATGTTGAAGGTGCTGTACGGCCTGAAGAACTTCGAGGGGAAATCGAAGTTCAAGACATGGCTATATAGCATCACTTACAACGAATGCATCACACAGTATCGGAAGGAACGGCGAAAGCGTCGCTTGATGGACGCGCTGAGTCTTGACCCCCTCGAGGAAGCGTCCGAAGAAAAGGCGCCGAAACCCGAGGAGAAGGGCGGACTGGATCGCTGGCTGGTGTATGTGAACCCGATCGACCGGGAAATTCTGGTGCTACGATTTGTCGCAGAGCTGGAGTTCCAGGAGATCGCAGACATCATGCACATGGGTTTGAGTGCGACAAAAATGCGTTACAAACGCGCTCTTGATAAATTGCGTGAGAAATTTGCAGGCATTGCTGAAACTTAGTTCGGCGCAAATATCTCTTACGTGTAGGCAAGTTCTGATAGACTTGCCGCCGAGTTGTCCCCCGGTTTGCGGGACTGCTTCACAATCACCAGATGGGGATTTAACGGATGAAACTGAAAAACACCTTGGGCTTGGCCATTGGTTCTTTGATTGCCGCCACTTCTTTCGGCGCTCTGGCACAAGGCCAAGGCGCAGTTGAAATCGAAGGCTTCGCAAAGAAAGAACAATTCGACAGCGCTCGTAACTTCAAGAACAACGGCAACCTGTTCGGCGGCTCGATCGGTTACTTCCTGACCGACGACGTTGAACTGCGTCTGGGCTACGACGAAGTGCACAACGTGCGTGCAGACGATGGCAAGAACGTCAAAGGCGCTAACACCGCTCTGGACGCTCTGTACCACTTCAACAACCCAGGCGACATGCTGCGTCCATACGTCTCGGCCGGTTTCTCCGACCAGAGCATCGACCAGAACGGCTCGAACGGTCGTAACCGTTCCACCTTCGCCAACCTGGGCGCTGGTGCCAAGCTGTACTTCACCGACAACTTCTACGCCCGTGCTGGCGTTGAAGCTCAGTACAACATCGACCAGGGCGACACCGAGTGGGCTCCTAGCGTCGGTATCGGTGTGAACTTCGGTGGCGGCTCCAAGCCAGCTGCTGCTCCAGTTCCAGCTCCGGCTGAAGTCTGCTCCGACAGCGACAACGACGGCGTTTGCGACAACGTTGACAAGTGCCCAGACACCCCAGCCAACGTAACTGTTGACGCTGATGGCTGCCCGGCAGTTGCTGAAGTTGTTCGTGTTGAGCTGGACGTCAAGTTCGACTTCGACAAGTCGGTTGTGAAGCCAAACAGCTACGGCGACATCAAAAACCTGGCTGACTTCATGAAGCAGTACCCATCCACCACCACTACTGTTGAAGGTCACACTGACTCCGTCGGTCCTGACGCTTACAACCAGAAACTGTCCGAGCGTCGTGCAAACGCCGTTAAGCAAGTTCTGACCAACCAGTACGGTGTTGAATCGTCCCGCGTTCAGTCGATCGGCTACGGCGAATCCCGCCCAGTTGCTGACAACAAAACTGAAGCTGGCCGTGCTGTTAACCGTCGCGTAGAAGCGCAGGTTGAAGCTCAAGCTAAGTAATTAGCTGCCGCTCCGAGAAAAGCCCGGCTTATGCCGGGCTTTTCTTTGCCTGCGATTTGGTTAAACCGGGGGATTGTCAGGCCAGGCGATCGGCTGCCCAGTCACTCGAATCGACCTGGTTCACAGCCGCTGCGACGGCGCCTATGACCAGAATCGCAGGACTCTTGAGCCGGAAACCAAGGGCATCGTCCTCCATGGCCGTCAGATCACTTCGGCATTCGCGTTGCTCTGGCAATGAAGCATTCTCGATCATCGCCACCGGAGTATCCGCCGCCATACCGCCCGCCAGCAGCTGCTCGCGAATCTCCCCGAGCTTCGCCACCCCCATGTAGATCACCAGCGTCGTTCCGCCTTGCGCCAGCGCCCGCCAGTTCAACTGGCTGTCGTCCTGGGTATGAGCGGTGACCAGCGTCACGCCCCTGGCCACGCCGCGCAACGTCAGCGGAATATCACATTGGGTCGCGCCCGCCAGTCCGGCGGTGATGCCATTGACCAGCTCCACCTCGACCCCGCGCTCGCGCAACCACTGCGCTTCCTCACCTCCACGCCCGAAAATGCACGGATCGCCGCCCTTGAGCCGTACCACGCATTTACCCTGACGGGCGTAACGCAGCATCAACCGATGAATGAACGCCTGGGGCGTCGAGCGACAGCCGCCGCGTTTGCCGACCGCAATGATCCGCGCAGCAGTGCAGTGCTCAAGTACCGCGTCATTGACCATATCGTCGATCAGCACCACCTCCGCTTCGCGCAAGGCACGCACCGCTTTGAGCGTCAGCAGTTCAGGATCACCCGGACCCGCGCCCACCAGCCAGACTTTCGCGTTCATGGTGTTTTCCTCTTCAGATGACGGCGACCGGCCGCACTTCGGCAGCCAGCAAACGCTTGATTTCCGGGACGCAGGAACCGCATTGCGTGCCGCACCCCAACTTGTTTTTCAAACCTTGCAGATCCAGGCCTTCACGAATCCCGGCGCAGACCGCGCTGTGGCTGACGTTCTTGCAGTTGCACAGGGTCTTGTCCGCCATAACCTGCGCGCCGACATTACCCGGCGGTGCACTCATCGGCGCCAGCAGCCAGCGCCGCAGTTGTTCGTCGGCGCGCCCCTCCATCCACAGGCCTTGCAACCAGTGCTGGGCAAGGGTTTCGCCGGCCAGACGGATTGCAGTGATTCGCCCGTTTTCGATGCGCACCCGCTTGCCGATGGCACGGCGTGGGTCGTCATAAGCCAGCACCGGCCCGTCGATCAGGGCCAGGCACTGGTCGATTTCACGCAGCAACTGCGGATCGGGTGCGGCGGCGCTGGCTGTGCGTATCAGCAACGCAGGCCGTTCACGTCCGACAAGGCTGATACTTGCGTAGGAAAACGCCTCACAGAGCGGTCGAAGTGCCTCGAAATGCCGTTGTACATCGCCCTCGATCAGTGCGAACAGTTGCCATGGCAACTCCACCGGTTCCAGCCGTACGCCGCTGTGCTTGAGTTCCGGTTGTTTCGACAAAGGATCGAAGGCGGGCAGGGTCAGGCTGTTCACGCCGCCCTTGAGGAAACGATCGCCCCAATGCATTGGCAGAAACGCCTGGCCCGGACGCACGCTGTCATCGCTGGCGACTGCCACGATCACCGCGCCCCGACGACTTTTCAGGTTCACCAGATCACCCGGCTGCAAGCGGTGGCGGCGCAATTCGTCCGGATGCAGGCTCAACACCGCTTCGCTGACATGACCGAACAACTGCGCGGCCGTGCCGGTGCGGCTCATACCGTGCCATTGATCACGCAGGCGGCCGGTGATCAGGGTCAGGGGAAAGCGTGCGTCGCGTTGTTCCTTGGCGGCGCGATAGGGATCGGCAACGAACTGCGCGCGCCCGCTGGCCGTAGGAAAGACTCCGTCGCCATACAGCCGGGCTGTTCCCTGGCGGGCGCCAGCAGGGAAGGGCCATTGCTGTGGCCCGAGCTCATCAATCAATCCGTGGCTGATCCCGGACAAATCCAGATCGCGCCCCCGGGTCAGTTGTTTGTACTCGTCAAACAGCTGCGCCGATTGCTCGAAGGCAAACAGACCCGGTTGTTGCGGGCGCAGACGTTTCTCCAGACGTTGTGCGAAATCTACCGTGATCGCCCAATCCGGGCGCGCTTCACCCGGTGCGGCAATGGCTTTGCGAACGTGGGAAATCCGCCGTTCGGAGTTGGTCACCGAGCCTTCCTTCTCGCCCCAACTGGCCGCTGGTAACAGCAGGTCGGCAAATGCCGCGGTTTCAGTGGTGCGAAACGCTTCCTGCAACACCACGAACGGACAAGCTTCCAGCGCGGCGCGCACGGCGTTCTGGTCCGGCATCGATTGTGCGGGGTTGGTGCAGGCAATCCACAACGCCTTGATCTGGCCGCTGCGCACTTGTTCAAACAGTTCGATGGCGCTGAGCCCGGTGTTTTCCGGCAGCTTATCCACACCCCAATACGCCGCCACTTCGGCGCGGTGCTCCGGATTGGCCACTTCACGATGGCCTGGCAACAGGTTGGAGAGACTGCCGGTTTCCCGCCCGCCCATGGCATTCGGCTGACCGGTCAGGGAGAAAGGTCCTGCCCCCGGCCGGCCGATCTGCCCGGTGGCCAGATGGAGATTGATCAGCGCGCTGTTCTTCGCGCTGCCAGCGGTGGACTGGTTCAGGCCCATACACCACAGCGACAGAAAACTCGGCGCGGTGCCGATCCATTCGGCGCATTGCTGCAACTGCTCGACACTGATTCCGCACAGCTGCGACACCATGGCCGGGGTGTAATCGCGCACCAGACTTTTCAGCTCGGCGAGGCCGTCGGTGTGCGCCTTGATGAAGTCGCGGTCGATCCAGTCTTCCCACAACAGCAGATGCAAAATCCCATGGAACAAGGCGACATCGGTGCCCGGCAGAATCGCCAGATGCAGGTCCGCCAGATCGCAGCTGTCGGTGCGCCGTGGATCAATGACGACGACTTTCATTTGCGGACGGCGGGATTTTGCCTCTTCGAGACGGCGAAACAGTACCGGGTGGGCGTAGGCCATGTTACTGCCGACGATCATCACGCAATCGCTCAACTCCAGGTCTTCGTAGCTGCACGGTGGTGCGTCGGCGCCGAGGCTGCGTTTGTAGCCGACCACCGCCGAAGACATGCACAGCCGTGAATTGCTGTCGATGTTGTTGGTGCCGACCAGCGCCCGCGCCAGTTTATTGAAGGCGTAGTAATCCTCGGTCAGCAACTGCCCGGAGATGTAGAACGCCACGCTGTCCGGGCCGTGTTCGGCGATGGTGTCAGCGAACACATTGGCGGCGTGCTCCAGTGCGATATCCCAGTCGCAACGATTGCGCGTCAGGCCTTTGCCCAGGCGCAATTCCGGATACAACGCTCGGGCCGCCAGATCGCCGGTCAGGTGCAGGGTCGAGCCTTTGCTGCACAGTTTGCCGAAGTTGGCCGGATGCGCCGGATCACCGCTGACACCGAGGATGCGCTCGCCGTCATGCTCGATCAGTACGCCGCAGCCGACCCCGCAGTAGCAGCAGGTCGAGGCGGTCGTCTGGCGGTTCATCAGACGGCGTCCCGCAGGGCCAGTTGCACGCGGCCGTTCTCGACCCGGGCCGGGTGATGGTGCGCGCAGCCGACGTCCGGTGCCTGGGCTTCGCCGGATTGCAGGTCGATCTGCCAGTTGTGCAGCGGGCAGGCCACGCGCTTGCCGTAGATCAGGCCTTGGGACAACGGGCCGCCCTTGTGCGGGCAGCGGTCATCGAGTGCGAAAACTTCGTCGTCGCTCGTGCGAAAGATCGCAATGTCACCTTTGGGGCCGGCGATGATCCGCGAACCGAGGGCGTTGATCTCTTCCAGGGCACAGATATCGAGCCAGTTCATGCCGGCACCTCCAGGTTTTTCACGGGGATTACGTCGAACTCTTTCTTCAATTGCGGCTGGGTGAGGCGTTCTTTCCACGGGTCCTGTTCGAACGACAGGGAGAATTGCAGGCGCTCGTTCAGGGCCTTGCGGCGCTCGGGATCTTCCAGCACGGCTTTCTTGATGTGCTCCATGCCGACCCGTTGCAGGTAATGCACGGTGCGTTCGAGGTAGAAGGCTTCTTCGCGGTACAGCTGCAGGAACGCGCCGTTGTATTCGCGCACTTCCTCGGCGGTCTTGAGCTTGACGAAGAACTCGGCGACTTCGGTCTTGATCCCGCCGTTGCCACCGATGTACATCTCCCAGCCGGAATCGACGCCGATGATTCCTACGTCCTTGATCCCCGCTTCCGAACAGTTGCGTGGGCATCCGGAGACCGCCAGTTTCACTTTGTGCGGCGACCACATGTTGAACAGGTCGTGTTCGAGGTCGATGCCCAACTGAGTCGAGTTCTGCGTGCCGAAGCGGCAGAACTCGCTGCCGACGCAGGTTTTCACCGTGCGGATCGATTTGCCGTAGGCGTGGCCGGACGGCATGTCGAGGTCTTTCCACACGCCGGGCAGGTCTTGCTTCTTGATCCCCAAAAGGTCGATGCGCTGGCCGCCGGTGACCTTGACCATCGGCACCTGATATTTGTCCGCCACGTCGGCGATTCGCCGCAGTTCCGACGGGTTGGTCACGCCGCCCCACATCCGTGGCACCACCGAGTAGGTGCCGTCCTTCTGGATGTTGGCGTGGGCCCGCTCGTTGATCAGGCGCGACTGCGGATCGTCCTTGGCCTCGCCGGGCCAGGTGGAAATCAGGTAGTAGTTGAGGGCCGGGCGGCAAGTGGCGCAACCGTTCGGAGTGCGCCAGTTGAGGTAGCTCATGGTGCCGGCGATGGTCAGCAAGTGCTGCTCGCGAATGGCCTGGCGGATCTGGCCGTGGTTGAGATCGCTACAACCGCAGATGGCTTTTTCGCTTTTCGGTTTGACGTCCGCCGCACCGCCGACGGTGTTGATCAGGATCTGCTCGACCAGCCCGGCGCAGGAGCCGCAGGAGCTGGCGGCCTTGGTGTGTTTCTTCACCTCGTCGACGCTGAACAGCCCGTGTTCCTGAATCGCCTTGACGATGGTGCCCTTGCACACACCGTTGCAGCCGCAAACTTCGGCGTTGTCGGCCATGCTCATGGCTTTGTCCTGGCCTTGATGTCCTACGTCGCCGAGGGCGTTTTCACCAAACATCAGATGATCGCGGATCTCGCCGATGGCGTGATTCTCACGAATCTGTCGGAAATACCAACCGCCATCTGCCGTATCGCCGTACAGACAGGCACCGACCAGCACGTCATCCTTGATCACCAGTTTTTTGTACACCCCGCCGATCGGGTCGGAGAGGGTGATGGTCTCGGTGCCTTCGCCGCCCATGAAGTCGCCGGCGGAAAACAGGTCGATGCCGGTGACCTTCAGTTTGGTCGACGTCACCGAGCCCTGATAACGGGCAAAACCCAATTGGGCCAGGTGGTTGGCGCAGACCTTGGCCTGTTCGAACAGCGGCGCCACCAGGCCGTAGGCGATGCCACGGTGGCTGGCGCATTCGCCGATGGCATAGATGCGCGGGTCGTAGGTTTGCAGGGTGTCGTTGACCAGGATCCCGCGATTGCACGGGATGCCGGCCTTTTCCGCGAGTTCGGTGTTGGGGCGAATGCCGGCGGCCATGACGACGAGATCGGCAGGAATGATGTCGCCGTTCTTGAATTGCACCGAGCCGACGCGACCATTGCCGGCGTCGTGCAGGGAATGGGTCTGTTCGCACAGGCGAAAGTGCAGTCCACGGGACTCGAGGGCTGTTTGCAGGAGCTGGCCGCTGGTCTTGTCCAGTTGCCGCTCCAGCAGCCATTCACCCAGGTGCACCACGGTGACGTGCATGCCGCGCAGCATCAGGCCGTTTGCGGCTTCGAGACCCAGCAGGCCGCCGCCGATCACCACGGCGTGCTTGTGAGTTTTTGCGGTGTCGATCATCGCCTGGGTGTCAGCGATGTCGCGGTAACCGATCACGCCCTGCAAGCTGTTGCCGGGGATCGGCAGGATGAACGGGGTCGAGCCGGTGGCGATCAGCAGGCGATCGTATTCGGCCTCGGTGCCGTCTTCGGCGATCACCCGACGCTTGACCCGGTCGATCTCCACCACTTTGCGATTGAGCAGCAACTTGATGTTGTTTTCCAGGTACCAGTCGAGGTCGTTGAGCACGATCTCTTCGAAGGTCTGTTCACCGGCCAGTACCGGCGACAGGAGGATGCGGTTGTAGTTGGTGTGCGGTTCGGCGCCGAAGACCGTGATGTCGTACAGCTCGTTGCTCAGCTTGAGCAGTTCTTCCAGGGTGCGAACCCCGGCCATGCCATTACCGATCATCACCAGTTTGAGTTTTTTCATCAGGTTCTCCGGGAGCATCGGGCTTGCCTCTTGTGGGCAGTCAGGCCTTGCTCGACAAAAATGGCGCAAACAAAAAAGGCGTCCCGCCAGTTACCTAGCGAGGACGCCTTTGTCCTTGTCCCGTTCTCTCGGGAAGCCTGGCCTTCGTCGTTGAAGGTCGGGCTTTATGTCAGTTGAAAACGTTAATGCAGCGGTTGTGCCAAGTCGCGGTGAGCCGCGAATTCACTGGGGTAATGCTGGAATTGGCCAGATGTTCATTATGGTTTTTGCACTGAATGGAAGCGGCACGCCCGTTAATGGAGCGCCGCGTCAGCCATGAAACAACAGAAACAGCAGCACCAGATTGCCCAGCAGCGCCAGCAACGCCAACGTCCGCCAGACTTTCAACGGCTCACGCTCCAGCAACGGTCGAGGGCGTACATTCAGGCTGCGGCGTTCACCTTGCTCCAGAATCAGCAACCATTCCTCGGCGGTTTCATAGCGTTGCAAGGGTTCGGCCGCCACACCGCGTTCCAGGCACTGCGCCAGCCACTCCGGCAGATCCGGGCGATAGCGACCGGCACTCACCGGCACCCCGAAACGCGGGCGCTGGAAGGCTTCGATCTCGCCGTAGGGAAAGTGCCCGGTGAGCAGGAAATACAAGGTCACGCCCACCGCATACAGATCCTGTTGTGCGCTGGGTGCTGCGCCTTGAAAGGCTTCCGGCGCGATGTAACTCGGGGTTCCGGGCAAGGTCGACGGTGCGTCCTGCGACAGGCCGGGGCAATACGCCAGACCGAAATCCAGCAGGCGCAACTCGCCGTCGTCCCCCAGGTGCAGGTTTTCCGGTTTTATGTCGCGGTGCAGGATTTGCCGTCGATGCAGCAGGCCGACAGCCCGCAGCAGGCGTTCGGCCAGATCCTGCCACTGAGCCAGTGGCAGCGGGCCGCTTTGTTCGAACAGATGAGCCAGGGTCGTCCCCGAATATTCACGCATCACGTAGTACAAGTGCTGACGCTGACCGGCGCTATGGACTTCAGGGAAGTGCCGCCCGGCGACGCGTTTGAGAAACCATTCCTCCGCCAGCAAGGCCTGACCGGCGTGGGCATCGTCTGCCAGTTGTACAGGCAACGTTTTCAAAAGCCAGGCTTGGCCCTGACCATCGAGCACGCGATACAGCAGTGATTGCTGGCTCTGACCGACGATCCCTTGCACCTGCCAGCCTTCGAATGCCTGACCCGGTTTCAGCGGCGGGGGCAGCGGCCACTGCTGCAAATGAATCAGCGCATCGCCGAGGCTGGCCTCGCCGACCGCATCCACCCGCACCAGAAGCGCGCTGGCATTGTCTTGGCTGCCAGCCAGATGCGCGGCATTGACCAACGTTTGCGCAGCACTGTGCAGGTCCGGTTGATCGCGCAGAACCCCGGCGATGGTGGTATCGCCGAGCGCCGCCCACACGCCATCGCTGAGCAGCACGAAACATTCGCCGTCACGCAGTTCGCCATCGAGAAAGTCCAGCACCAGATGCTGATCCAGCCCCAGTGCGCGCTTGAGCACATGCTGCATGCCCGGTTGATCCCAGACGTGATCCTCGCTGATCCGTTGCAAGGTCTCGGCGTGCCAGCGATAGACCCGGCAATCACCGACGTGCGCCAGGGTAAACCGCCGGCCGCGCATCACCAGCGCGCTGACCGTGGTGAGCAGCGGCTGGCCGCCACCGTTGGCCTGCAACCAGCGGTTTTGTGCGAGCAGCAGGCGATCGAGGGCCTGGGCCACGCTCCAGGTTTCCGGGGTGGCGTAGTAATCCAGTGCCAGCGCCTGCAGGGTCGAACGCGCAGCCAGACCGCCATCGGCGCACTGGCTGACGCCATCGGCGATGGCGAACAGAAACCCTTTGCTGGCCGCCAGCGCCGGGGCCGGGGTCACCAGGCGCAAGGCGTCCTGGTTTTCCGCGCGGGGGCCGGTGGCGCTGGCTTCGGCGAAGCTCAGTTGCAGAGCCATTCGAGCCTCAGACCCGGGCAGCGGTCACGGCCGCCGAACCCCAGGTGGTTCTCCAGCGACGTTTGACCCCGTGCAGACCGAACCACGCCAGCACGCCAAGGCTGGCGAACAACCACAGCGCCAGTTGATAGCTGCCGGTGCTCTGTTTGATCGCGCCCATGCCTGCCGCCAAGGCAAAACCGCCGATGCCGCCAGCCATGCCGATCAGTCCGGTCATCACGCCGATTTCGCGACGGAAACGCTGCGGCACCAGTTGGAACACTGCGCCATTACCCGCGCCGAGACCGAGCATGGTGCAGACGAAAAGAGCCAGCGCCGCGTAGGAACTTGGCAGGTTGAAGCCGACCGCTGCGATGCAGACTGCGGCCACCGTGTACATCGCCAACAGCGTACGAATCCCGCCGAAACGATCAGCCAGCGCGCCACCGAGGGGACGCATCAGGCTGCCACCGAACACGCAGGCCGCGGTGTAATAACCGGCGGTCACCGGGCTCAGGCCATATTGATCGTTGAAGTAACCGGGCAGGGCGCTGGCCAGGCCGATGAAGCCGCCGAAGGTCACGCTGTAAAAAAACATGAACCACCAGCTGTCGCGATCACCCAGGGCCTTGAAGTAGTCGGCCATGGACTTGGCTTTCGGCCGCTCCGGCGCGTTCTTCGCCAGCCAGGCGAACAGCACCAGGGTCAGGATCAGCGGAATCAGGGCGAAACCGAACACATTGCTCCAGCCGAACGCCGCCGCCAGTACCGGCGCGATCAGCGCCGCGAACACGGTCCCGGAATTGCCGGCCCCGGCAATGCCCATCGCCTTGCCCTGATGCTCCGGCGGATACCACTGCGAGGCCAGCGGCAGGGCCACGGCGAACGAGGCGCCGGCCATGCCGAGGAACAGGCCAAGCAGCAAGGCCTGTTCGTAACTGTGGATGCCCAGTTTCCAGGCACCGAACAGTGCGCAGATCACGATCACCTGTCCAATCAGCCCGGCGGTTTTCGGCGACAGGCGATCGGCGAGCATGCCCATCGCAAAGCGCAGCACCGCGCCGGCCAGAATCGGCGTGGCGACCACGAGACCGCGCTGCTGGGTGGTCAAGTGCAGGTCGGCGGCAATCTGCACCGCCAGCGGGCCGAGCAGGTACCAGACCATGAAGCTCAGGTCGAAATACAGGAAGGCCGCGAACAGGGTCGGGGTGTGGCCGGATTTCCAGAAGCTTTTATTCATCGCGCACCTCAGCTGTAGAGAATCTCGAGAAGGAGTCAGAACACGCACAGTGGGGCGCCGCCACGGCCGCACCACCGGCCCCGGGCTGTGGGGCCAAAACGCAAAAACGCCGCTACCCGGATCGCCGAAATGGGCGAAGAAGGTGAGCGACGTCTTTGTCGTAGGTGGGGCAACCGCCGTTGGTTACCTGTGCTGAATGCTTAGCGAGATTTGTGCCAACAGTCTGAAAGCGAGGTGCGGCCATTTCCGAGCAGGCTCACGCCTGAAGGGTCAAAGTCAAAAGCCCCTCACCCTAGCCCTCCCGAAACGTCGGACCGCCCGGAGGGAGAGGGGACAGACCGCAGTGTCTTGCGTCATACATCGACCTGAAAAACTCAGTCGATTATGGATTCAAAGCCGATCGTTCACGTCGGCGTATCTCTCGAATATCCCCCGATCAGTCCCCTCTCCCTCGGGGAGAGGGTTAGGGTGAGGGGCTTTTCAGCCAAGCAACTCGCTCATCGCAATGATCTGCTCCGCCACCTGAATCAGTTTCTGCTGGCGGCTCATGGCCTGGCGGCGCATCAGGGTGTAGGCCTCTTCTTCGTTGCAGTCCTTCATTTTCATCAGCAGACCTTTGGCCAGTTCGATGCGCTTGCGCTCGGCCAGTTGCTGGTCGCGGGCCTGTAGCTGGGCGCGCAAGGCCTGGTCGCTTTCGAAGCGGGCCATGGCCACGTCGAGAATCGGCTGCAAGCGTTGTGCGTGAATGCCTTCAACGATGTAGGCACTGACCCCGGACTTGATCGCCTGACGCATGACGCCGGGGTCATGCTCGTCGGTGAACATCACGATCGGCCGGGGCTGGTCGCGGCTGACCAGCACCACTTGCTCCATCACATCGCGGCTCGGTGACTCGGTATCGATCAGGATTACGTCCGGACGCACCGTTTCGACGCGCGCCGGCAGGTCGATGGTCAGGCCCGACTCGTCGATCACCTCGAAACCGGCCTCGGTCAGCGCGGCTTTCAGGCGTCCGACTTTTTTCGCGGTGTCGTTGATCAGCAGAATGCGCAACATATTCGCGATCTCCTGTCAGCGCTGGGCGAGAAGGGGCGCGCTGTCGCTCAGCGCATGGAGTTTGAAGCTCCGGGCGTAGGCGGCCGGGTCGCTGCCGTCCCAGATTTTGCCATCGATCAACTGGCTGCTGCGCATGTCCTTGCCCCAGGCCGCGACGCCCACTGCAGTCGCCGCGTCGCGATAGATCTCCAGTTGCTGCACCTGACGGGCAACGGCGAGGTAATCCGGGTCATCGCGCAGCAAACCCCAACGGCGGAACTGGGTCATGAACCACATGCCGTCCGACAGGTACGGCAGATTCACCGCGCCATCGCCGTGAAAGCGCAGGGCGTGCGGATCCTGCCAGCGATTGCCGAGGCCATCGTCGTAGTCGCCGAGAAAGCGCGGTTCGATACAGGACAACGGGGCGTCGAGGTATTCCGCGGCGCTCAGCAATTGGGCGGTGCTGCGGCGGTTTTCCGGGCTTTCTTCGATAAAACGACTGGCTTCTAGAATCGCCATCACCAGCGCGCGCGCGGTGTTGGGGTATTGCTCGACGAAGGCGCGGGTGCAGCCGAGGACTTTTTCCGGGTGAT
The DNA here is from genome assembly GCF_030344995.1 of Pseudomonas fluorescens. Taxonomy (GTDB): domain Bacteria; phylum Pseudomonadota; class Gammaproteobacteria; order Pseudomonadales; family Pseudomonadaceae; genus Aquipseudomonas; species Aquipseudomonas fluorescens_BF. The sequence continues at coordinate 2,285,513 of NZ_CP128260.1, forward strand.
CGGGCCAGATGGTCTGGCTGGTGGCCAGCGTGAAGCCGAGATCCTGCTGCACGGCGCTGGCCGCCCACGGTTCGCCGACGCAAAGGCCATCGATCCGACCGGCCTGCAAGTGCGCGACCATTTGCGGCGGCGGCACCACCACGCTGTCCACATCCTGCAACGGATGAATGCCCTGGCTCGCCAGCCAGTAATACAGCCACATGGAATGGGTGCCGGTCGGGAAAGTCTGGGCGAAGGTCAGTTTTGCGCGGGTTTGGTGCACGTGATGGTGCAGCGCTTCAGGACCGGTCACGCCCAGGCCCTGCAAACCGTGGGACAGGTTGAGGCTCTGGCCGTTCTGGTTCAGGCCCATCAGCACCGCCATGTCGGTCGGCGCGACGCCGCCAATCCCCAGATGCACCGCGTAGATCAGGCCGTAAAGGCTGTGGGCGGCGTCGAGTTCGCCGCTGACCAGATTGTCCCGCAGGTTGGCCCAGGAACTCTGGCGCTTGAGGTTCAGGGTCAGGCCGTAAGGCTGGGCAAAGCCCTGAGTGGCGGCGACCACCAGCGAGGCGCAGTCGCTCAGGGCCATGAAGCCAAGGTTGATCGCGCTTTTTTCCGGGGCATCGCTGCCATTGACCCAGGCCAGCGGCCCGGCGGAGGTTTGAGTCATGAAAAGCCACCCTCAAAAAAAACGTCGTCCCAGGCTTTGCCCGCGCAAAACCGAGAGACGACGCCATTGTCCTTGCCTGCACGCCACCATTGGCCTGCGGGCTGATACCGGGGAAGGTGCAAGGCATATGCCATGCACACGGATTTACCCGTGCGCCTCGCGCGGCGGGGTGATGCCCGGCTATAATCGCCGCCTCTTTTCGCCGCCCGAGTCATAGCCGCCCATGTACACCCTGGCCCGTCAGCTGTTGTTCAAACTTTCCCCGGAAACCTCCCACGATCTGTCGCTGGATCTGATCGGCGCGGGCGGGCGTTTGGGCCTCAACGGCTTGCTGTGCAAGGCTCCGGCGTCGCTGCCGGTGAATGTCATGGGCCTGGAATTCCCGAACCCTGTCGGTCTGGCGGCCGGTCTGGACAAGAACGGCGCGGCCATCGACGGCTTCGCGCAGCTGGGTTTCGGTTTTGTCGAAATCGGCACCGTGACCCCGCGTCCGCAGCCAGGCAACCCGAAACCACGGATTTTCCGCCTGCCGGAAGCCGAGGCGATCATCAACCGCATGGGTTTCAACAACCTCGGTGTGGATAACTTGCTGGCGCGGGTGGCGGCGGCCAAATACAAGGGCGTGCTGGGGATCAACATCGGCAAGAACTTCGACACCCCGGTCGAGCGCGCAGTTGAGGACTATCTGATCTGCCTGGACAAGGTCTACGCCCACGCCAGTTACGTCACGGTCAACGTCAGCTCGCCGAACACCCCGGGCCTGCGCAGCCTGCAATTCGGCGATTCGCTCAAGCAATTGCTGGCGGATCTGGCCACGCGCCGCGCCGAACTGGCCCTGCGTCATGGCAAACATGTACCGCTGGCCATCAAGATCGCGCCGGACATGACCGACGAAGAAACCGCGCAAGTCGCGCAAGCGCTGATCGAAACCGGGATGGACGCGGTGATCGCCACCAACACCACCCTCAGCCGCGTGGGCGTCGAAGGCATGGAACACGGTGACGAGGCGGGCGGTCTGTCCGGCGCGCCGGTGCGTGAGAAGAGCACCCACACCGTGAAAGTGCTGGCGTCCGAGCTGGGCGGCAAGCTGCCGATCATCGCGGCGGGCGGTATCACCGAAGGCAAGCATGCGGCCGAGAAGATCGCTGCCGGCGCGAGCCTGGTGCAGATCTACTCCGGCTTCATCTATAAGGGCCCGGCGCTGATTCGTGAATCGGTGGACGCGATCGCCGCCAAGCGCTGATCGGCGGACATAAAAGGCAGGCATAAAAAAGGGCTCCTCGAAGGAGCCCCTGGGCCGTAGCCCGCCGTCCGGGAAGGACGTGCATGGTGATCAGGGTGTTGCGAAATCAGATTGTCGTGTCGCAATAAGTGCCCTGTGTCAGCCGACGGCGTGAAGTTCGTTGAGTCTGTGGATTCCCGCAGTGCCGGTCATACCGTCCCAGTTGTCGCCGCGTCCTTCTCGCCAGCCGTTGATCCAGGCTTGACGTACCGACGGTAGAGTAAATGGGCAAAGCTCACGGGATTTGCCACCAACGCCATATTGATATCCGCGCAAAAATGCTCTTTCCAACGGATCACGCTTAAGTCTTCTCATAGGGTGTTTCCCTCACTTGTTGACTGTTTTTGTCGCGTCGACCTCAATTGAGGTCTGGCAGAAAAACTCTGCCGTTGGCGGCTCGCTGCCGGCGTGGCGAGCCAAGGTGTTGACGCCGTTGCGACGTCAACCTGTGTCCAGTTCTAACCAATGAGTCACATCGATGGAATGACCGTTTTGTCATAAGGACGTAACGAAAAAGATGCTATGGCCATAAGTAACCGCGTATTTATCCAGTGTTTATTGGCCAAACCCCGGTATGATCGGCCCCGCGCTGGATGATGAGGTTAATCCTTTAGTGAGAATGACCCACGTTTACGCTGGGGTACTATTCGACGAAGGGTTGCTTTGAGTCATTTTGTTGCTTCAACTTTTTTATCTGTCCCGGCATCTAAGCTCTTTTAACCCGAGCAGCGGGGATGGAACGGCACACCTTCGTGCCACGCGGGCGCTCTTGTAGAAAAGCGCCTGATTGAAAACCGGATCGGCAATGCGTTGCCGGTTCATTAGCCAAAGGCTCTGGAAAAACCATGTCCGACCGTTTCGAACTCTTCCTCACTTGCCCCAAAGGCCTTGAAGGCCTGCTCATCGAGGAAGCCGTCGGGCTTGGCCTTGAAGAGGCCCGCGAACACACCTCCGCCGTGCGTGGCATGGCGACCATGGAAACCGCTTATCGCCTGTGCCTCTGGTCGCGTCTGGCCAACCGGGTGCTGCTGGTGCTCAAGCGCTTCCCGATGAAAAACGCCGAAGACCTGTACCACGGTGTACTCGACCTCGACTGGCAGGATCACATGCTGGCCGACGGCACCCTGGCCGTTGAATTCAGCGGCCATGGCTCGGGCATCGACAACACCCACTTCGGCGCCCTGAAGGTCAAGGACGCCATCGTCGACAAACTGCGCACCCCGCAGGGTGATCGCCCAAGCATCGACAAGCTCAACCCGGACCTGCGCATTCACCTGCGCCTGGATCGCGGCGAAGCGATTCTGTCCCTCGACCTCTCCGGCCACAGCCTGCACCAGCGCGGCTACCGCTTGCAGCAGGGCGCTGCGCCGCTGAAGGAAAACCTTGCGGCGGCGATCCTGATCCGTTCCGGCTGGCCGCGCATTGCCGCCGAAGGTGGCGCGCTGGCTGACCCGATGTGCGGTGTCGGCACGTTCCTGGTCGAAGCCGGCATGATCGCCGCCGATATGGCGCCGAACCTGCGTCGCGAGCAGTGGGGTTTCACCGCCTGGCTCGGTCACGTACCGGCGCTGTGGAAAAAACTGCATGAAGAAGCCGTCGAGCGCGCCGCTGCCGGTCTGGCCAGGCCACCGCTGTGGATCCGTGGTTATGAAGCCGACCCACGCCTGATTCAGCCGGGCCGCAACAACGTTGAACGCGCTGGCCTGAGCGAGTGGATCAAGATTTATCAGGGCGAAGTCGCGACGTTCGAGCCGCGTCCGGACCAGAACCAGAAAGGCCTGGTCATCTGCAACCCGCCGTACGGCGAGCGTCTGGGTGATGAAGCCAGTCTGTTGTACCTCTACCAGAACCTCGGCGAGCGTCTGCGTCAGGCCTGCCTGAACTGGGAAGCGGCGGTGTTCACCGGCGCGCCGGATCTGGGCAAGCGCATGGGCATCCGCAGCCACAAGCAGTATTCGTTCTGGAACGGCGCGCTGCCGTGCAAGCTGCTGTTGATCAAAGTCCTGCCGGATCAGTTCGTCACCGGCGAGCGTCGCACCCCGGAGCAACGCCAGGCCGAGCGCGAGCAAGCCGCTTACGACCAGACGCCAAACGAGCCGCAAGAGCGCAAGTTCAACAAGAACGGCAATCCGATCAAGCCAACCCCTGCGCCAGCGCCAGTGGTCGAGCAACCGCGCCTGAGCGAAGGCGGGCAGATGTTTGCCAACCGCCTGCAGAAGAACCTCAAGGCGATGGGCAAGTGGGTCAAGCGCGAAGGCATCGATTGCTACCGCGTCTACGATGCGGACATGCCGGAATACGCCATGGCCATCGACCTGTACCACGACTGGGTGCACGTTCAGGAATACGCCGCGCCGAAGTCGATCGACCCGGAAAAGGCCTCGATCCGCATGTTCGACGCCTTGGCGGCGATCCCGCAGGCGCTGAACATCGACAAGAACCGCGTGGTGGTCAAGCGCCGCGAGCGTCAGAGCGGCACCAAGCAGTACGAGCGTCAGGCGGCCCAGGGCAAGTTCAATGAGGTGACCGAGGGCGGCGTGAAGCTGCTGGTCAACCTCACCGACTACCTCGACACCGGACTGTTTCTCGATCACCGGCCGATGCGCATGCGGATCCAGAAAGAGGCTGCCGGCAAGCGCTTCCTCAACCTGTTCTGCTACACCGCGACCGCCAGCGTACACGCGGCCAAGGGCGGCGCGCGCAGCACCACCAGCGTCGACCTGTCGAAAACCTACCTCGACTGGGCGCGCCGCAACCTGTCGCTCAACGGTTTCTCCGACAAGAACCGTCTGGAGCAGGGCGACGTGATGGCGTGGCTGGAGAGCTGCCGCGAAGAGTACGACCTGATCTTCATCGATCCGCCGACCTTCTCCAACTCCAAGCGCATGGAAGGCATCTTCGACGTGCAGCGTGATCAGGTGCAGTTGATCGACCTGGCCATGGCCCGTCTGGCTGCGGGCGGGGTGTTGTACTTCTCCAACAACTTCCGCAAGTTCCAGCTCGAAGACAACCTGACCGAGCGTTACGCGGTCGAGGAAATCACCGCCAGCACCATCGATCCGGATTTCGCCCGCAACGGCAAGATCCACCGCGCCTGGAAAATCACGGCTCGTTGACACTCTGCAAAATTGGATCCACAGAGCCTTGATTTTTAAAGGCTCTTGGATCCGTTCAGAGCTAGCCAAATTAGTGGCTAATAGCTATAACTCACACACGGCCGATGGGGTTTTTCCCGCAGATGCTGACGTAGTGAGTGGCTTTTATGTCGTTGCACCCCGTGCGCCCGAAGATATTGGGTTTTATCAGCGAAGAAGTCTCGGCCTGGCTGGTCGCGCTGCTGGTATTGCTCGCCGGCGGGATTCTCACGGGGCTGCTCGCCTGGGGCACCCTCAATCAGTTTCACAGCCAGTTGCGCCAACGCTTCCAGCTACTGGCCAACGAGCGCTACAGCCGCATCGAAGAACGTTTTCAGGATCAGGAGCAACGCCTCGACGGCCTGCGCCGGTTCTTCGCCAACTCCGAATCGGTGTCCCGCGCCGAATTCGACGGCTACACCCAACCTTTATTACTGCGCACCCAGGCCTATTCGTTCGCCTTGCGGGTGAGCGGTGCCGAGCGTGCAGCGTTCGAGAAGCGGGTGCGAGATGAGGGCCTGACCACCTTCAGCGTGCGCGAACTCAATGCACGCGGCGAACTGCAACTGGCCTCGTCTCGCGATGAATATGTAGTCGTGGTGTACAGCCAGACCCAGAGCCGGCTCGGCTCGCCGCTGGGTTATGACTTGCTGGCGCAGCCGTTGCGCCGATCGACCCTTGAACGGGCTGACCAGCTCCACGGTCTGGCGGTGTCGCAGCCGATGCATCTGGTGGCGATCGAGCCGGCTTATGCACGCGGCGTCCTGCTGGTCGCGCCAGTGGTTCGTCAGGGCGAAAACGTATCTTTTGGTTATGTGATGGCAGTGATCAGCATGCGTCAGCTGCTGGCGGACGGCTTGCCGGACGCACTCCATGACTACCTGTCGGTACGCATTCTCGATCTGTCCAACAACGATCAGCATGAAGTGTTGTTCGAATCGACCAATGAACCGGCGCCGAGCGATCTGTCCGCCACCCGCCTGGTGCGCATGGCCGATCACGACTATCAGGTGGATATTCTTCCCAGCGAAGCGTTCATGCAGGCCAACCATTCGTCGGTTGGCAGCGTGGTAGTGCTGGGCGGGTTGCTCAGTCTGCTGTTGAGCGCGCTGCTTTATGTGCTGGTCAGTCAGCGCCAGCGCGCGTTGCGCATGGTCGAGTTGCGCACTCAGGAGCTGCATGAGCGTGAACAGGAACTGCGCGGCACCCACGGCCAGTTGCGCGGCGTGCTCAACGCGGCGACCCAGGTAGCAATCATCGCCACCGATCTGCGCGGGGTGATCAACACCTTCAACCCCGGCGCCGAGCAGATGCTCGGTTATCAAAGCAACGAAGTGGTCGGCCACATGACCCTGGAAAACCTGCACTTTCCCCGGGAACTGGTGTCGCGCGCGGCGGAACTCAGCGCCCGCTATGGCAAGGTCATTCCGACCTGTCAGGCGATGCTGGTGGAGGGCGGCGAAGTCGGCGGGCACGAAGCGCGGGAGTGGACGCTGGTGCGCAAGGATGGCAGCCACCTGCCGGTGAACATGCTCGCTACCCCGGTGCTGGACGAGCAGGGGCTGTGGGTCGGTCATCTGGCGATCTGCATCGACATCACCGAGCGCAAGCGCGTGCATGAAGCGCTGGCCGCACGGGACGTGCTGTTGAAGAAGCTCAGCGCCCACGTTCCCGGCGGGATCTATCAATTCAAGATGGAATTCGACGGGCGTTTCAGCGTGATCTACGCCAGCGATGGCATCCGCGAGATCTACGAGCTGGAGCCGGATGTGCTGCTGCTCAACGCCGAAGCCATCTTCACCCGCATTCATCCGCAGGACGTCAGCCGTGTGCGCAAGTCGATCCGCGCTTCGGCGGACAACCTCAGCCCGTGGCGCGAGGAATACCGTGTGCAGCTGCCCGAGCGCGGCCTGCGCTGGGTTCGCGGCGAGGCGACCCCGGAGGAACTGCCGGGCGGCGGCGTGCTGTGGCACGGTTACATTTCCGACATCTCCGACCTGAAGCGCGTCGAAGAAGAGTTGCGCGCCCTGTCGGTGACCGACGCTTTGACCGGCATTCACAACCGGCGCTATTTCCAGGAGCGCCTGACCACCGAAATGGCCCGGGTCGAGCGCGGCGGAGGCGAGTTGTCAGTGATCATGCTCGACATCGACCACTTCAAGCGGATCAACGATCAGTACGGTCACGCAGCGGGCGACCGCGTGTTGCAGGCGGTCTGCGAGCGCATCGGCCATCGTCTGCGGCGTACCGACGTGTTCTGCCGGTTGGGCGGCGAAGAATTCATGGTGCTGTGCCCGGACATCGACGGCGATCACGCCCTCATGCTGGCCGAAGAGTTATGGCACAGCCTGCGCAGTGCGCCAATTGATGTGGTGGGGGTGGTGACGGCCAGTTTCGGGATTGCCAGCTGGCGACCGGGAGAGGGCGCGGACGCATTGTTGCTGCGGGCGGATTCCGGGGTTTATGCGGCGAAACAGGGCGGACGGGATCGGGTTGAGCGGCAGATGAACTGATCCGGTTTGCCGCTGAACCCCTGTGGGAGCGAGCCTGCTCGCGAAGGGGCCATCAAAGTCGACATCTTCATCGACTGAATGGACGCCTTCGCGAGCAAGTCGAGTCGTCGCACCGTCGCTCCCACAGTGTTTTGTGGTGTGCTTACAGAACAGAAGCGGTCTGCGGCGTCCGCGGCTGCTTGTACAGGTCCAGCAGCACCTGATCCAGCACCGACGACGCGCCGAACGGGGCCTTGTCGTTGAGGATCGCCACCACCGCCCAGGTGTTGCCGTTGACGTCGCGGCTGAAGCCGGCAATCGCCCGCACGGTGTTCAGGGTGCCGGTCTTGACGTGGGCTTCGCCGCGCATCGCGGTGGTTTTCAGGCGTTTGCGCATGGTGCCGTCGGTGCCGGCAATCGGCAGCGAGCTGATGTATTCGGCGGCGTACGGGCTGTGCCAGGCCGCTTGCAGCATGCTGGCCATTTCACGGGCGCTGACCCGCTCCGAACGCGACAGACCGGAGCCGTTCTCCATCACCAGGTGCGGCGCGGTGATGCCTTTTTTCGCCAGCCACTGACGGACCACGCGTTGCGCAGCCTTGGCGTCATCGCCATCGGCGTCGTTGCGGAATTTCTGGCCCAGGCTCAGGAACAGCTGCTGAGCCATGGTGTTGTTACTGTACTTGTTGATGTCGCGGATGATTTCCGCCAGATCCGGCGAGAACGCGCGGGCCAGCACTTTGGCGCTGCTCGGCGTCGGGGCCAGACGATCCTTGCCCTGGATGCTGCCGCCTAGTTCCTTCCAGATCGCCCGCACGGCGCCGGCGGTGTAGGTCGCGTGGTCGAGCAGCGACAGGTAAGTCTGCGAGCTGCAGCCTTCGCCCAACTGGCCGGCCACGGTCACGGTCACGCTGCCATCGGCCTGCGGCACCGGGTTGTAGCGCACGCCCCCGGTGCATTGTTTGGAGTTGAGCGCTTTGACGGTGTTTTCGATGTTGATGCTGGCAATCGGCGGTTCGACCGAGATCAACACCCGGCCATTGTCATTGCGGGCCACGAAACGCAGGGCCTTGAGGTTGACCAGCAGCGAATCCGGCTTGACCAGGAACGGCTTGTTCTCGTCATTGCCGTCATCGTTGAATTCCGGCAGTTGCGGCTGCACGAAGAAGCTGCGATCGAGTACCAGATCACCGGTGACCTGAGTCACGCCGTTGGCGCGCAGGTCGCGCATCAGCAGCCAGAGTTTTTCCATGTTCAGTTTCGGATCGCCACCACCCTTGAGGTAGAGGTTGCCGTTGAGGATCCCGCCGTTAAGGTCGCCGTCGGTGTAGAACTCGGTTTTCCACTGATGGTTGGGGCCGAGCATTTCCAGCGCCGCGTAAGTGGTGACCAGCTTCATGGTCGAGGCCGGGTTGACCGACACGTCGGCGTTGTACACGGTCGGCGTGCCCGGGCCGTCCAGCGGCACCATCACCAGCGACAGGGCAGTGGGCTGCAGCTTGCTGGCCTTGAGGGCTTTTTCGACGTTGGGGGTCAGGGCAGTGTTGATGGTGGCAGCGGAGACGGGCAAGGCCAGCGGCAGAAGAAGACCGGCCAGGAGCAGAGGACGCAACGATTTGATCATATGAAATAAAACCCTACAGCCGAGGGGGAAAAAGACGAGGACATGGATGAAAAGGCCCTCAGTGGTCATGAAAGTGTCGGCATTATGCCCCAAGGTGTAACAGCTTGTGCCTTTCGCAAGGGCGCCAATTCGTTATTTTTTTACAGGCGGTCGCACGCACGTCCCAGAGAGTCGGGCAATCGCCGGCTTAAACTGGTAAAGTGCCGGCCGTTATTACTTAAGAGGATTGTTCCAATGGCGACTAACCGTTCCCAGCGTCTGCGCAAAAAACTGTGCGTCGATGAATTTCAAGAGCTGGGTTTCGAACTGAACCTGGGCTTCAAAGAAGACCTGTCCGAAGAAGCCATTGACGCTTTCCTCGAAGCATTCATCAAAGAGGCCATGGAAGCCAACGGTCTGGGCTATGTCGGCGGCGATGACTTCGGTCTGGTTTGCCTGCAGAAGCGTGGTTCGGTCTCCGAAGAGCAGCGCGCTGCTGTTGAAGCCTGGCTGAAAACCCGCTCCGAGCTGACTTCTACTGAAATCAGCCCGCTGCTGGACGTCTGGTATCCGGAAAAGCCGATCAACGCGGCCAAGTGATACTGAAAAAAACGGCGACCTGAGGGTCGCCGTTTTTTTATGCCTGCGTTTTACTCAGGCCTTGCGCCAGTTGAGGATCAGCAAGGTCAGCACCCCCGCGACAATCCCCCAGAAGGCCGAACCGATGGAAAACAGCGTCAGCCCCGACGCCGTGACCATGAAGGTGATCAGCGCCGCTTCCCGTTCCTTCACCTCGGTCATGGCGATGCTCAAGCCGTTGATGATCGAACCGAACAGCGCCAGCGCGGCAATCGATAGCACCAGTTCTTTCGGCAGCGCGGCGAACAGCGCCGCCAGCGTGGCGCCGAACACACCGGCAATCCCGTAGAAAATCCCGCACCACACCGCTGCGGTGTAACGTTTGTTGCGATCCTCATGAGCATGCGGCCCGGTGCAGATCGCCGCGCTGATGGCCGCCAGATTGATGCCGTGGGAACCGAACGGCGCCAGCAGAAGGGAGGCGATGCCGGTGGCGGTGATCAGCGGCGAGGCCGGGACGTTGTAGCCGTCGGCCCGCAGCACGGCGATGCCGGGCATGTTTTGCGAGGTCATCGCTACCACAAACAGCGGAATGCCGATGCTGATGGTCGCGGCCAGGGAAAAGTGCGGCGTGGTCCAGACCGGTGTCGCCACTTCCAGATGAAAACCGCTGAAGTCCAGCAGCCCCATGACGCCCGACAGTGCGGTGCCGATCAGCAGCGCAGCGAGCACCGCATAACGTGGCGACAGGCGTTTGACGATCAGATAAGTGAAGAACATCCCCAGCACCAGGCCGGTGCGGTGTTGCGCGGCGACGAAAATTTCGCTGCCGATCTTGAACAGAATCCCCGCCAGCAGCGCGGCGGCGAGGGAGGCCGGGATCTTTTTCACTAGGCGTTCGAAGCTGCCGGTCAGGCCGCAAATCGTCACCAGCACCGCGCAGGTGATGTAGGCACCGATGGCTTCGCCGTAGGTAACGCCGCCGAGGCTGGTGATCAGCAGCGCCGCGCCGGGTGTCGACCAGGCAATCGTGATTGGCGTGCGATAACGCAGGGACAGGCCGATCGAACACACCGCCATGCCGATGGATATCGCCCAGATCCATGACGAAATCTGCCCGCTGGTCAGTCCCGCCGCCTGTCCGGCCTGGAACATCAGCACCAGCGAACTGGTGTAGCCGGTCATCATCGCGATGAACCCGGCGACGATGGCGGAGGGCGATGTGTCCGCCAGCGGGCGCAGTCGGGTGTGGGTAATTTCGTTCATGACAGCGGCATTCCTTGTTCAAGCCACGGATTTCGGGTTTAAGCCTAAACTCAAACGTAACGAAGCGTTGCAATACAGACAAAGCCACAAACAGCCGTACAGTCGTGTTGCCACCTTCCATTGTGTACAATCGCGCTGTTTTTTACGCGATACTTGCCAGCGACCCACTGTGCCGTATTACAGTCACGGTCAATTCGCCGCAGTTCTTCCCGACTCGAGTGCCCATGAACGAACAGTTGCAACCCCTCAAGAAACAACCGCGAGCAGGCAAAGCCGGCCGCAGCGGAACCCAGGACGATATCGTCTATGCGCATATCTTCGAGGCCATCCTTGAACAGCGCCTGGCGCCCGGCACAAAGTTGAGCGAAGAAGCGCTGGGGGAAATTTTCGGGGTCAGCCGCACCATCATTCGCCGCGCGCTCTCGCGTCTGGCCCATGAAGGCGTGGTGCTGTTGCGGCCGAACCGTGGCGCGGTCGTCGCCAGCCCGAGCGTTGAAGAGGCGCGTCAGGTGTTCCTCGCCCGACGTCTGGTGGAGCGCGCGATCACCGAGCTTGCGGTGCAGCACGCCACCGCCGAGCAGATCGCCGAACTGCGCCAGATGGTCAACGACGAGCGCGACAGCTTCTCCCGTGGCGATCGCGGCGCCGGCATCCGTCTCTCGGGCGAATTCCACCTGAAACTGGCCGAGGCAGCGAAGAACGCGCCGTTGATCAGCTTCCAGCGCAGCCTGGTTTCGCAGACATCGCTGATCATTGCCCAATATGAAAGCGGCAACCGTTCGCACTGTTCCTACGACGAACACACCCAGTTGATCGACGCCATCGAAGCGCGCAACGGCGAGCTGGCGGTGGACCTGATGATGCATCACATGGATCACATCGACAGCAAGCTCAACCTCGACGAGGAAAGCGCGTCCGACGATCTGCATGCGGTGTTCTCGCACCTGTTGCAGACCAAGAAGCCGGGGCGGCCGGCGGTCAAGCTCTGACCGGCACCGAGTCGCGGCATTCGCGGGCAAGCCCGCTCCCACATTTGAAATGCATTCCCCCTGTGGGAGCGGGCTTGCTCGCGAAGACGTCCTGACAGGCAATAAAAATCCCCCGGAGCTGAACGCTACCGGGGGATTTTTTTTGCCTTGGGAAAACTCAGCGCTGGTGCACCAGCGCGCCCGCCGCATAGGTCTGGGCCACAGTGCGGTCATCGCCCAGGGTCATCAGCACGAACAGCGTTTCGGCAATGTTGTTGGCCTGCTTCAGGCGATAGCTCATCAACGGCGTGGCGTTGTAATCCAGCACCAGGAAGTCGGCGTCGGAGCCCGGTTGCAGGTTGCCGATCTTGTCTTCCAGACGCAATGCCCGCGCGCCGCCTAGGGTGGCGAGGTACAGCGACTTGAACGGGCTCAGGCGCGCGCCTTGCAGCTGCATCACCTTGTAGGCTTCGTTCAGGGTTTGCAGCAGCGAAAAACTGGTGCCGCCGCCGACGTCAGTACCGAGGCCGACATTCAGTTTGTGCTTCTCGGCCATCGGCAGGTTGAACAGGCCGCTGCCCAAGAAGAAGTTCGAGGTCGGGCAGAACGCGACCGCCGAACCGGTCTCCGCCAGGCGCGCGCATTCGTCGTCGCACAGGTGCACGCCGTGGGCAAACACCGAGCGCTCGCCGAGCAATTGGTAGTGGTCGTAGACGTCCAGATAGCCCTTGCGCTCCGGGAACAGCTCCTTGACCCACTCGACTTCCTTGAGGTTTTCGCTGATGTGGGTCTGCATGTACAGATCCGGGTATTCGCTGAGCAACTGGCCGGCGAGGGTCAGCTGTTCCGGGGTGCTGGTCGGAGCGAAGCGCGGGGTGACTGCATAGTGCAGACGACCCTTGCCGTGCCAGCGCTCGATCAGCGCCTTGCTGTCGACGTAGCTCGATTCCGGGGTGTCGGTCAGGTAATCCGGCGCGTTGCGATCCATCATCACCTTGCCGGCGATCATCCGCAGGTCCAGCTTCTCGGCCGCTTCGAAGAACGAGTTCACCGACTGTGGATGGACGCTGCCGAACACCAGCGCGGTGGTGGTGCCGTTGCGCAGCAATTCTTTGATGAAGATGTCCGCCACTTCATCGGCGTGGGCCTTGTCGGCGAACTGGCTTTCGCACGGGAAGGTGTAGGTGTTCAGCCAGTCGAGCAATTGCTCGCCGTAGGCGCCGACCATACCGGTCTGCGGCAGGTGGATGTGGGTGTCGATGAAGCCCGGAGTGATCAGCGCATCCTTGTGATGAACGATCTCGATGTCCGCCGGCAGGGTCGGCAGCAGTTCGCTGGCGTGGCCGAGGGCGCTGATCTTGCCGCCATCGACCACCAGCAGGCCGTCCTCGAAATACTCGTAGGAGGCTTCGATGCCGACCTCGGCTGGGTCGGCGATGCTGTGCAGGATGGCGGCGCGGTAGGCTTTACGAGTCAGAGGCATGAGATTTCTCTAATCAGTTTGAGGCTTTGAGTGTGGCGGCCTGACTGCGGCGCGAAACCGGCAGCAGTTTGGCAATCGGTTCGGCGCTGGCGGTGTGCTGGCCGAAATTGGCGTTATAGGTGGCGATGATCTCGCCGGCGATGGAGATGGCGATTTCCACAGGCAATTTGCCTTTGACTTCGCCGATACCCATCGGGCAGCGCATGCGTTGCACGACACTGGCGTCGAAACCACGATCACGCAGGCGATGTTCGAACTTGGCCCGTTTGGTTTTCGAGCCGATCAGGCCGAACCAGGTGAAGTCGTTGCGCTTGAGGATGGCGGCGGTGAGTTCCAGATCCAGCTGATGGTTGTGGGTCATGACGATGCAGTAACTGCCGGCGGGCAGGTCGTCGATTTCATCCACCGGTTCCTCGGCGACGATTTTGCGCACGCCGTGGGGAATCTGCTCAGGAAATTCTTCTTCCCGGGAATCGATCCAGCGCACCCGGCAGGGCAGGCTGGCGAGCAAGGGTACCAGCGCGCGACCGACATGACCGGCACCGAACACGGCGATCTGTGCCTGCACCTGGCCCATCGGTTCGAACAGCAGCACTGTCGCGCCGCCGCAGCACTGGCCCAGACTGGCGCCGAGGCTGAAGCGCTCCAGATGGGTGTCCTGCTTGCCGCTGGCGAGCATCTCGCGGGCGATCTGCATGGCTTTGTATTCCAGGTGCCCGCCACCGATGGTGTCGAACGTCTGACGAGCGCTGACGACCATTTTCGAGCCGGCATTGCGTGGCGTCGAGCCGAGCTCTTCGATGATCGTCACCAGAACGCAGGGTTCACCCTGGTTCTGCAGGTCGGCGAGGGCGTCGATCCAGTTGTACATGTTCACCTCGACATCTGTCGTTGTCTGTTCGGGCCTCTTCGCGAGCAAGCCCGCTCCCACATTGAATTTGCACAAGTCCAACAGTCAGCGCATATCTCTGTGGGAGCGGGCTTGCCCGCGAAGGCCGCACCTCGGTCTTAGAGCGGAGCCAACTCGGTTTCAGCTTCTACGGCTTTCACCGCCTTGAGCTGACGCATCTGCTCGCAACCCCACAACACCCGCTCCGGAGTCGCCGGGGCGTCGATCTTCGGTTGATGCCTGTAGTCGCCAAGGCTGGCCACCGCATCCTTGATCGCACACCACGCGGCGATGCCGAGCATGAACGGCGGCTCACCGACAGCCTTGGAGTGGAACACCGTGTCTTCCGGGTTCTTGCGGTTCTCCACCAGCTTCACCCGCAGGTCCAGCGGCATGTCCGCCACCGCCGGGATCTTGTAGCTGGCCGGGCCGTTGGTCATCAGCTTGCCCTTGTTGTTCCAGACCAATTCTTCCATGGTCAGCCAGCCCATGCCCTGGACGAAACCACCCTCGACCTGGCCGATGTCTATGGCCGGGTTCAGCGAGGCGCCGACGTCGTGGAGGATGTCGGTACGCAGCATCTTGTACTCGCCGGTCAGGGTGTCGACGATCACCTCGCAGCACGCCGCGCCGAAGGCGAAGTAGTAGAACGGCCGGCCACGGGCCTGGCTGCGGTCGTAGTAGATTTTCGGGGTCTTGTAGAACCCGGTGCTCGACAGCGAAACCTGATTGAAATACGCCAGCTGGATCAGCGCTTCGAAGGTCAGGATATGGTCACGAACCCGCACGTGGCCGTTGTGGAATTCCACGTCTTCTTCGCTGACCTTGTAGTGCCGCGCGGCGAATTCGACCAGGCGTTGCTTGATGATTTCTGCTGCGTTCTGCGCGGCTTTGCCGTTGAGGTCAGCGCCGCTGGATGCCGCCGTCGGCGAGGTGTTCGGCACTTTGTCGGTGTTGGTCGCGGTGATCTGCACGCGGTCCATTTCCACCTGGAACACTTCGGCCACGACCTGCGCAACCTTGGTGTTCAGGCCCTGTCCCATTTCCGTGCCGCCGTGGTTCAGATGGATGCTGCCGTCGGTGTAGACGTGCACCAAGGCACCGGCCTGGTTGAGGAAGCTGGCGGTGAAGGAAATGCCGAACTTCACCGGGGTCAGCGCCAGGCCTTTCTTCAGGATCGGGCTGTTGGCGTTGTAGCGACGGATCGCTTCGCGACGCTCGGCGTACTGGCTGCTTTCTTCCAGCTCGGCGGTCATCTCTTCGAGCATGTTGTGCTCGACGGTCTGGTAGTAATGGGTGACGTTGCGCTCGGTCTTGCCGTAGTAGTTGGCCTTGCGCACGGCCAGCGGATCGAGGTTCAGGTGACGAGCGATGGCGTCCATCACTTCTTCGATCGCGACCATCCCTTGCGGGCCGCCGAAACCACGATACGCGGTGTTCGACGCGGTGTTGGTCTTGCAGCGGTGGCCGTTGATGGTCGCATCGCCGAGGTAGTACGAGTTGTCCGAGTGGAACATCGCCCGGTCGACAATCGAGGCCGACAGGTCAGGCGAGCAGCCGCAGTTACCGGCCAGATCCATCGCGATGCCGTGCAAGCGCCCGGTGCTGTCGAAGCCGACGTCGTACTCGACGTAGAACGGGTGACGCTTGCCGGTCATCAGCATGTCTTCGACCCGTGGCAGGCGCATCTTGGTCGGCTGGCCGGTGAGGTGCGCGATCACTGCGCACAAGCAGGCCGGGCTGGCAGCCTGAGTTTCCTTGCCGCCAAAACCACCGCCCATGCGGCGCATGTCGACCACGATCTTGTTCATCGACACGTCGAGGACTTCGGCCACCAGTTTCTGCACTTCGGTGGGGTTCTGAGTGGAGCAGTAGACGATCATGCCGCCGTCTTCGGTCGGCATTACCGAGGAGATCTGTGTCTCCAGATAGAAGTGTTCCTGACCGCCGATGTGCAGCGTGCCTTGAATGCGATGCTCAGCCGTGGCCAAGGCATTGGCCGAATCGCCGCGCTGATGGGTGTGGCTGTCGAGCACGAAGTGGCGTTTGCGCAGGGCTTCGACCACGTCCAGCACCGGTTCAAGATCTTCGTATTCGATAATTGCGGCCATGGCGGCCTTGCGTGCGGTTTCCAGATCTTTTGCGGCCACGGCCAGCACCGGTTGACCGACGAATTGCACGTCATCGATAGCCAGCAGCGGATCGCCCGGCATCAACGGGCCGATGTCTTTCAGACCCGGTACGTCTTCGTGGGTGATGGCAATGCGTACGCCTTCGAAGGCGTAGCAGGGCTTGGTGTCGATGCTGATGATTTTTGCGTGGGCGCGATCCGACAGCCGCGCGTAAACGTGCAACTGATTGGGGAATTCCAGGCGGTCATCGATGTACTGCGCTTCACCGGACACATGCTTGGCGGCGCTGTCGTGCTTGACGCTGCGGCCGACGCCGGTGGTCAGGTCCCTGGCGAACAATTCAGCCAGTTCAGCTTGAGTTTTCTCTACGCCGTGATGGTTAGACATAAGCGGTCACCCGAGTCTCGATGTGCGGTGTTTGCAGTTCGATGAAGTATTTGCGCAGCAGGTTCTGCGCGCTGAGCAGGCGGTATTCCTTGCTGGCGCGGAAGTCCGAGAGCGGGGTGAAATCCTCGCCCAGCGCGGTGCAGGCGCGTTCGACCACAGCATTGTTGAACGGCTGACCGAGCAGCACGGCTTCACAATGAGCGGCGCGTTTCGGGATCGCGGCCATGCCGCCGAAGGCGACGCGGGCGTCGGTGATCACGCCGTTCTCGACGCGCAGATTGAACGCGGCGCAGACGGCGGAGATGTCGTCGTCCAGACGCTTGGAGACTTTATAGGCGCGGAAGCGCTGCTCAGCCGTGGCGCGTGGGACGATGATCTTCTCGATGAACTCGCTTTCCTGACGTGCGGTAACTCGGTAATCGATGAAGTAATCCTCGAGGGCCAGCGTGCGGCGGGTCTCGCCCTTGCACAGCACGATCTGCGCGCCGAGGGCAATCAGCAGCGGTGGCGAGTCACCGATCGGCGAGGCGTTGCCGATGTTGCCGCCCAAAGTGCCTTGGTTGCGGATCTGCAGGGAGGCGAAGCGGTGCAGCAGTTCGCCGAAGTCCGGGTACTCGGCGTTCAGCGCTTCGTAGCAGTCGGAGAGGGCGGTGGCGGCGCCGATTTCGATGCGATCCTCGAAGTGCTCGATGCGCTTCATTTCGGCGACGTTGCCGACGTAGATCATCACCGGCAGGGTGCGGTGGAACTGCGTGACTTCCAGCGCCAGATCGGTGCCGCCAGCCAGCAGTCGGGCTTGTGGATAAGCGTCGTAAAGATCGGCCAGATCGGCCACGGTCAGCGGCACCAGGCAGCGTTTGTCGCCGCTGTTGAGTTCGCCGATCGATGTCGGGGCAATGGCTTTGAGGCGGGAGATGGTTTCCGCTTCGCGGGCGTCGAACTGGTCAGGCTGCTTGCTGCAGCAGGATTGCTCGGCAGCGGCCAAAATCGGCCGGTAGCCGGTGCAGCGGCAAAGGTTGCCGGCCAGCGCTTCGTGGGCCTTGGCATGATCCGGTGCATCGCTGTTCTTTTGCAGGGCGAACAGCGACATCACGAAACCGGGTGTGCAAAAACCGCACTGCGAACCGTGGCACTCGACCATGGCTTTCTGCACGCTGTGCAGTTCGCCTTTGTGCTTGAGGTCTTCGACGCTGATGAGTTGTTTGCCGTGCAGCGACGAAACGAACGTCAGGCACGAGTTGAGGCTGCGATAGCGAATGTGCTCGCGGCCATCGTCATCCGTCTGTAACTCGCCGACCACCACCGTACAGGCGCCGCAGTCACCGCTGGCGCAGCCTTCTTTGGTGCCGGATTTACCCACGTGTTCGCGCAGGTAGTTGAGCACAGTCAGGTTCGGGTCCAGGGCGTGCTCGCTACGGAGTTCCTGGTTAAGTAAAAACTGGATCACGGAAGGCCTCGCAGACTCATTATTGTTGTTGAGCGACTTGAGCCGAATTTAGCAGGTCTGACTTTTCGGTCAATGGTTTTCTGACTTAAAGGTCAGGAAAAACCGTTTTGTCGCTCAACCACGTGTCTCTTCAGTATTGACCCTCATTGGATCAAGCGCTTTTTTGCGGGATTCGTGCCAAAAACCGCTGTGCGGGCACTCCGCCATGACCGCGCATTGCGCTACACTGCGCCGCTTGTGCAGATCGAAGAGTTTGAAGGACAACCATGACGTTCAAGGCGCCGGACAGCCTCGCCGAGCAAATCGCTCACCACCTCGCCGAACGGATCATTCGCGGCGAAATGAAGCCGGGAGAGCGCATCCAGGAACAGAAGGTCACGCTGGCGCTGAACGTCAGCCGCGGCTCGGTCCGCGAAGCCTTGCTGATCCTCGAGCGCCGTCACCTGATCGCGATCCTGCCGCGCCGCGGCGCCCACGTCACCGAGCTGACGGCGCACAAGGTGCAGAGCCTGTGCACGCTGATGAGCGAGCTGTACATCCTGCTCGGTAACGCAGTGGCCAATGGCTGGCAAGTCCAGTCCGACATGGCGCCGTTCGTGCAGATCCAGCAGCGCCTGACCGCCAGCTACGAGCGTCAGGACATCCGCACCTTCGTCGACGACAGTTTCAATGTGATGCGCGCCGCGTACCCGTTCGCCAACAACCCGTACCTGCAAGAAACGGTGGAAAACCTGCAACCGGCCATGAGCCGCGCGTACTTCCTCGCGCTTGAACAGCGCAAGGCCGAGATGAGCGAGTTCCTCGAACTGTTCGAACGCCTGCTCGCCGCCGTCCTCGCCCGTGACCTGCCGCAGATCCGCATCGTGCTGACGGCTTACGCCCAGCGCAGCTGCGATCTGGTGGTGTCCGCCCTGACGGTTGCCTGACCTTGCGGCTCAAGTGCATCAAGCTGGCGGGGTTCAAATCCTTCGTCGACCCGACCACAGTGAACTTCCCAAGCAACATGGCGGCCGTCGTCGGGCCGAACGGTTGCGGCAAGTCGAACATCATCGACGCCGTGCGCTGGGTGATGGGCGAAAGCTCGGCCAAGAACCTGCGCGGCGAGTCGATGACCGACGTCATCTTCAACGGCTCGACCAGCCGCAAACCGGTGAGCCAGGCAAGCATCGAGCTGGTGTTCGACAACTCCGACGGCACGCTGCTGGGCGAGTGGGCGGCGTACGCGGAAATTTCGATCCGCCGCAAAGTGACCCGCGACAGCCAGACGACTTATTACCTCAACGGCGCCAAATGCCGTCGCCGCGACATCACCGACATCTTCCTCGGCACCGGCCTCGGCCCGCGCAGCTACTCGATCATCGAGCAGGGGATGATCTCCAAGCTGATCGAGTCCAAGCCCGAAGACCTGCGTAACTTCATCGAAGAAGCCGCCGGCATCTCCAAGTACAAGGAGCGCCGGCGCGAGACCGAAAACCGCATCCGCCGCACCCACGAAAACCTTGCCCGTCTGACTGACCTGCGCGAAGAGCTCGAACGCCAGCTGGAACGCCTGCACCGTCAGGCCGAGGCCGCCAAGAAGTATCAGGAATACAAGGCCGAAGAACGCCAGCTCAAGGCGCAACTGTCGGCCCTGCGCTGGCAGGATCTGAACGATCAGGTCGGTCAGCGCGAATCGATCATCGGCAACCAGGAAATCAGCTTCGAAGCGCTGGTCGCCGAGCAACGCAACGCCGACGCAGCGATTGAACGCCTGCGCGATGGTCACCATGACCTGTCCGAGCGCTTCAATCTGGTGCAGGGGCGCTTCTATTCGGTCGGCGGCGACATCGCCCGGGTCGAGCAGAGCATCCAGCACGGTCAACAGCGTTTGCGTCAGTTGCAGGACGACTTGAAGGAGGCCGAGCGCGCACGACTCGAAACCGAATCGCACCTGGGCCACGACCGCACGTTGCTGCTGACCCTCGGTGAAGAACTCGATCAACTGACTCCCGAGCAGGAAATCACCAACGCCGCCGCCGAAGAAGCCGCTGCTGCGCTGGAAGATTCCGAAACCGTCATGCACGGTTGGCAGGAGCAGTGGGACGCCTTCAACCTGACCGCCGCCGAACCCCGTCGTCAGGCTGAAGTGCAGCAGTCGCGCATCCAGCAGCTGGAAACCAGCATGGAGCGTCTGGCCGATCGGCAAAAACGTCTGGGCGAAGAGCGCGCGCTGCTGTCGGCCGATCCGGAAGACGCGGCGATCATGGAACTCAGCGAGCAGCTCGCCGAGTCCGAAGCGACCCTTGAAGATTTGCAGACCAGCGAAGAAGCCCAGGTCGAAAAGCTTGAGCAACTGCGCCAGGAATTGCAGCAGGCGTTGACTGCGCAGCAACAGGCGCAGGGCGATTTGCAGCGCCTCAATGGTCGCCTCGCATCGCTGGAAGCCTTGCAGCAGGCCGCGCTCGATCCGGGCACCGGCACCGCCGAATGGTTGAAGGAACACAACCTCGCCGAGCGTCCGCGTCTGGCCGAAGGCCTGAAGGTCGAGGCCGGTTGGGAGCTGGCGGTGGAAACCGTGCTCGGTGCCGACCTGCAAGCGGTGCTGGTGGATGATTTCGACGGCTTCGATCTGTCCGGTTTTGCCCAGGGCGATCTGCGTTTGCTCAGCCCCGGCAACGATGGCGTGCGCGTGGCCGGCAGCCTGCTGGACAAGGTCGAGGCACAGGTTGATTTGTCGCCTTGGCTCGCTCAGGTCAAACCGGTCGACAGCCTTGAACAGGCGCTGACCCTGCGCGGCCAACTGGCTGCCGGGCAGAGCCTGATCAGCCGCGACGGTTACTGGGTCGGCCGGCATTTCCTGCGGGTACGCCGCGCCAGCGAAGCCGAAAGCGGCATGCTTGCGCGCGGGCAGGAAATCGAATCGCTGCATGCTGAACGCGAAGAGCGCGAAGCCACGGTCGAGGCCATGGAAACCCGTTTGCAGACCCTGCGCGCGCAACAGCGTCAGCAGGAAAACGGCCGCGAACATTTACGGCGCTTGCTGCAAGACGAAGCCCGTCAGCAGGGCGAATTGAAAGCTCAGCTGTCCGCCGGCAAAGCCAAGGCCGAGCAGTTGAACCTGCGTCGCACCCGCCTCGACGAAGAGCTGGTCGAACTCGCTGAACAGCGCGAACTGGAACACGAAAACATCGGCGAAGCGCGGATCCAGTTGCAGGACGCCCTCGACGCCATGGCCCTCGATACCGAACAGCGCGAATTGCTGTTGGCCCAGCGCGACAGCCTGCGCGAACGGCTGGATCGCGTGCGTCAGGAAGCCCGCCAGCACAAGGATCACGCGCATCAATTGGCCGTGCGCCTGGGGTCGCTGCGGGCACAGCATGATTCGACGCGTCAGGCCCTTGAACGTCTGGAAATGCAGGCCGAGCGCCTGACTGAAAAACGTGAACAGCTCAGCTTGAATCTGGAAGAGGGCGAGGCACCGCTGGAAGAGCTGCGTCTGAAACTCGAAGAGTTGCTCGACAAGCGCATGAGCGTCGACGACGAACTCAAGACCGCGCAGATAGCGTTGGAAGACGCCGACCGCGAACTGCGCGACGCGGAAAAACGCCGGACCCAGGCCGAGCAGCAATCGCAATTGATCCGTGGCCAGCTCGA
Source organism: Pseudomonas fluorescens (assembly GCF_030344995.1). Classification (GTDB taxonomy): domain Bacteria; phylum Pseudomonadota; class Gammaproteobacteria; order Pseudomonadales; family Pseudomonadaceae; genus Aquipseudomonas; species Aquipseudomonas fluorescens_BF. The sequence continues at coordinate 2,307,460 of NZ_CP128260.1, forward strand.
ACAGCAACGCATGGAATGGCAGGCCCTGACCGTGCGCCGCAAGGCTCTGCAGGATCAACTGCTGGAAGACGGCTACGATCTGCACGGCGTGCTCAACACCCTGACCGCCGAGGCCAGCGAGAAGGCTGCCGAAGAAGAACTTGAACGCATCGCCGCGCGCATTCAGCGCCTGGGCGCGATCAACCTCGCGGCGATCGACGAATACACGCAACAATCCGAGCGTAAACGGTATCTGGATGCTCAGGACGCCGATCTGGTCGAAGCGCTGGAGACCTTGGAAAACGTCATCCGCAAGATCGACAAGGAAACCCGTAACCGTTTCAAAGATACCTTTGATCAGATCAATGGCGGTTTACAGGCACTTTTCCCAAAAGTTTTCGGTGGTGGACGGGCGTATTTGGAACTGACGGGCGAAGATCTACTCGATACAGGGGTGACGATCATGGCGCAGCCGCCCGGGAAGAAGAACAGCACCATCCATTTGCTTTCCGGCGGCGAAAAAGCCCTGACGGCACTGGCACTGGTTTTTGCGATCTTCAAGTTGAATCCGGCGCCGTTCTGCATGCTCGATGAAGTTGACGCACCACTGGATGACGCTAACGTTGGACGCTACGCACGATTGGTCAAAGAGATGTCGCAGACCGTGCAGTTCATCTATATCACCCACAACAAGATCGCCATGGAAATGGCTGACCAGTTGATGGGTGTGACGATGCACGAGCCGGGTTGTTCGCGACTGGTAGCCGTGGATGTCGAGGAGGCGATGGCGATGGTGGATGCCTGAGCCGGCGCGTGTCGGAAAAGGTATTTGTAGTCTGTAGGACATATTTACCGACTTCGACTTGCTGGCCAATCGACATAATCGCGCAAGCCAATGAGACAGACGGTGTAAAGTTGTCTTTGGTCGTGCTAGTTTAATGTCAATTTTTCGTATACGTGGGCAAAACGCCTGTCAGAACATAGAGTTGGCGCCACGTTTTAAAGCGGTTTGCACAGTGTAAACCCCTTATTTTTCAGCATTTTTTATAGAGGCACGGGATTACATGGAAATCGGTCTGCGCGAGTGGCTGATCGTCATCGGCATCATTGTGATAGCCGGTATTCTTTTCGATGGCTGGCGCCGTATGCGCGGCGGCAAGGGAAAACTGAAATTCCGTCTTGACCGAAGTCTGTCCAACCTGCCGGACGAGGACACCAGCGCCGAGCTGTTGGGCCCGGCCCGCGTGCTGGATACCCATAAAGAGCCGCAACTGGACGAACACGATCTGCCATCGGTGAGCATGCCGGCCCGCGAACCACGCGAGCCTCGTGAATCCGGTTCCAAGCGCGGCAAGCGTGGCAACAACGGTCCGGCGCAGGGCGACCTGAACCTCGATCTGGATCTGGACGGCGGCCCGAGCTTCAGCAGCCGCGACGATGATTTCGTCGAGCCTGCCGTCAAGTCGTCGCCGGCCGTGGCCGATAAAGATCAGCCGCAAGCCGAAGAAGTGCTGGTGATCAGCGTGATCTGCCGCGATCCGGCCGGCTTCAAGGGCCCGGCACTGCTGCAGAACATTCTGGAAAGCGGTCTGCGTTTCGGCGAGATGGATATCTTCCACCGCCACGAAAGCATGGCCGGCAACGGCGAAGTGCTGTTCTCCATGGCCAACGCGGTCAAGCCGGGCATCTTCGATCTGGACGACATCGACCATTTCAGCACCCCGGCGGTGAGCTTCTTCCTCGGCCTGCCAGGCCCGCGTCATCCGAAGCAGGCCTTCGACGTGATGGTCGCGGCAGCCCGCAAGCTGTCCCAAGAACTGAACGGCGAGTTGAAAGATGACCAGCGCAGCGTCCTGACCGCGCAGACCATCGAGCACTACCGTCAGCGCATCGTCGAATTCGAACGTCGCGCCCTGACCCAGAAGCGTTGATTGAAAAGGTTGCCTCGCAATAAAGGGGCAATCGGCAAAATAGATTGAGCAGCCTCGGCTGCTCTTTTGCTTTATGAGAGAACACCCATGACTGCCGCCAAAGACCGCATTCTAGAGCTGCGCGCTGAACTCGATCAGCACAACTACCGTTACCACGTCCTCGATGAGCCGAGCATTCCGGATGCCGAGTACGACCGGTTGTTCCACGAGCTCAAGGCGCTGGAAGCGGCCAACCCGGAACTGATCACCAGCGACTCGCCGACACAACGCGTCGGCAGCGTGGCGCTGACCGCGTTCACCCAAGTGCGTCACGAAGTGCCGATGCTCAGCCTCGGCAACGCCTTCGAAGAAACCGACATGCGCGAATTCGACCGGCGGGTGACCGAAGGTCTGGACCTGCCGGCCGGTGATCTGTTCGGCGGTGGCGCGGCGGTGGAATACAGCTGCGAGCCGAAACTCGATGGCCTGGCGGTCAGCCTGCTGTATCAGGACGGCGTGCTGGTGCGCGGCGCCACGCGCGGCGACGGCACCACCGGTGAAGACATCAGCGTCAACGTGCGCACCGTGCGCAACATTCCGCTGAAGCTGCACGGAGAAGGCTGGCCGGCGACCCTGGAAGTGCGCGGCGAAGTGTTCATGTCCAAGGCCGGTTTCGAACGCCTCAACGCCTCGCAACTGGAAGTCGGCGGCAAGACCTTCGCCAACCCGCGCAACGCCGCCGCCGGCAGCCTGCGTCAGCTGGATTCGAAGATCACCGCCAACCGTCCGCTGGAATTCTGCTGCTACGGCATCGGCCAGGTCTCTCACGATATTTCCGACACCCACATCGGCAACCTCAAGCAACTGCAAGCCTGGGGCATGCCGATCAGCCACGAATTGAAACTGGCCAAGGGCATCGGCGAATGCCTGGACTACTACCGCGATATCGGCGAGCGCCGTAATTCGCTGGCCTATGAAATCGACGGCGTGGTGTTCAAGGTCAACAGCATTGCCGACCAGCGCGAACTGGGCTTCCGCGCCCGTGAACCGCGCTGGGCCATCGCGCACAAATTCCCGGCCATGGAAGAACTCACCGAACTGCTCGACGTGGAATTCCAGGTGGGCCGCACCGGTGCCGTCACGCCTGTGGCGCGGTTGAAACCGGTCAAGGTCGCCGGCGTCACCGTGGCCAACGCCACGCTGCACAACATGGACGAAGTTGCCCGGTTGGGCCTGATGATTGGCGACACGGTGATCATCCGCCGCGCCGGTGACGTGATCCCGCAAGTGGTGCAAGTGGTCATGGAGCGTCGCCCTGAGGACGCGCGGCCGGTGCAGATTCCCGAGAGCTGCCCGGTCTGCGGCTCCCACGTCGAGCGCACGCAACTGGTCAAGCGCAGCAAGGGCAAGGAAACCATCAGCGAAGGCGCGGTGTATCGCTGCGTTGGCCGACTGGCCTGCGGTGCACAGCTCAAGCAGGCGATCATTCACTTCGTTTCCCGCCGGGCGATGGATATCGAAGGCCTTGGTGACAAGAGCGTCGAGCAATTGGTCGATGAAGGTCTGGTCAGTTCGCCGGCTGATCTTTACGCGTTGAAGTTCGAGGATATCGTCGATCTGGAAGGCTTCGCCGAAGTGTCGAGCAACAAGTTGCTGGCTGCGATTGAAGACAGCAAGAAGCCGGGTCTGGCGCGCTTCATCTATGCGCTGGGCATCCCGGATGTCGGCGAGGAGACAGCCAAGGTGCTGGCGCGTTCGCTGGGGTCGCTGGAGCGTGTTCAGCAAGCCTTGCCGCAAGTGCTGACGTACCTGCCGGACATCGGCCTGGAAGTGGCGTACGAGATTCACAGCTTCTTCGAAGATGCGCACAACCAGCAGGTGATTACCGAGCTGCTGGGCCATGGCTTGCAGATTCAGGATCAGGGCGAGCTGGGTGCCGAGTTTGCCGCCAGCACCACGCTGGGTGGCTTCCTCGACAAGCTGCACATTCCTTCGGTCGGGCCGGGCGGGGCGCAGAAGCTGGCGGACAAGTTCGAATCGCTGGAAGGGGTGATGAACGCGGACTGGCTGGACATGCGCCAGGCATTGCCGGAGAAACAGGCCAACTCGGTTCGCGAGTTTTTTGCCTTGCCCGAACATCGGCAACTGGCTGAAGACGCCGAGAAACAACTGCGCGATTTCGGCATGCACTGGCGGAGCGAAAAGAAAGTCGTCGAAGGCCTGCCGCTGGCCGGCGAAACCTGGGTGCTGACCGGCAAAGTCGAGCTGATGAGCCGCGACGTCGCCAAGGAACACCTGGAAAGCCTCGGCGCCAAGGTCGCGGGCTCCGTGTCGGCCAAGACCCATTGTGTGGTGGCCGGGCCGGGCGCCGGGTCGAAACTGACCAAGGCCAACGAACTGGGCGTGAAGGTCATGGATGAAGAGGCGTTCATCGCGTTCCTGAAAGGGCACGGTATCAGCGCCTGACTGATCGACAGGTGATCGTTCCCACGCTCCGCGTGGGAACGATCTTTGGGCGGGAATGATCTAGTCTTGGCAAGCCCAAGGGAGAGATCGCCATGTACCGCTTTTTCGAGCAACTCAGTTCCCGCATCGTCGCGCCGTTCATGGGCGAATCTTCGCGCAACAGCAAAGTCTGGCCGTGCCGTTGCGGCCAATCGCTGTTCTTTCGCAACAGCCAGTGCCTGGCCTGCAACGCGGCGCTGGGTTATCAACCGGAGCACAGTCGGCTGACGTCGCTGCAACCGGGGCCGCAAGAGGGCACCTGGACGCTGGACGCCGACCCCGAGGCCGGGCTGTTCCGGCGCTGCGCCAATCTCGACACTCCGGCGGCCTGCAACTGGCTGCTGCCCGCCAGCGATCACAACACCCTGTGCGCGGCCTGCGATCTGAATCGCACCATTCCCGATCTGTCCGTCCCGGAAAACCCCGAGCGCTGGCGCAAGGTGGAAATCGCCAAGCGCCGACTGGTGGCGCAACTGATCAGCCTCGGTCTGCCGGTCGTCCCGAAAACCGTCGACGAAGCCACCGGCCTGGCCTTTGATTTCATCGGCGTCGATCTGCAAGGCAACGCGCCCATGACCGGCCACGCCAACGGCCTGATCACCCTCGACATCGCAGAAGCCGACGACGCCCACCGCGAGCAGGTCAGGGCGCAGATGCACGAACCCTATCGCACGTTGCTCGGGCATTTTCGCCATGAGGTCGGGCATTACTACTGGGATCGCCTGATCGACAACGGCCCGTGGCTCGGTTCATTCCGCAACCTGTTCGGCGATGAGCGCGCCAGTTATGCCGAGGCGCTGGAGCGGCATTATCAGCAGGGCGCACCGGCGGACTGGGCGCAGCATTACGTCAGCGCCTACGCCACCATGCACCCGTGGGAAGACTGGGCGGAAACCTGGGCCCATTACCTGCACATGATGGACGCGGTGGATACCGCGCTGGGTTTCGGTATGAGCGCCCGGGAGATGGACCTCGATTACCAGCCGTTTCCGTCGAGCACGCTGTACGACCCCGAACATCCCGGCGGCGCGGCGTTCCTGTCGTTCGTCAACGCATGGATCGAACTGGCCGGCATGCTCAACGAACTGTCGCGCAGCATGGGCCAGCCGGATTTCTATCCCTTCGTCCTGCCGCCGGCGGCGATCGCCAAGCTGCACTTCATTCATCTGGTGATCCAGCAGGAGGGTGGCCGCGCAGACGAAGTACTTCAAGCGCAATAGCAAGTGCTTGAAGCCCTTCATATTTTTAATCTTCAACCAGCGGTTGTAACTTCGTCTCAGATAGGTACAATGGCGCGGCTCGCCGACAGGCGAGTGTCGTTATGGTGACCCTATCGGTCCCCCCGCAACGATTACCCGTGAACCTGGTCAGAGCCGGAAGGCAGCAGCCACAGCGGGAACATTGTGTGCCGGGGTGTGGCTGGTAGGGTTACCACCTTAACGAACATCGAACGAGTCAACACCGAACTGCATGGGTTTCGCCCACTGCGGTTTTTTTATGCCTGCGATTTGGCGGTTCGTACCCAAACCTCATGCTCTCGAGTGCGCCGACACGGGGTAATCATTTCCCCTGCAATCGCGCATACTCGCAGCCACCGAAATAAATGAAGAGTCTGGCCGGGATCGACCTTAGGGTTTGTGCCCTGGTCGCGAGGTTTTATGCTCCCGGAACATTCCGATTTATCCAGCCCTGTGTTCTTGCCCGTTACGGATGAAACCTGCGCGAACCTGTTGCAGACCGGTGGCGCAAAAGCGCTCGAAAGCCTGACCGATCCGGAATTGGCGGCGGTGCTGGTCATCCAGAATCTGGTGCAGACGAAAGAGCAGGATCTCGGCGCCGTGGCGGCAGAGAAAATTCTGGCAAAGCTCTTGTCCTGGGCTGCCGAAAAACGTCAGTCAGCGACGGCGAGTCTGCTGTCGGAGGCTCAGCGACTGTTCGACCCGCGCAAACTGTATTTCGGCCTGAAGGTCCTTAACCCTCTGAACCTGCGTTTTCTGTTGGCCGAAGAAATATCGGCACGCGATTACCTATTGCCCGATGGCCAGTGGGATTTCGAATACAAAGTCCGGCGCCATCGCAGCCATGACCCGTTCAGCCAGCCGATAGTGACGCCCCGTTACCGCGAGCGCTGGTTGAGCCCGGCACAGGACAAACTGGTCAGAACCTTCCGCGCGAATCTGGACGAAGACCTGCACGTTCAAGGCTACGCGGGGATCGGCAAAAGCCATCTGCTGGTCGCCTTGCTGGAGCATCTGCGCCCGGAAAAGACCCTGTTACTGGCGCGTACCCCGGCCAAGCTCGAAGTTCTTCGCCAGCGCATGGTGGGGCCGAGCGAGAAGAAGGCCGGCAAGACCTTCCTGGCGTTTGCGCAGTCGCTGATGCTCGGTCGCAGGCCTCAGGCGGAGGGAGGGCGGATCCCGACCCGACAGGCGCTGGCGCAGGAGCTGAATATTTTCGGTTTTCGCCATCACGACGGGCAGGCGACCCTTGAGCTTTGCCTCAAAGTGATCGAGCGCTACTGCCGTTTCCGCGATCACACCTTTTCCGCAAAGCATCTGCCGCACTTCAACCAGCCGCTCTCCAGCGTGGACGCTCAGGTGTTGCTGGAGTACTCGAGCCGGGTGTGGGGCTTTCTCGAACTCAATCCGGCGTGGGGCAGCCAGACCGGCTTCGAAGCTCTATTGATGATCAAGCGGGCCTGCATCGCCGGCTGCGTGGTACCGGCGCGCTACACGCACGTGCTGATCGACGAGAGCCAGGACATTCCCGGATCGCTGTTGCAGATCATCGAACGTGGTCGTCAGGTGCTGATCACCCTCGGCGACGAGTACCAACAGGCCAGCGGCGTGCCGGTCAAACGGCACCGTGAGGTGCGCCAAAGCGATATCAGCTATTCCGTGCGCTCGGGTCGCAACGTCGAACGGCTGGTCAATCCGCTGATCGCCCGGCATTCGCAGAAGGGCAAGATCCCGTTCGAAGGCGCCAGCGATGCTGACGTCGTTATCAAGGAGTACCCGGAAGGCTTCGTGCCATCCGAAGGTTGTGTGGTGCTGACGGCATCGCCGTGGGACACGATGATCTGGGCCATCCACTTGCACGATTCCAACTGCAAATTCAGATTCCCGGACAAGCGCACCCAGGACGAACTCAAGCATTTCATGGCCACCGCCATCGAGTTGTTCAAACCGGATTTCTACCGTTCCGAATTCAGCGAAAACGGCGTGCATCCGTACTTCAGCGATCTGCCTGACTGGCAAGCCGTGTGTGACGCCAACCGGTTCGACGAGTCGTTTCTGCGGGTCAGGGCCAAGCTGGAAAACGGCTTCATGATTGCCGACCTGACGCGCCTGAACCGAATGATCGACAACGCCGGCAACGGCTGCCTGTTGATGCTCGCGGAAGAGGCGGGGGGCATGGAGTTCGACAAGGTCCTGCTGACGCCGGGGTTGCTGACCAACGAGAAATTCAAGGACGCCTACGCGTTCGATCAGCGGATCTGCGCCGTGTACATTGCCATCTCCCGCGCCAGGCTGAGGCTTTACGTGCCGTACGATGTGGTGGCGTGGGTCGAGTATCACGAGTACCAGCAATTTCGTGATACGGCGGGGCATTGAGGGTCTGGCTCACGGTTCGCCGCCCGACCCACCGGTATACAACCGGATAATGTCATCAATCTCCCCCGACATTTTCATCCGCAGCAACGTCCTCAATATCCGCTGCACCGGCACATTCGGGTCATTGCGCACATAGCAGCCGATCTTCTGCTCCTGCAGCACCGCCACCGCTTGCAGTTGTTGCCCCGGCAGCAGGCGCTGGTTGAACCAGTCCAAGGTCCATTGATTGCTGACGGCGTAGCGGTAACGGCCGGCCAGCAGTTTGTCGAGCACCTGCTCCTGATTGCGCGCGTCCTCGCGCCATAACCGGTCAGCGTCGAATATGGGTTGCAGCGTGGGGTAGCTGTAGCCGAGCACGGTGCCGATCGACTGGCGGGGCAGGTGGGCCGGATCGGCGCTGGTTGGTTGATCCTGACGGCTGATCAGCAGGTCGCGCTGGAAGAACAGCGGGATGCTCCAGATGTAATCCCCGGACAGGTTCGGCAGCCACGATTGTGCGGCATAGCAGCGCACGTCGACTTCGCCGTGTTCCATGGCGTTCTGCACCCGGGCGCGGGGCAGGACGTGAAATTGCGCCGGCACGCCGACCTGAGTCGCCAGGCTGAGCATCATGTCGTAGAGGATGCCCTGGGTCGGGCGGCCGCGTTCGATCTGCACCATCGGCATCGCCCAGCTGTCGGCGACGACGAAGCGCAGCGGCGGTTGCGACGCCATCGCGCTCAGGCTCAATCCCAGTAATGCCCCCACGGCCCACCGCATAAACGCTCCGGTAATTCCCGATCCCGAGCCGACAAAAGCCCTCGCTCATGCAGCTTAGCCAGAATAGACGAGCACACCGGATGCAATTTTGCCCTTGCTCCGCTAGCATTAGCCGCTTCTGCTTCCTTTGCCGCGACGGTTTTCGATGAGTTATCAGGTTCTTGCACGTAAATGGCGTCCGCGCTCGTTCCGCGAAATGGTCGGCCAGACCCATGTGCTCAAGGCTCTGATCAATGCCTTGGACAGCCAGCGCCTGCACCACGCCTACCTGTTCACCGGTACGCGGGGCGTCGGCAAGACCACGATTGCGCGGATCATCGCCAAATGCCTGAACTGTGAAACAGGTATCACTTCAAGCCCGTGCGGCGAGTGTTCGGTGTGCCGCGAGATCGATGAAGGTCGTTTCGTCGACCTGATCGAGATCGACGCCGCGAGCCGGACCAAGGTCGAGGACACCCGCGAGCTGCTCGACAACGTGCAGTACGCCCCGAGCCGCGGGCGCTTCAAGGTCTACCTGATCGACGAAGTGCACATGCTCTCCAGCCATTCCTTCAATGCGCTGCTGAAGACCCTCGAAGAGCCGCCGCCCTACGTCAAGTTCATCCTGGCGACCACCGACCCGCAGAAACTTCCGGCAACGATTTTGTCGCGATGCCTGCAGTTCTCCCTGAAGAACATGACGCCTGAGCGGGTGGTCGAGCATCTGACCCACGTTCTGGGCGCCGAAAACGTACCGTTCGAAGACGACGCCCTGTGGCTGCTCGGCCGCGCAGCCGACGGTTCGATGCGTGACGCCATGAGCCTGACCGATCAGGCCATCGCCTTCGGTGAAGGCAAGGTGCTGGCCGCCGACGTGCGGGCGATGCTCGGTACGCTGGATCACGGCCAGGTTTACGACGTGCTGCATGCGCTGATCGAAGGCGATGCCAAGGCATTGCTCGAAGCCGTGCGTCATCTGGCCGAACAGGGCCCGGACTGGAACGGCGTGCTCTCGGAAATTCTCAACGTGCTGCACCGCGTCGCCATCGCCCAGGCCTTGCCGGAAGGTGTCGACAACGGCCACGGCGACCGTGACCGGGTGTTGGCGCTGGCCCAGGCCTTGCCGGCCGAAGACGTGCAGTTCTATTACCAGATGGGCCTGATCGGTCGCCGCGACTTGCCGCTGGCGCCGGACCCGCGAGGCGGTTTCGAAATGGTCCTGCTGCGGATGCTGGCCTTCCGGCCGGCAGACACGGCGGACGCCCCGAGGCAACCGCTAAAGCCAGTGGGGATCAGCCAGGCCACAGTTGATTCCGCAAACTCAGTGGCTGCCGCGCCGAAACCTGCGCCGGTAGTTGCTGCGGCTGTTGCGCCCGCGCCCGCGCCGGTGGTTGCACCTGCGCCGGCTCCCGAGCCTGCACCGGCTGCCCCGGTGATTGCGCCTGATCCCGTTCCTGAGCCAGAGCCCGAGCCGGTCGCCGACGAAGAAGTCGTCGACCTGCCGTGGAACGACCCGGTAGAGCCAGCGCCTGTGCAGCAGCCAGCCGTCGAGCCTGTACTGGAAACCACCGCCGAACAACCTGATTTGCCACCGATGCCGCTGCCGACCCCGGACAGCGTCGTGCCGGACGCCCCGGAATGGGCCGCCGCGCCGATCCCCGAACCGTCGGTCGCCGAAGTCGATGCCGCCACACCGGGCATGGACATGGACGACGAGCCGCCGCTCGATGAGGACTACATCGAGCCGGACATGGATTCGGCCTACAGTTACCTCGACGATCTGGCCAGTGAACACGCCGCAGAACCGGCCCCTGAACCCGAGCCGGAACCTGCCGCCGCGCCGGCCACCGGTCTGGCCCTGCAATGGCTGGAGCTGTTCCCGCAACTGCCGATTTCGGGCATGACCGGTAGCATCGCCGCCAACTGCACGCTGATCGCGGTCGATGGCGACAACTGGCTGATGCACCTGGACCCGGCCCACAGCGCCTTGTTCAACGCCACTCAGCAGCGTCGTCTGAACGATGCGCTGAACCAGTTCCATGGGCGCACGCTGACCCTGACCATCGAGCTGATCAAGCCCGAGCAGGAAACCCCGGCCCAGGCCGCGTCCCGGCGCCGTGCCAACCGTCAGCGCGAGGCGGAGGAATCGATCCACGGTGATCCGTTCATCCAGCAGATGGTGCAGCAGTTCGGTGCGGTCGTGCGACACGATACTATTGAACCTGTCGACGCCCTGGTCAGTCAGGGCTAATAACTGAGGGCGTCCGGCCTGTATGGCCGGGCGCTGTTTTGATCCAAGTACTTTTGAGGTGATTCCCATGATGAAAGGTGGCATGGCCGGCCTGATGAAGCAGGCGCAGCAGATGCAGGAAAAAATGGCCAAGATGCAGGAAGAACTGGCCAACGCCGAAGTCACCGGCAAAGCCGGTGGCGATCTGGTCACCGTGGTAATGACCGGTCGTCATGACGTGAAAAAAGTCAGCATTGACCCGAGCGTACTGCCGGGCCTGGATGAAGACGATCGCGAAGTGGTCGAGGATCTGGTGGCCGCTGCCGTCAACGCCGCTGTGCGTCAGATCGAAGCCAACAGCCAGGCGAAAATGGGCAGCATGACCGCTGGCATGAACCTGCCGGCCGGTATGAAACTGCCGTTCTGATTCGCCATCCGGCGACAGATGAGCTACACAAAATGCCAGGCAGTGCGCCTGGCATTTTTGTTTCTGGCCGGTAGAGATGTGTTGGCTGTAATGACGCCTTCGCGAGCAAGCCCGCTCCCACATGGGATTGCATTTCAAATGTGGGAGCGGGCTTGCTCGCGAAAGCGTCAACACGATTTGCCGGAATAAACATCGAACACCCCACCGCCCCAAGGGTCTGCTTCCTATACCCTCGAATTCATCATTCAAAGGAGACGCTGACATGTCCGACCCTCTGACCCTCAACCAACGCTTCGTCCTGGCCTCGCGGCCGGTGGGCGCGCCGACGCCCGAGAACTTCCGTCTGGAGCGCGAGGCGCTGCCGGACCTTGAAGACGGCCAGGTGTTGCTCAAGACCCTGTACCTGTCGCTCGATCCCTACATGCGCGGGCGCATGAGTGACGCGCCGTCCTACGCGGCGCCGGTACAAATCGGCGAGGTCATGACCGGCGGCGCTGTCAGCCGGGTCGAACAGTCGCGTCATCCGAAATTCCACCCCGGCGATCTGGTCGTCGGTGCCACGGGTTGGCAAAGCCACAGCATCAGCGATGGCCGCAACATCATCCCGATTCCGTCCGGCCTGCCGAGCCCGTCGATGGCCCTCGGCGTGCTGGGCATGCCCGGCATGACCGCCTACATGGGCCTGATGGACATCGGCCAGCCGAAAGAGGGCGAAACCCTGGTGGTCGCCGCCGCTTCCGGCGCAGTGGGCTCGGTGGTCGGCCAGGTAGCGAAGATCAAAGGCCTGCGCGCCGTTGGCGTGGCCGGTGGTGCCGAGAAGTGCAAATACGTGGTCGAGGAGCTGGGCTTCGACGCCTGCATCGATCACAAGGCACCGGACTTCGCCGAGCAACTGGCCAAGGCCTGTCCCAATGGCATCGACATCTATTACGAAAACGTCGGTGGCCATGTCTTCGATGCGGTCGTCCCGCTGCTCAATCCCAAGGCGCGGATCCCGCTGTGCGGCCTGATCGCCGGCTACAACGCCTCGGAAGCGCCGAAAGGCCCGGATCGTTTGCCCGCCTTGCAACGCACCTTGCTGACCAAGCGCGTACGGATTCAGGGCTTCATCGTGTTCGACGACTACGGCGACCGTCAGCCGGAATTCATCAGCGCGATGGTGCCGTGGGTGCGCGACGGCAAGGTCAAATTCCGCGAGGACGTGGTGGAGGGCCTGGAGCAGGCGCCGCAGGCGTTTATCGGGCTGCTGGAGGGGCGCAACTTCGGCAAACTGGTGGTGAAGGTTGCACAGGACTGAGGATTTGACGCTGGCCGGAGGCGCGGGTATAAACCGCGTCTCGTTGTTTTGTCGGACTTTTTCCCCATGAGCTTCAGCCCATTGATTCGCCAACTGATCGACGCCCTGCGAACTTTGCCGGGCGTGGGTCAGAAAACTGCCCAGCGTATGGCGTTGCAGTTGCTCGAACGTGACCGCAGTGGCGGTACGCGCCTGGCCCAGGCCTTGAGCCAGGCCATGGAAGGGGTCGGGCACTGCCGCCAGTGCCGCACGCTGACCGAGGACGATCTGTGCCCGCAATGCGCCGACACCCGCCGCGACGACACGCTGTTGTGCGTGGTGGAAGGGCCGATGGATGTCTACGCGGTCGAGCAGACCGGATTCCGTGGCCGTTACTTCGTGCTCAAGGGGCACCTGTCGCCGCTGGACGGCCTGGGCCCGGAAGCCATCGGCATTCCGCAACTGATGGCGCGGATCGAAGAGGCGGGCACCTTCACCGAAGTCATCCTTGCCACCAACCCGACCGTGGAAGGCGAAGCGACGGCGCACTACATCGCCCAGTTGCTGCAGAACAAAGGTTTGATCGCCTCGCGCATCGCCCATGGCGTGCCGTTGGGCGGCGAACTGGAGTTGGTGGACGGCGGCACGCTGGCTCACTCGTTTGCCGGGCGCAAGCCGATTTCCCTCTGAGCCACACAATCCGGTTGAAAACCAAGCAAGCGCTCGGTTAAGTTCGGCGAACCCTTCCATGGAGTTCGCCGATGCCCGCCTTCCAGGAATACTTCGACCCCAGCCACCAAATGGTCCGCGACAGCGTCAGACGTTTCGTCGAACGCGAGATCCTGCCAGACATCGATGCGTGGGAAGAAGCCGAAAGCTTCCCCCGTGAGCTGTACCTCAAGGCCGGTGCGGCCGGCATCCTCGGCATCGGTTATCCCGAAGCGCTGGGTGGCAGTCACGAAGGTGATCTGTTCGCCAAGATCGCCGCCAGCGAAGAACTGATGCGCTGCGGCTCCGGCGGGCTGGTGGCCGGGCTTGGCTCGCTCGATATCGGTTTGCCGCCGATCGTCAAATGGGCCCGGCCCGAAGTCCGTGACCGCGTCGTCCCCCAAGTGCTCAGCGGCGAGAAAATCAGCGCCTTGGCCGTCACCGAACCGGGCGGCGGTTCCGACGTCGCCAACCTGCAGACCCGCGCCGTACGCGACGGCGACCATTACCGGGTCAGCGGCAGCAAAACCTTTATCACCAGTGGCGTGCGCGCCGATTACTACACCGTCGCGGTGCGCACCGGTGCGCCCGGTTTTGGCGGCATCAGCCTGCTGTTGATCGAGAAGGGCACTCCGGGTTTCACCGTCGGCCGGCAGCTTAAGAAAATGGGCTGGTGGGCGTCGGACACCGCTGAATTGTTCTTCGACGATTGCCGGGTGCCTGTGGGAAACCTGATCGGCGCTGAAAACATGGGTTTTGCCTGCATCATGGGCAACTTCCAGAGCGAACGTCTGGCGTTGGCGCTGATGGCCAACATGACCGCGCAACTGGCGCTGGAAGAAAGCCTGAAGTGGGCGAAGGACCGTGAAGCGTTCGGCAAACCCATCGGCAAGTTTCAGGTGATCAAGCATCGCCTCGCGGAAATGGCCACGGCGCTGGAAGTCTCGCGGGAGTTCACCTACCGGCAGGCGGCGAAGATGGCGGCGGGGCAGAGCGTGATCAAGGAAATCTCCATGGCCAAGAACTTCGCCACGGACACCTCGGACCGCATCACCAACGAGGCGGTGCAGATTCTTGGCGGGCTGGGTTATATGCGCGAAAGCCTGGTGGAGCGGCTGTACCGGGATAACCGCATCTTGTCGATTGGCGGCGGGACGCGGGAAGTGATGAACGAGATCATCAGCAAGCAGATGGGGCTTTAGATTTTGGGGTGACGCTGGTGGCCCTTTCGCGAGCAAGCCCGCTCCCACATTTGATCGTGTTCCATCAGGGGAATGCGGTCGAATGTGGGAGCGGGCTTGCTCGCGAAGGCGTAATGGCAGGCGCCGCTTACTTGTCAGTCAGGGCAAACTGCGTCAGGCAGAACGTCGGAATCCCCATGTCCTCAAGACGCTGCGAACCACCCAGCTCCGGCAGATCGATGATCGCCGCCGCTTCGTGAACACGGGCGCCCATGCGGCGGATCAGGTTGGCCGCTGCGATCAGCGTGCCGCCGGTGGCGATCAGGTCATCGAACATCACCACCGAATCGCCTTCACACAGGCTGTCGGCGTGCACTTCGAGGAACGCTTCGCCGTACTCGGTCGCGTAACCTTCAGCCAGCACGTCCGCCGGCAGTTTGCCTTGCTTGCGGAACAGCACCAGCGGCTTGTTCAACTGATAGGCCAGCACCGAACCGATCAGGAAACCGCGCGCATCCATCGCGCCGATGTGGGTGAAGTCGGCTTCCACGTAACGGTGGGCGAAGCTGTCCATCACCAGACGCAGGGCCTTGGGCGACTGGAACAGCGGGGTGATGTCGCGAAAGATCACGCCCGGTTTCGGGAAGTCGATCACGGGGCGGATCAGGGATTTGATGTCGAAGGAGTCGAAGACCATCGTCGAGGTGTCCTGGCAGGGCTGCAAACGGCGCAGTATACCCGCGGCTGAAACGATACGCTCGGCCGCGGGTCGAGATCAGACTTCGAGCGAGCCGCCGGCCAGGGCGCAGAGCTGGATCGGGTCGAGGATATGGATTTCCTTGCCCTCGGCGGCGATCAGTTCGTTTTGCTGGAAGCGGGTGAAGACCCGGGACACGGTTTCCACCGCCAGCCCCAGGTAGTTGCCGATTTCATTGCGCGACATGCTCAGGCGGAACTGGTTGGCCGAGAAGCCGCGAGCGCGGAAACGCGCCGACAGGTTGACCAGAAACGTGGCGATGCGCTCGTCGGCGGTTTTCTTGGACAGCAGCAACATCATTTGCTGGTCGTCGCGGATTTCCCGGCTCATCACGCGCATCAACTGACGGCGCAACTGCGGCAATTGCAGGGCGAGGTCGTCGAGGCGTTCGAACGGAATCTCGCAGACCGAAGTGGTTTCCAGCGCTTGGGCCGAAACCGGGTGTTTCTCGGTGTCCATGCCGGACAGCCCGACCAGTTCGCTCGGAAGGTGGAAACCGGTCAGTTGCTCTTCGCCGGTGTCGCTCAGGCTGAAGGTCTTCAGGGCGCCGGAGCGTACTGCATAAACGGAATCGAAAGTGTCGCCCTGACGGAACAGGAACTCACCCTTTTTCAACGGGCGGCCACGTTTAACGATTTCGTCCAGCGCATCCATGTCTTCCAGATTCAGCGAAAGTGGCAGGCAGAGAGGGGCCAGGCTGCAATCCTTGCAATTAGCCTGGTTGTGAGCGCGCAGTTTAACTGGCTCGGACATTTCTTAAATCCTTGTGGGAAAACACACATAAGGCGTAAGGGTAACCCAGCGGAGGACATTCAGGCCAGTCTGTGGCGAGATTGCCCCCACGGCATAAAGCCGCAGGGATGACGGCCGATAAACAGGTATCTGACGGTATGCAAGGAACCGCTACGATGACTGCTATTGGTACGCTGACCCCCGGTAACAGTGGCGTTGCGTCGTTGCTGGAAAGTGCTGAAACCTCCGTTGACGATGAGTCCGGCACAGACGCGGCGTCTTTGGGAAGCCCGACCTTGGTCGAGGGCGTCAAAGTGTCGCTGTCCGGTGCCGCCATTGCAAAATCCGCCGGTTACGGCGGGAAAAACCGCGATATCGAAGAAAGCGGCCTGCCGGAGAACGTCCAGCAATTGCTGAAGATGATTCGCAAGTTTCGCCAGCAGATCGCCGAGAAGAACGCCCAGATCAACGCGCTGATGGCCAACAAGACTCTCTCCAACGAAGAGCGCTTCGCCAAGATTGCTGCGCTCAAAGGCGCCATCTCCGCCCTCAATAACGGCCTGATTACTGCCAATCTGTCCCTGGCCAAAGTCATCGACCAATCGGGTCTGACCGCTGACCAGAACCTGAAAACCAACTCGCTGCTGATGAAGAGCTAAATCACCCGCGAGAAACGCTGGCGGTTTTGCTGTTCCAGGTAGGCGTCGAACACCATGCACACCGAACGCACCAGCAGGCGCCCGGCCGGCAGCACGGTGATGCGCTCGCGATCCAGTTCGATCAGCCCGTCCTGTGCCATGCCCTGCAATTGCGGCCAGAGCGCGCCGAAGTAACCCTGAAAATCGATATTGAAGCTGCGCTCGATCTCGGCGAAATCCAGGCTGAAATTGCAGATCAGTTGCTGGATCACCGCCCGGCGCAAGCGATCGTCAGCGTTGCACACCAGACCTCGGCTGGTGGCGAGTTGCGCGCCAGCGAGGGTGTTCTGGTAGTGATTGAGATCGCTGCTGTTCTGGCAGTAAAGATCGCCGATCTGGCTGATGGCCGACACGCCCAGGCCGATCAGGTCGCAATGACCGTGGGTGGTGTAGCCCTGGAAATTGCGTTGCAGGGTCGATTCTTCCTGAGCAATCGCCAGTTCATCGTCGGGCAGGGCGAAGTGGTCCATGCCGATGTAGCGGTAACCGGCGGCGGTCAGTTGTTCGATGGTGCGCTGGAGCATTTCCAGTTTCTGCGCAGGGCTCGGCAGTTCGTTGCCGTTGATTCGCCGTTGCGGCATGAAGCGTTCCGGCAGGTGCGCGTAGTTGAAAACCGAGAGCCGGTCCGGTTGCAGGCTGATAACTTCCTCGACGGTGCGGGCGAAATTGTCCGGGGTCTGCTTGGGCAGGCCGTAGATCAAATCGATGTTGATCGAGCGAAATTGCAGGGTCCGCGCCGCGTCGATCACCGCACGGGTTTCTTCCAGGCTTTGCAGGCGATTGACCGCTCGTTGCACCGCCGGATCGAGATCCTGCAGGCCGATACTGACCCGGTTGAAGCCCAGTTCGCGCAACAGGCCCATGGTCGACCAGTCGGCTTCGCGCGGATCGATCTCGATGCCGTAATCGCCGGAGTCATCGTCCAGCAGATTGAAATGCTTGCGCAGGTGCGCCATCAACTGGCGCAACTCATCGTGGCTGAGAAAGGTCGGCGTACCGCCGCCGAAGTGCAGTTGCTCGACTTTCTGCGCCGGGTCGAGGTGGCAGGCGATCAGCTGGATTTCCTGCTCGAGCCGTTGCAGGTACGGCAACGCGCGGCCGCGATCCTTGGTGATGACCTTGTTGCAAGCGCAGTAGTAGCAGATGTTCGCGCAGAACGGCACGTGCACATACAGCGACAACGGGCGCAGGGCCTTGCGGCTGTCGCGCAGGGCGTGGAACAGGTCGAAGGTGCCGACCTGACTGTGAAATTGCACGGCCGTCGGGTACGAGGTGTAGCGCGGCCCCGCCAGGTCGTAGCGGCGGATCAAATCGGTGTCCCAACGAATGGCGTCGAGCATGCGGGCATTCCCCCGGATAGGCTGGCAGTGTGCCGAGTCTAGGGGAGGGCACAAAAAGGCGTCTTGATTTGCATCAACGGGATCAGTGGCCCATCAGCCAGTGCTGGTGCGGCCCCGGCAGGGTCCAGATGCCGAACAGGATCACCAGCAGACCGCCGGCCATGCGCACGCTGCGTTTGCGCAACAGCGCCGTCACTCGTTCGGCCGCGAGGCCTGTCGCGAGTAAAACCGGCCAGGTGCCGAGCCCGAAAGCGAGCATCAGCAAGGCGCTGTCGAGTGCATTACCCTGACTGGCCGACCACAACAGCGTGCTGTAAACCAGCCCGCACGGCAGCCAGCCCCACAGTGCGCCGAGCAGTAAAGCGCGAGACAGGCTCGACACCGGCAGCAAGCGATTGGCGACAGGCTGAATGTAGCGCCACAGTCCGCGACCCAGGCTTTCGATGCGGGTCAGGCCGCTCCACCAGCCCGCCAGATACAGGCCCATGGCGATCAGCAGCAACCCGGCGAGCACGCGCATGAACAACGCCGCAGGGCTGTTGGCCACGGCCCATCCCGCCAGTCCGATCAGCAGTCCCGCCGTGGCATAACTGAGGATTCGCCCAAGGTTATAGGCCAGCAGCAATCGAAAGCGTCGGCTGCGTTGTTCCTTGGGAATCGCCAGGGTCAGCGCGCCCATCAGACCGCCGCACATGCCCAGGCAATGCCCGCCGCCGAGCAGGCCGAGAATCAACGCAGACACCAGCAGCGGCGCCAGTTCAAGCATGGGGTGGCGCCTTGTCGTCCGGTTTGGCCGGGTTGGCTTCGTCCACTGCGGCGGTGTGGTTCGGGTCCTGGTCGTCGAACAGGATGCTGTGGGCCGGGCCGTCGAGGTCGTCGTACTGGCCGCTGTCCACCGCCCAGAAGAAGATGTAGACGGCGATGGCCACGATCAGCAGCGCGGCCGGAATCATCACGTAGAGAGCTGGCATCTGTACTCCATGCCCGCGCGGCTCAGGCCGGCAGCGGGCGGGTTTCTGACGAGGCGTTGACGGCCGGCGCACTCGGCAGGCGAGTCAGGCGCAGGGCGTTGAGCACCACGGTCAGCGAACTGATCGACATGCCGACGGCGGCCCACACCGGAGTGATCCAGCCGAGGGCGGCGAACGGCAACATGAGGCCATTGTACAGCGCGGCCCACAACAGGTTCTCGATGATCACCCGACGGGTGCGGCGGGCCAGCGTGAAGGCTTGTACCAAGGCGTCGAGGCGATTGGACAGCAACACCGCATCGGCACTGGTTTTCGCCAGATCAGTGGCCGAGCCCATGGCCACGCTGATGTCGGCGGCAGCCAGCACCGGCACGTCGTTGACCCCGTCGCCGAGCATCAACACCTTGCGGCCGTCCTTGTGCAGTTGTTGCAGCACTTGCAGCTTGTCGTCCGGGCGCAGACCGCCACGGGCCTCGTCGATGCCCAGTTCGGCAGCGACACTGGCGACCATCGGCGAACTGTCGCCCGACAGCAGCAGCGTACGCCAGCCGCGTGCCTTGCACGCCGCGAGCAGGGCAGGAGCGTCGTCGCGCAAACGGTCGTCGAGGGCGAACCAGGCCAGCGGCCCCTGACGGTCACCGAGCAGCAACCATTGCCCCGGTTCCTTCGGCATCGAGGGCACCGGAGCGCCGCTGAGGTCGCAGACAAACTCCGCCTGACCGATGCGCAAACGCTGTTCGCCAACCATCCCTTCAAGCCCCAGGCCCGGCGTGCTGTGGACATCTTCGGCGGCCAGCGGCGCGCGACCGAAGGCGCGGGCAATCGGGTGTTCCGAACGGTTTTCCAGCGCTGCGGCCAGACTCAGGCACTGATCGCTTTCGAGGGCGCCGAGGGGGCGGATCGAGCGCAGCACCAGTCGGCCTTCGGTGAGGGTGCCGGTCTTGTCGAAAATCACCGTGTCGATCTGGTTCAGGCCTTCCAGCACATGGCCGCGTGTCAGCAGCAGACCGAGTTTGTGCAGGGTGCCGGTGGCGGCGGTGAGGGCGGTTGGTGTCGCCAGCGACAGCGCGCACGGGCAGGTTGCAACCAGCATGGCGAGGACGATCCAGAACGCCCGCGACGAATCCAGTTCCCACCACAGCAGGCCGATGGCGGCTGCCGCGATCAATGACAACAACAGAAACCACTGCGCAGCGCGGTCGGCGATTTCCGCCAGCCGTGGTTTTTCCGCCTGGGCGCGATCCAGCAGGCGGACGATGGCCGACAGTCGCGTGTCTTGACCGAGCGCCTGCACCTCGACGGTCAGCGCGCCTTCCACGTTCAGCGTGCCGGCGGTGACCGCATCGCCTTTGGCGCGCGGTTGCGGCAGGTATTCGCCGGTCAGCACCGATTCGTCGATGCTCGACTGGCCATCGAGGATCCTGCCGTCCGCTGGCAGCACCGAGCCCGGTTGAACCAGCACCCGGTCACCGAGGCGCAGTTCGCTGAGCAGGATGCGTTCACTTTGGCCTGCATCGTCGAGACGCAGACAGGAGGCGGGCAGCAGATTGACCAATTGCGCGGTGGCAGCGGCGGTGCGCTCGCGGGCGCGGCGTTCGAGGTAGCGCCCGGCGAGCAGGAACAGCGCGAACATGCCCACCGCGTCGAAATACAGCTCGCCGACCCCGGTAATCGAGGTCCAGATCCCGGCGACATACGCCGCACCGATCGCCAGTGAAACCGAGACGTCCATGGTCAGGTGACGGGTACGCAAGTCGCGCATGGCGCCCTTGAAAAACGGCGCGCAGCTGTAGAACACAATCGGCGTGGTGAGGAACAGCGCGACCCAGCGCAGGATGGTGTGCAGCTCCGGGCTGAGGTCGATGTTGAATTCCGGCCAGGTCGCCATGGTCGCCATCATCGCCTGGAACCACAGCAGCCCGGCGACGCCGAGTTGGCGCAAGGCGAGGCGATTTTCGCTGGCCAGTTGTTCGCTGGCGCGGTCGGCATGATATGGGTGCGCGGCGTAACCGATGTGGCGCAGTTCGCCGAGGATCTGGCTCAGTGGCAACTGAGCGTCAGCCCAGCGCACATGCAGGCGATGATTGGACAGATTGAGCCGCGCCTCGGCCACGGCGGGCAGCGTGCGCAGGTGTTTCTCGATCAGCCAGCCGCAGGCGGCGCAACTGATGCCTTCCATCAGCAGCGTGGTTTCGGCCAGTTCGCCTTCGTGGCGCACGAAGGGTTGCTGGACGTCGGCGCGGTCGTACAGCTCGAGCTCATCGACCAGTTGCACCGGCAGCGCTTCGGGGTTGGCCGAGGCTTCGCTGCGATGCTGGTAATAGCTTTCCAGCCCACCGGCGACGATGGCTTCGGCCACCGCCTGGCAGCCGGGGCAGCAGAACTCGCGGGACTCCCCGAGCACGACGGCGGTGAAGCGGCTGCCGGACGGGACGGGCAGGGCGCAGTGGTAGCAGGGGAGTGGAGTGGTCATGGCATTGTCGAGGGGATAAACCCTTGGAATCGAGTGGTCCGCTTGCCCTCACCCCAGCCCTCTCCCGGAGGGAGAGGGAGCCGATCGGTGGTGGCCGGATTAATGGTTTCAGTCAGCGCTATCGTCACTGGCGTACATCGATTATGCAAACACCCGAGATCAGCCACCTCTTCACTGGGAGAGGGAGCCGATTGATGTGGGCCGGAAAAATGGGTTCAGTCACCGACATCGTCACTGGCATACATGGCGCGTGCAAGCGTCCGAGATCAGTCCCCTCTCCCTCCGGGAGAGGGTTAGGGTGAGGGGCTTTTGATCTTGATTCACTTCTTCAGGTCTTCGGCGCCTTGCAGCGGCTCATCACCCAGCAACAAATCTTTGTCGTGGCTGACCAGCTCTTCCTCGAACATCCGCCACACGTGATCGTCCTGAGTACCCAGCAATTCAACAAAACGCCGGCCTTCGATCTTGTCGCTCAACTGGCCAATATAGCGGCCCGTTTCAGTCTCGCTGCGCGCCAGGACGATCTTGCGATCCTTCTCCGGCTGGGTCGGCGAGATCAGGTTCAGTTCCAGGGTTTTCGGCTGGCTGTCGCCGCTCAGGCGCAGGTCGACTTCACCGGTGACGTCATCCAGATGCACGGCGGCGCGCATCTTCAGAGTCTGCGCCAGCAGCTCACGATCCAGCGAACGGTTGATGCCCTTGCCGGCCTCGTAGTAGTTGTCGTTGACCAGGTTGTCCGGGTTGTTCACCGCGATGGTCACCATGGACAGCGTCAGGGTCACCGAACAGGCCAGAATCCCGATGATGATCCATGGCCAAAGGTGCTTGTACCAGGGACTTGCGGCGTTTGCTGCGGGCATGTTCAGTTCTCTCAACGATTTTGTGGGCCGATGAAACGGCTCTTGGCTTCTACGTGGACGCTGTCGTCATCGGCATCCTTGAGGATGAATTTCACCTCGTTGGTGCTCGATGGCAATTGTTCAGGCGCACTCGACAACTCGACCGGCATGCTGAAGATTTCCCCGGCCGGCACCTTGATCTCGCGTTTGCCTTGCAGACGCAGATCCGGCAAACCGGCGGCTTCCAGCACATAGGTGTGGTCGCGCTGATCCTTGTTCATGATCTTCAGGCTGTAGACGTTTTCGATCCGGCCTTCGGCGTTTTCGCGGTACAGCACGCGGTCCTTGCTGACGTCGAAACCCACCAGCGAACGCATGAAGAAGGCGGTCACCAACAGGCTGATCATTGCCAGCAGCACCACGGCATAACCGATCAGGCGCGGACGCAGTTTATGGGTTTTCTGCCCGGACAAGTTGTGTTCGGTGGTGTAGCTGATCAACCCGCGCGGGTAATCCATCTTGTCCATGATGCTGTCGCAGGCGTCGATGCATGCGGCGCAACCGATGCACTCGATCTGCAGGCCGTCGCGGATGTCGATGCCGGTCGGGCAGACCTGGACGCACATGGTGCAATCGATGCAGTCACCCAGGCCCTGGGCCTTGTAGTCGACGCCTTTCTTGCGCGGGCCACGGCTTTCGCCGCGACGCGGGTCATAGGAAACGATCAGTGTGTCCTTGTCGAACATCACGCTCTGGAAGCGCGCATACGGGCACATGTAGATGCACACCTGCTCACGCAACCAGCCGGCGTTGCCGTAGGTGGCGAGGGTGAAGAAGCCGACCCAGAAATACGACCAGCCATCGGCCTGGCCTGTGAAGAAGTCGAACACCAGTTCACGAATCGGCGAGAAATAGCCGACGAAGGTCATGCCGGTGACGAAGCCGATCAACAGCCACATGGCGTGCTTGGCGAACTTGCGCAGGAACTTGTTGGCGCTCATCGGCGCCTTGTCGAGCTTGATACGCTGGTTGCGGTCACCTTCGGTGACCTTCTCGCACCACATGAAAATCCACGTCCACACACTTTGCGGACAGGTGTAACCACACCAGACCCGGCCGGCATAGACAGTGATGAAGAACAGACCGAACGCCGCAATGATCAGCAGCCCGGAAAGCAGAATGAAATCCTGCGGCCAGAAGGTCGCGCCGAAAATGAAGAACTTGCGTTCCGGCAGGTTCCACCACACGGCCTGATGGCCGCCCCAGTTCAGCCACACCGTACCGAAATACAGCAGGAACAAGGCAGCACCGCCCATCATCCGCAGATTGCGGAACAGGCCGGTGAAAGCACGGGTGTAGATTTTTTCTCGAGAGGCGTAAAGGTCGACGCTGTTGTTCGCGTTCTTGTTGGGGGGCGTGACGTCGTGTACCGGAATCTGGTTGCTCATCATTGCATCCCACGGCAGTGGAAAAATGCCTCGGTCGATACGTGCCGGCCGGGGTCAGAAAGGGGTGTTGCAGTGGCCCAATGATACGCCTGTACTACCGACGAACGGGTGCGACCTTTGGTCGCGTTGGGGAAAAATCATGAATGGTGTAGCGAATGTAACAAAGCATGATGCAGATCAATTGACTATAGACGATAGGCACTGCTGACATCGTGGCAGCTGCGCTGCACAAGAGCAGACGCAGCCGCTTTCATAGGTCGGTCACACTATCCGGCCGCCGCCAAGGCTATCCATTCCGCCGGAGCCCTTTTTTTTCTTGGCTGAACCTTCGCCCATGACGGAGCGTTTTTGTCGTTTCAGGTTGTCGCTATTGGTCGCATCATTTTGTGGCGTCTGTTCATCCGTTTGAATCGGCTGATCTGTGTCCTGGCTATGATGTTGTTCGTTCATCGTATGGCTTCCTTCCAAGATGAGTCGTGAGGTCGCAGCGCATCGGCTGCCGGAGGACGTTATCGCTTGCCAGCCAATGTGCCCAACGAATTTCAGTTGCGAGATGTGAAGCTGCAATGCGGGGCTTTCATTCCCACGGATTGATCAGTGCAACACCGCTGGATTCAAAGCCGGTCACATTGCGCGTAACGACGGTCAACCCATGAACCAGCGCCGTCGCTGCGATCAACGCATCACTTTCATTGGCTTGATCCGGCACATGGATGCGGGCGCAGCGCAGGGCGACGGCGGCATCGACCGGCAGGATTCGCGCGTCGAAGGCTGGCATCACGTGGCGCTTGAGCCAGGTGCGCAGAACCTTGCCTTGAGCCGGGTCGCGGCGCTCCATGCGAAGGACGCCGGTCTCCAGTTCCTTCAAGGTAATGGCCGAGATGAACAGGCGAGGGGCAATGACTGTTCTGGCCCAGGCGACAACGTTCCTGTCGGCCTGGGGTTTGCGCAGCTCGGAAATCACATTGGTGTCGAGCAAATACATTCAGGACAGATCCACGGGGCGGTGAGTGATTACGGCACGCTCGGTTTCGAACTCGATGTCTGCCGCTTCAGGCATGACCAGCAGATCGACAATGCTCGCGTTGAGGCCGGTGAGTTTTTCGTACTCCTCGATGCTTAGCAGTACGTGGGCGGGCTTGCCACGGTCGGTGATGATTACCGGCCCGTTGCGCGCGGCTTTTTTGGCACTGCTTGTGTCCTGATTGAATTCGCGGCTGGAAATGGTGGTGATGGCCATCATTGCGACCTCTCCTGAAAAAGATATGTAGCAACGTTACTACTGCTTCTGGCATCTCACAACCGGGAAGATCTTACGAGCCTGATCGCTGGTCGGCCATTCAAAGGGCAGAAACAAAAAGGCCCCGCCAATTTTCATTGGCGGGGCCATTTTTTGTTTCAAGCGTCGGCCTTACTGGGCCTCGGCTTCCGCTGGTTTTTCACCGTGGGACAGGCTGTAAACGTAAGCCGCCAGCAGGTGAACCTTGTCGTTGCCTTGCAGTTGTTCCTGGGCAGGCATCTGGCCCTGACGGCCGTAACGGATGGTCTGCTGCAGTTGCGCGAAGCTCGAACCGTAGATAAACGCGGCCGGGTGGGTCAGGTTCGGGGCGCCCATTGCCGGGGTGCCTTTGCCCTCCGGACCGTGGCACGCCACGCAGTTGGCGGCGAACAGTTTCTGGCCGTTGGCCGGATCTGCCTTGGTGCCTTCCGGCAGCTTGCGGCCATCCAGATTGGTCAGCACGAACGCGGCCACGTCGGCCACGCCTTGTTCACCGATCACTTCAGCCCAGGCCGGCATCACGGCGTGACGACCGCCCATGATGGTGGTCTTGATGGTTTCCGGTTCGCCGCCCCAGCGCCAGTCGGCGTCGGTCAGGTTAGGGAAGCCATAAGCGCCCTTGGCGTCGGAACCGTGGCAGACCGAGCAGTTGGAGGCGAACAGGCGGCCCCCCATCTTCAGGGCTTGCGGGTCCTTGGCCACTTCTTCGATCGGCATCGCAGCGAACTTGGCGAAGATCGGACCGAACTTGGCGTCCGAGCGAGCCATTTCCTTTTCCCACTCGTGAACGCCGGTCCAGCCGGTCTGGCCGTTGGCGAACGCCGTCTGCTTCTCGTTATCGAGGTAGTTGTAGCCCGGCAGCAGACCTTTCCAGTTGCCCAGTCCCGGGTACAGCACCAGATAACCCAATGCGAACACGATGGTGCCCACGAACAGCATGAACCACCATTTCGGCAGCGGGTTGTCGTACTCCTCGATCCCGTCGAAGGAGTGGCCGACCGTCTCGTCCGTCTGTTCGCTGCGCTGGCCCTTGCGGGTCGACAGCAACAGCCAGGTCAGGGAAAAGATCGTACCGAGACTGAGGACTGTGACGTACAGACTCCAGAATGTAGTCATTCTTTGTTACTCCTAGAAGCTTGCTCGACGTGCTTGATGGCTTCGGGATCATCCGCGAAGGGCAGCAAGGTCGCGTCTTCAAACTCCGACTTGCGCTTGGGGCTGAACACCCACAACGCCAGGCCGATGAAGGCAACCATCACGACAACGGTGCCCAGGCCTCGAATCATCCCGATATCCATCTAGATCACCGTTTGCTTTTGATGATGGTGCCCAGGCCTTGCAGATAGGCCACCAGCGCGTCCATTTCGGTTTTACCCTTCACAGCGTCTTTTGCACCGGCAATGTCTTCGTCGGTGTAAGGGACGCCGAGCGTGCGCAACACTTCCATTTTCTTGGCTGTGTCTTTGCCGTCGAGCTTGTTTTCTACGAGGAACGGGTAGGCCGGCATTTTCGACTCAGGCACCACGTTGCGCGGGTTGTACAAGTGCGCACGCTGCCAGTCATCGGAGTAACGACCGCCGACGCGGGCCAGGTCCGGGCCGGTACGTTTGGAACCCCACAGGAACGGGTGATCCCAGACGCTTTCACCGGCGACCGAGTAGTGGCCGTAGCGTTCGGTTTCGGCACGGAACGGACGGATCATCTGCGAGTGGCAGCCGACACAGCCGTTGGCGATGTAAACGTCGCGGCCTTCCAGTTCAAGGGCGGTGCGCGGCTTCATGCCTTCGACCGGCTTGTTGGTGACGTCCTGGAAGAACAGCGGAACGATTTGGGTCAGGCCACCGACGCTGACGGCGATGACCATGAAGAAGGCCAGCAGGCCAATATTCTTCTCGACAGCTTCATGCTTCATCAGTGAGCTCCAACTACGGCGATCTTGGCGGCGGCTTCAGCTTCAGCCGGGTCCGAGGCGCGAACGGTGCGCCACACGTTGTAGGCCATCAGGAACATGCCGCTGGCGAAGAACGCACCGCCCAGGGCACGAACGATGTAGCCAGGGTGGCTGGCCTGCAGGGCTTCGACGAACGAGTAGGTGAGGGTGCCGTCGTCGTTGATTGCACGCCACATCAGACCCTGAGTGATGCCGTTGACCCACATCGAAGCGATGTACAGCACGGTACCGATGGTCGCGAGCCAGAAGTGCGCGTTGATCAGGCCGGTGCTGTGCATCTGCGCACGGCCGAACAGTTTCGGGATCATGTGGTAGATCGCGCCGATCGAGATCATCGCCACCCAACCGAGCGCGCCGGCGTGTACGTGGCCGATGGTCCAGTCGGTGTAGTGCGAGAGCGAGTTGACGGTCTTGATCGCCATCATCGGACCTTCGAAGGTCGACATGCCGTAGAACGCCAGCGATACCACGAGGAAACGCAGGATCGGGTCGGTGCGCAGCTTATGCCAGGCGCCCGACAGGGTCATCATGCCGTTGATCATGCCGCCCCAGCTTGGCGCCAGCAGGATGATCGACATCGCCATGCCCAGCGATTGTGCCCAGTCCGGCAGCGCGGTGTAGTGCAGGTGGTGCGGGCCGGCCCAGATGTACAGGGTGATCAGCGCCCAGAAGTGCACGATCGACAGACGATACGAGTAGATTGGACGTTCGGCCTGTTTCGGCACGAAGTAGTACATCATCCCCAGAAAACCGGTGGTCAGGAAGAAGCCCACGGCGTTGTGGCCGTACCACCACTGGATCATCGCGTCGGTGGCGCCCGAGTAAGCCGAGTAGGACTTGAACAGGCTGACCGGCAGCGACATGTGGTTGACGATGTGCAGCATCGCGGTCACCACGATGAACGCACCGTAGAACCAGTTACCGACATAGATGTGCTTGGTCTTGCGCTTGGTGATGGTGCCGAAGAACACCAGACCGTAGGTGACCCAGACAATGGCCAGCAGAATGGCGAGGGGCCATTCCAGTTCCGCGTATTCCTTGGTGGTGGTGTAACCCAGCGGCAAGGTAATGATCGCGCCGACGATCACCGCTTGCCATCCCCAGAAGGTGAAGGCCGCGAGGCTGTCGGAAATCAGTCGCGTCTGGCAGGTTCGCTGCACGACATAGTAGGAAGTGGCAAACAGTGCACAACCACCGAAGGCGAAAATCACCAGGTTTGTGTGCAACGGGCGCAAGCGTCCAAAGCTCGTCCACGGCAGACCGAAATTCAACTCCGGCCAGACCAGTTGCGAGGCGATGAAGACACCGAGCCCCATGCCAAGGATCCCCCAGACCACCGTCATGATGGCGAACTGGCGGACTACCTTATAGTTATAAGCAGTCGGACTGATTGCTGTGCTCATTCTAAGGTTCCACGGTTTGGGTGTTTTATTAGGATTAAAATCGGCCGCAAGTATGTAGAAAGCAGGGGGTCAATGCAACGCGCCATGACCTGGGTCAATGCTTTCCAACGCTGATTCTGCGGCCTTTCCATGCGCCGCGTAAGGACAAAATTGCCCTCGGGCAAAATGTCGCAGCGGACGAAAAAAGCGAGGGGTCCCGGTCGGATGTAACGGGGTGTGTTCGAACGCTCGGTTCGGGTGACGGACGGTAATCGGCACGACAGCCGGTATCTACCGGCCTTTGCGGCCATGTCAGTCAGCCGATTCGTTCAACGCCTCGCTCGGGGTCGACCGGGAACCGGCACGGGCCAGTCCGCCTCGAGCAAGCGTAGACCCGAATCCGGGTAACCGAAAGGAGAGGGGGTGAAGGGGTGCGACAATGCGTCGCAAAGGGGCTGGAAACTGCCGCACTGGAAACGTGCGGCAGTCTTGTGCGCAATGATTACTTTTTATTGTCCTCAGTAATCAGTTTTTCTGTATTCAATCCATTGCTAAGGCTGTACACATAAGCGGCTAGTAATTGCACTTTATCGTTGCCCAGCAGCTCGCTCTGAGCTGGCATGTGGCCTTGACGGCCATGGCGAATGGTCTGCTCGAGTTGGGTCAGGCTGGTGCCGTAGATGAAACCGGCCGGGTGCGTCAGGTTCGGGGCGCCCATGGCTTCGGTGCCCTGGCCGTTTGCCCCGTGACATGCGGTGCAGGTTGTGCTGAACGCCTGCTGACCCGCTTGAAGATCAGCCTTGTTGTCCGCCGGCAGTGGCAGCCCCGCCAGTTCATGACGCACATAGGCGGCGACGTTTTTCACCCCAGCCTCGCCCAGCACTTCGCCCCACGCCGGCATCGCTGCCATCCGGCCACCCATGATGGTGGTCTTGATCGTCTCGGCACTGCCGCCCCAACGCCAGTCCTTGTCGGCAAGGTTAGGGAAGCCGAACGCGCCCTTGGCATCCGAGCCGTGGCACACCGAGCAGTTGGAGGCGAACAGACGGCCACCCATTTTCAGCGCCTGCGGATCCTTCGCCACTTCTTCCACCGGCATGGCGGCGAATTTGGCGAAGATCGGCCCGAACTTGGCGTCGGCCTTGCTCATTTCCTTTTCCCACTCGTGAACGCCGGTCCAGCCGTCCTCGTAGCCGGGCAGGATGCCTTTCCAGTTACCGAGGCCCGGATAAAGGATCAGATAGCCCACGGAAAACACCAGCGTGCCGGCGAACAGCATGAACCACCACTGCGGCAGCGGGTTGTCGTACTCCTCGATGCCGTCGAAGCTGTGGCCCATGGT
Organism: Pseudomonas fluorescens; assembly: GCF_030344995.1. Classification (GTDB taxonomy): domain Bacteria; phylum Pseudomonadota; class Gammaproteobacteria; order Pseudomonadales; family Pseudomonadaceae; genus Aquipseudomonas; species Aquipseudomonas fluorescens_BF. The sequence goes on from NZ_CP128260.1 coordinate 2,337,240, forward strand.
CTGGTCGACGCTGCCCTTGGTCTCGCCCCGACGGGTGCCGACCAGCAGCCAGGTCAGGCCGATCAGGCTGCCGATGGTCAGTACGCAGATCCACGTACTCCAGAAGGTGGTCATGGCCGGGTACTCCTTGTTTCAGATGCTTGGGTTGGGTCGGGTTGCGGCTCGTCGGCAAACGGCAGCAGGCGCGCTTCGGCGAATTCCGGCGTGCGCTTGCGGTTGAACACCCACAGGGTCAGGCCGACGAAGGCCACGAACACCACGACCGTGCCGAGGCCTCGTATGAGGCCCGCGCTCATTTCAATGACCATCGGACTCACCTCTTGCTCTTGATCGCAGTGCCAAGCACTTGCAGGTAGGAGACGAGGGCGTCCATTTCGGTCTTGCCCTTGAGGCTGGCCACCGCGCCGCTGATGTCGTCGTCGGTGTACGGCACGCCGAGGGTGCGCATGACCTTGAGCTTGGTTTCGGTGTGGCTGCTGTCGACCGGTTGGGTGACCAGCCATGGGTAGGCCGGCATCTTCGATTCCGGTACAACGTTGCGCGGGTTGTACAAGTGCGCACGATGCCAGTCATCCGAGTAGCGCGCGCCAACCCGGGCCAGGTCCGGACCGGTACGTTTCGAGCCCCACAGGAACGGGTGATCCCACACGCTCTCGCCGGCTACCGAGTAGTGGCCGTAGCGTTCGGTTTCGGCGCGGAACGGACGGATCATCTGCGAGTGGCAACCAACGCAGCCTTCGCGGATGTAGATGTCACGGCCTTCCAGTTGCAGCGCGGTGTAGGGCTTCATGCCTTCCACCGGTTTGTTGGTCACGTCCTGGAAGAACAGCGGGACGATCTGGGTCAGGCCGCCGATACTCACGGCGAACACCATCAGCAGCATCAGCAGGCCGACGTTCTTTTCAATCGTTTCGTGTTTCATGGCGGACTCCTCAGGCCATCTGCGCGGCAGCAACGACGTCAGCAGGCTGCGAGGCCCGCACGGTGCGCCAGGTGTTGTAAGCCATCAGGAACATGCCGCTGAGGAAGATCGCCCCGCCAATCAGCCGCACGACGAAGCCAGGGTGGCTGGCCACCAGGGTTTCGACGAAGGAGTAGGTCAGCGTGCCGTCCTCGTTCACCGCACGCCACATCAGGCCCTGGGCGATGCCGTTGACCCACATCGAAGCGATGTAGAGCACGGTGCCGATGGTCGCGAGCCAGAAGTGCGCGTTGATCAGGCCGATGCTGTGCATCTGCTCTTTGCCGAAGATTTTCGGGATCATGTGGTACAGCGCCCCGATGGAAATCATCGCCACCCAGCCGAGCGCGCCGGCGTGTACGTGGCCAATGGTCCAGTCGGTGTAGTGGGAGAGGGCGTTCACCGTCTTGATCGCCATCATCGGACCTTCGAAGGTCGACATGCCGTAGAACGCCAGCGACACCACCAGGAAGCGCAGGATCGGGTCGCTGCGCAACTTATGCCAGGCGCCCGAGAGAGTCATCATGCCGTTGATCATGCCGCCCCAGCTCGGTGCCAGCAGAACCAGCGACATCACCATGCCCAGCGACTGCGCCCAGTCCGGCAGCGCGGTGTAGTGCAAGTGGTGCGGGCCGGCCCAGATGTACAGGGTGATCAGTGCCCAGAAGTGCACGATCGACAGGCGATACGAATACACCGGACGTTCGGCCTGTTTCGGCACGAAGTAGTACATCATCCCGAGGAAACCGGCGGTGAGGAAAAAGCCTACGGCGTTGTGGCCGTACCACCATTGCACCATCGCGTCGGTTGCACCGGCGTACACCGAGTAGGACTTGGTGAAACTCACCGGCAACTCAAGGTTGTTGACGATGTGCAGAATCGCCACGGTGATGATGAACGCGCCGAAGAACCAGTTGCCCACATAAATGTGCTTGGTCTTGCGCTGCATGATCGTGCCGAAGAACACGATGGCGTAGGCGACCCAGACGATGGTGATCAGGATGTCGATCGGCCATTCCAGCTCGGCGTATTCCTTGGAACTGGTGTAACCCAGCGGCAGGCTGATGGCTGCCAGCAGGATCACCAGTTGCCAGCCCCAGAAGCAGAAGGCGGCGATTTTCGGCGCAAACAATTGGGTCTGGCAGGTGCGCTGCACCGAGTAGAACGAACTGGCGAACAAGGCACAGCCGCCGAACGCGAAGATCACCGCGTTGGTGTGCAGCGGGCGCAGGCGTCCGAAGCTGGTCCACGGCAGGTTGAAGTTGAGTTCGGGCCAGACCAATTGAGCCGCGAGAAAAACCCCGAGCCCCATGCCGACGATGCCCCACACCACCGTCATAATGGCGAATTGGCGGACCACCTTGTAGTTGTAGGCGGTACTGATAGAAGTGTTCATGGTTCCCCATCCACGGTTCAGCCGAAGTGAGCGCGCGCAGAAAACGCCGCGAATCCTTCGCCTGGAGTTATAGGCAGACTAAAAGCGAGGCAAGCATGGACAAACAGCACAAGGCCAGTATTGACGGGGATCAATGGGCGCAGTGCCTGCGGGATCACGGGTGGCTTTGGGATGCCGCTGTTGGGGAGGCTTCGGCGACGCTCATTCTCGCGCATGGGGCGGGGGCGCCGATGGACAGTGAGTGGATGACGGATGTGGCTGGGCGCCTTGCCGGGCTTGGTATCAACGTGTTGCGGTTTGAGTTTCCTTATATGGCGCAGCGGCGGGTTGATGGCAGCAAACGTCCGCCGAATCCGGCGCCGAAGTTGCTGGAATGTTGGCGTGAGGTTTATGGCTTGGTGCGACTTCATGTCGCTGGGGTTTTGGCGGTTGGCGGGAAGTCGATGGGGGGGCGGATGGCCAGTCTGCTTGCCGATGAGCTTGGCGCGGATGCGTTGGTTTGTCTGGGGTATCCGTTTTATGCGGTTGGGAAACCGGAGAAGCCTCGGGTTGAGCATCTGGCTTCTTTGCAGACTCGGACGTTGATTGTTCAGGGGGAGCGGGATGCTCTGGGCAATCGGGACGCTGTCGGGGCTTACGATCTATCGCCGAGTATTGAGGTGACTTGGCTAGCGGCCGGCGATCATGACCTCAAGCCATTGAAGGTTTCCGGGTTTACCCATGAACAGCATTTGGCCAGCGCCGCACAGAAAGTAGCCGCGTTTCTCAAGGGTGTACCGAAATCCTGAACCAGATGAAGATCGGCTCCCTTTCCCCTCGCCCCCTTGGGGGAGAGGGCTGGGGTGAGGGGGATCGATCTTGAACACGACACACTTTTCGATCTGTGCGCATATCCGTTGCTGCGGTCAAGCCCACCTAGGGTTTCGCCCTTACGGCGACTCACTTTTTTTACAAACGCCTAAAAAAAGTAAGCAAAAAAACGCTTGCTCCTACGTCCGGCCCGCTCGCTAAAGCTCGGGGTTCCTTCGCTCCGGAATTCATCCGGGGGGCATCGCCTACGGTTTGCTTCGCTGCACCTCCTCTCGATGTGTTTGGCTTCGCCAAACGGTCGCTGCGCTCCCACCCCCGGATAAATCCCTCCACTCAGCCTTCCGACGTCGCCCGTGGATCAAGATCAAAAGCTGCAGCCGAGCTAACGCTCATCCTGTTGAGTGGTGAGAAGCGGATTGAAGTGCTGTTCAAAACCTGAGTTCAACTCAATATCCCACGTCGGCGTACCTCACCCAAACACCTCGGTCAGTCCCTCTCCCTTAGGTGAGAGGCAGATTGAGGTGCTTTCAAAAAACTGAGTTCACCTCGGTATCCCACGTCGGCGTACCTCCCCCAAACACCTCGGTCAGTCCCCTCTCCCTCGGGGAGAGGGCTAGGGTGAGGGGGAAGGTTTCACTGACACACCACCAAAACTGAAAGCCCCCCCCACCCCGGCATTTCCAGCGAATAAACACGATCGCGTGACCACGTTTAAAGTACACGACCCGTTACGCCATAAGGGCTACAACACCTTGCGTCGTTGCCTACGCGTACGCCAGAATCCGCCGGCTTACGCGGCTATGGGGCGGGCTATATCGTTTCCCTGTCACTGAAAAACAGTGATCGGGTTTGGTAGCCCGTCTCAAATTGTCGTTGTAGCGACACCCTAAATGCCGTCTCTTTTTTTGGGTATGGCTTTGTATGGTGGGCATGCGTGGGGCTCCTCTGTGAGCGCCGGGTTTCCCGATTTGACCGGTCTACCAACCCGCGCATGGCCGCCACCCGCCGTTTGGTAGCGAGGGTGATGGCTCCTATTTTTCAAATTGGAGTTCTATCTATGTTCAAAGCCACACCAAACCCACCAGAAACCGATTCAATCCCCTACGACGCCGCACTCGAAGCCGAAAACATAAAAACGGCCACCGAGCGGGCGATCAATCATTACCTCGATCCTGGGGCACAGAAGACGTCCAAGCCATCGCGCAAGCCGGGCAAGATCTATCTGGTCAACCCAACCATGGATGACGAAACGCTGCTGGTCGAAGCGTGCGAAACGCTGTCGTCGGCCAGTGACATGGCCCGGGACCTCGGCAACACCGTCGATCCGTCGCAGCGCAAGGCGATGCAGATTCTGCAGCAGGTCATCATGCTGAGTGAGCTGCTGGTCAATCGTGTGCTGGATAACCATCACGTCTCGCGGTAGTTGCCGCCTCGGTGAGGGGCTTGTCCCCTCACTGCCTGGCAGCTGTCTACACAAATCCTCAAGCGACTCTTGTCCGGAGTTCCAGCTGATGTCCACGACCGTCATTCCACCGTTAGAAGATCCGGTGTCCCCGTACGAATTTCCCGATTCAAGAAAACTCCACGACGCGGCCGAACGCGCCCTCGACTATTACTTGACCCCCGCAGCCAAGATCATGGCCACGCCCTACACCCCTAACGACATGTTCATGGTCAACCCGCAAACCGACACGGAGTCCTTGCTGGCCAACGCCTGCGAATCCCTCGCGTCAGCCACGGTCATGCTCGGTGACTTTGCCGGCCTGCTGGAAGGGCCGAACCGCAAGACCCTGTTGGGCATTGCGCAAGTGGTGATGTTGGGCGAACTGGCGGTGAATCAGGCACTGGATAACCTCGTGCCGAAGGAGTAACTACCAAGGCAATAAGAAACCCGGAAGCTCTCGCTATCCGGGTTTTTTATTGCCTTGCTACAGGCGTGGTCCAAGAATTGGTCAGCCAACTGATCAAAAGTCCTCAAGGTCGGAATAGACGACTTTTCCCACAACCCATGGCTCAACAATCTCGCAATGCACCGTACGCAGAAATGAACCCCACTCACTCCGGTTATGGGCATCCGGGCCAGTGATTGTCAGCAAAAGGTATTCATCCCGGAAAGCATCGTAGGCGTAGATAAGCCAGAAGTCGTTGTCAGGATCGTCAACCAGGGCAGTTCGATAATACTGACGGTCTATTTTTGCCCACCGCGTCTGGGTCGCTTGAGTGCTGGCCAGGTGGATATGATGCATATCGCTGAGATCGAGTCGTTCGTCTCGCCCGAAAATAGCGGGCAGTTCACCGCACACTTTGTAGTTATAAAAATGAGCGGCGAAGTTTTTCCAGTTGTTGATTTGTTCGAAAAGCGCAGAGATTTTGACTGCTGGCATCTATGGCTACTTTGTTATGGGTAGCTTGCCAGTGATCACATATTTATCGAACGCTTTCTGCCCATCACGCGCGGCTTGCCGGACATCAAGAAAAGTCAGTTCATCGCGAATGACTTTTTTGACTGGCTTGTCGATCTTTCTGGTGGTGGCCATCGGAGCCTCCAAAGGAGATGTATTCATACTGACCAGCTTAAGGGATTGGATTTCTACCGGCAAACGATAGAGCCGACCCCAAAGATGCACCAGTCAGCGGATTCTGGCGTTCTTGTAGGGCATAGCGCCCCTATGTGTAGTCACGCGGTGAGCCACAATAAAAAACCCGGAAGCTCTCGCTATCCGGGTTTTTTGTATTGCAGATCAATCAGCGGTTAAACCGCTCCACCAACGAATACTGCGTATTAGCAGTCTTGGTCAGCTCTTCACTCAGCAACGCCGAGTTATGCGCCTGTTCCGAGGTCTGGTCCGCCAGTTCCGAGATGTTGCTGATGTTGCGGCTGATTTCTTCAGCCACGGCACTTTGCTCTTCGGTCGCGGCGGCGATCTGGGTGGTCATGTCGGTGATGTTGGCCACCGCTTCGCTGATGCCCACCAGGGCCTGATCCGCTTCCAGTACCCGCGCCACACCTTCTTCCGCCTGGCGATGGCCGGCTTCCATGGTTTGTACGGCGCTGGAGGCAGTCTGTTGCAGCTTGGCGATCAGGGCGTGGATCTGGCCGGTGGATTCGCTGGTGCGTTGTGCCAGTTGGCGGACTTCGTCGGCGACTACCGCAAAACCACGGCCCATCTCGCCGGCACGCGCGGCTTCAATCGCAGCGTTGAGCGCGAGCAGGTTGGTCTGGTCGGCGATGCCTTTGATCACGTCGACCACGCCACCGATTTCGTCGCTGTCCTTGGCCAGTTGCGTGACAGTCAGGCCGGTTTCGCCGACGACGACCGACAGACGCTGGATGGCTTCGCGGGTTTCGCCGGCAATGTCGCGGCCGCGACCGGTCAGGCGGTTGGCTTCCTGGGTGGCGTCGGCGGTGCGTTGTACGTGGCTCGCCACTTCTTGCGTGGTGGCGGCCATCTGGTTGACGGCGGTGGCGACCTGTTCGGTTTCCACGCGTTGACGTTCCAGACCGCTGGAGCTGTTGTGCGCCAGGGCGTCGGACTGTTTGGCCTGATCGGTCAGGTGCTCGGCGGTGTCCTGCAGACGGGTCAGGCAGGTTTTCAGGCGGGCTTCCTGGCTGAGGATCGACATCTCCAGACGCGCCTGGGCACCACGGCTGTCGGTGTACATCTGCGCGATCAACGGGTCGGACGTGGTCTGCTCGGCCAGACGCAGCAGGCGCTTGAGCCCGCGTTGTTGCCATTGCAGGCCCAGCAGGCCCAGTGGCACCGACAGACCGGCGGCGAGGGCGAAGCCCCACTGCGAGTTCAGGGTGGCGCCGATCATGAAGCTCAACTGGCTGACCAGAATGAACGGCAGCCAGTCCTGAACGATCGGCAGCCATTTGTCGCTCGAAGGAATCGCCGACTTGCCCTGGTTGATGCGTTGGTAGAGCGCTTCGGCACGGCGGATCTGTTCGGCGGACGGCTTGACCCGCACCGACTCGTAACCGACCACCTGACTGCCATCGAACACCGGCGTTACGTAGGCGTTCACCCAGTAATGATCACCGGTCTTGCAGCGATTCTTGACAATGCCCATCCATGGCAAGCCTTGTTTCAGTGTGCCCCACATGTGCGAAAACACCGCAGCCGGGACGTCGGGGTGACGAACCAGGTTGTGCGGCGCACGGATCAGTTCCTCACGCGAAAACCCGCTGATTTCGACGAAAGCGTCGTTGCAGTAGGTGATCACGCCCTTGGCGTCGGTTGTGGAAATCAACCGTTGCTGAGCCGGGAAAGTCCGTTCGCGTTGTGTAATGGGCTGGTTATTACGCATGGTTTTTCAATCCGCAAGGCTTTGAAAGGTTGTCGGCGGGGTCGGCCATTTATTGAAATTTTTTTTCATTTATATGTACGGCGTCGCAAAACGGCCCTTGCTTCAACCGGCGAGCATCGGATAAGTGAACAGGCCGAAATGCAGCAGGTTGAGGCCAAAATGCGTGGCGATCGCCGCACCGAGCCCGCCAAAACGGTAGGCCAGACCATAGCCGACACCCGCCAGGCTCGCCAGCAACACCCATTGCCAACCGGCGCCCACATGCACCAGGCCGAACAACAGGGACGCCAGCAGCAGCGCAAGATTTTCGCCGTAGGGCAGGTGTTTGAAACGCTGGCTCAGGCCGCCCTGGATATAGCCGCGAAACAGCGCTTCTTCGACCAGCGTCACCAGCAGCAGGTTGTTCAACACCCACAGCCACGCCTGATCCGGCCATTTCGGCGCCCAGGTGATCATGCCGAGCAACACCGCGCCGCCCAACGCCAGAATCACGCTCAGCGTCAGTGCCAGCGCGGTGGCGTACACCGTCAGGCGCAACGAACGCCGCGCGACGATCCACGGGCAGACCAGCAACAGCCAAATGCCAATCAGTGGTTTGTCGAGATTCAGGTACATCGAGAACGGCACGGCGTTGTCGGTGAAGCGCTGGGGCTCGATGGCCCGGCCGTTGTAGAAGCCCGGCAGCCAGTGCAGGGCCAGCGCCAGAGCCAGCACGATAAACAGGCCATGGCCGAGAAAACGCCCGACCGGCACGGTTTGCTGGCGCACGGCGTAACCGGCGAAAACCAGCAGTGCAATGGAGATCAGCGCCAGCCAGTCGAGCTGGCCGAAACTCAGCGCCAATCCGTAACCAAGGCTGAGAAGCCCGAGATAGAGCCATGGCAGAGCTGTCATGGAAAGTCCTTGTGCACGATTTGTGGACAGGCTTTCTACACGGGTGGGGGCGAGGGGACAAGTGAAGGTGTGTGGGAAACCGGGACAACACGCAAACCTGTTGCTGACACAATCACCTGTGGGAGCTGGCTTGCCAGCGATGAGGCCTGTACAGCCGACATCTTCATCGACTGATGCGCCGCCATCGCTGGCAAGTCGAATCGTCGCACCGCAGCTCCCACAGGGATTCGTGTAAGGCTGAAAGATCAGCGCAGGTTCAATTTCGCCGCAGCGCGCTCGGTGATTTCCCGACGCAGTTTCAGCGACGGCGCTGCACGCTTGCGCGCCTCATCGACAACAGCACTCGGCGCCGTCTCCGGGCTACCCGAATCAAACGGCGGCGCCGGCGCATATTCCAGCTGCAACTGCACCAATTGCGCCGTATCGACACCGACCAGCTCCTGCGCCAGCGTCAGGGCAAAATCGATCCCCGCCGTGATGCCGCCCCCGGTAAACAGATTACCGTCACGCACCACCCGATCCTTCACCGCAATCGCGCCCAGTGTCGGCAGCAGATCGTGATACGCCCAGTGCGTAGTCGCCCGTTTACCCTGCAACAGACCCGCCGCCCCGAGCACCAGCGATCCGGTGCATACCGACGTCACGTACCGCGCCGTTGCGGCTTGCGACTTGATGAACGCCAGCGTCTGTTCATCTTCCATCAACGGCCCGACCCCGGCACCGCCGGGTACGCAGATCACATCCAGAGCCGGGCAGTCCTCGAACGTAGTGGTCGGTTTCAGCACCAGCCCGGTGCTGGCGGTGACCGGCACCAGATCCTTCCAGACCAGATGCACCTGCACGTCCGGCAGCGAGGCCAGCACGTCGTACGGGCCGGTCAGGTCGAGTTGCTGCACCTGGGGAAACAACAGAAAACCGATCTGCAACGCCATGGTTCTTCTCCGTGAAAAGGGGGGTAGACGGCTTCACTGTAGGCGCGTAGGTTTTGGCGCATACGCCAATCAGCCCACGAATTACGCCAAATGCCGAAAACCATCCACGTCCTCGCGTTCGCCAATGTGCAACTGCTCGATGTCACCGGACCGTTGCAGGTCTTCGCCTCGGCCAACGACATCGCCCGCCAGCAGGGTTTGCCTGCGCCTTATGCGCCAACGGTCATTGCCAGCGGCGGTGGGGCGGTGAACTCTTCTGCCGGGTTGGCGATGCTGGCCGAACCGCTGCCAAAACAGCCCAGCGATACCCTGATCATCGCCGGCGGCTGGGGCGTTTACGCCGCTGCCGAAGACGCCGAGCTGGTGAACTGGGTGCGTGAACACGCCAACGGATGCCGGCGGGTGGCATCGGTCTGCACCGGCGCATTTCTGCTGGCGGCCAGCGGCTGGCTCGACGGTCGACGAGTCGTCACCCACTGGACCCGTTGCGAGCAACTGGCACAGCAACACCCGCGTTTGCAGGTCGAGCCCAATCCGATCTTCATCAACGACGGCCCGGTCTGGACCTCGGCGGGCGTCACCGCCGGCATCGACCTGGCACTGGCCATGGTCGAAGACGACCTCGGTCGCGACATGGCCCTGGACGTCGCCCGGCAACTGGTGGTGTTCCTCAAACGCCCGGGCGGGCAGTCGCAATTCAGCGTGACGCTGTCACTGCAAAAACAGGGCAACCGCTTCGACGATTTACACGCGTGGATCGCCGAACACCTGACCTGCGACCTGGGCATCCCGACCCTCGCCGAACAGGCCGGCATGAGCGAACGCAGCTTCGTGCGCCACTACCGCGCCGACACCGGCCAGACCCCGGCCCGGGCCATCGAACTGATCCGCGTCGAAACCGCGCGCCGGTTGCTGAGCGATACCGGATTGCCGATCAAACGGGTCGCGGCCAATTGTGGATTTGGCAGTGAAGAGACCTTGAGACGTAGTTTCCTGCGGGCCATGGGGGTGACGCCGCAGGCTTATCGGGAGCGGTTTTCGGTCAGCGCTGGAGCAGATCCAGTAATGCCTTGAGCGTTTCGCCCGGCGCTTCTTCCGGAATGTTGTGCCCGACACCGGCCAGTACCCGCCGCTCGTAAGACCCGGTGAAGTGGTGCGCATCTTCATCGTCTTCCGGCGCCGGGCCCACGCCATCATCCGCACCGCACAGCGAAATCGTCGGCACGCCGATCGCCGGTTGTTTCTCCAGCACCTGCTCCATCCACTCCAGCGCCGGATCGCCCGGCGCATACATGAAGCGATGGCGATAAGAGTGAATCACCACCTCGACGAAATCCGGGTTGTCGAACGCCGGCGCGCTCAGCGGATAACGCTCGGCGTTCCGCGCCCAGGTCGGCGACCACAACTGCCACAGCAACTCGCACAGCGCCCGGCGATTCTGCGTCAGCCCTTCAACGCCACGGGGCGTGTGGAAGTAATACTGATACCAGAAGCGATGCTCGGTCTCGGGATCCAGCGGCTGGATCGAATGCGGAATGTCTTGCAGGTTGTAGCCATCGCCCGTCACCAACCCGCGCACGCGCTCGGGATACAACGCCGCCAAAATGCACGCCGCCCGACCGCCCCAGTCATAACCGCACAACGTCGCTTGCTCGATACCCAGCGCATCCATCAGATCCAGCAGATCCTGCGCCAGCGCCGCTTGCTGGCCGGAGCGCAGCGTGTGCGGGCTATTGAAATGGGTCGGCCCGTAACCGCGCAGGTACGGCACGATCACCCGGTACCCCTCAGCGGCGAGGGGCGGGGCGATTTCGTCGTAGGCGCGGGGGGAGTAGGGGAAACCGTGAAGCAGGATGATCGGCGTGCCGTTTTGCGGGCCGTGATGCTCGTAGGCGATGGTCAGACTTTCAGTCTTGCAAAACTGCATCACGGCTTGGGTCATACGGGGTTCCTCAAGTTTCAGCTTCCGCCACCTGATTGAAATACTTGCTGCGATCCGGCGTAAACGTCACCACCATCTTCGTCCGCGAACAGGTCATGACTCGTTCGGCACCCAGATCAATATCCAGATCTTCCCCACGCAAACCCTGCCACTGGGCCAGGTATTTCAGTGATCCGTATTTTTCATTCTTTTTCAGACTGCGGCTGACCCCGCCTTTCCAGCCCAGCACCGGCAGTTCATCGGCGCTGCAGCGTTGGGCGAGGTCGGGGAAGCGGGTGGCGCGCTGGCGGCCGATTTCCCAGCATTTGATCAGGCCCTTGTCGGCGGCTTCCCACAGTTCGTTGCGGGTCAGGCCGGACCTCAATGGGGAATCGATGGGGCGGTGGATGCGTTGGTTCATTCTGGTTCCTTGAATCGGGTTTTATTGGACAGCTCCGCTGTGCCCGTTGCAGTGGATGGTAGGGGGGGATGTAACAGCTGGCAACAAGGTATTTCGGGGTGTAAGTGCGAGTTGCGGGCCAAGCGTTACACGGGGCTGGCAGGTTTTTGTAGGCCGTGCCATCAACCAGTTGTATCGAAAAGAATCGATTGTGTAGGCCAGCTCTTCAACCACAAGGCTCGGTGGTGTTTGCCGTTCGTAGGTGGCCATCCTACAAACGGCGATTGGAGTTGAGATCTTTCTTACATTCTCTGGCGAAGAAGGATGACTACGGCTGCCAGTAATTCTTCTCCCCACTCAACTTGCGATCCAGAAAACTCGCTGCGCTGATCAGCGCCAGATGCGTCAACGCCTGTGGCGTGTTGCCCAGATGCCGGCCACGGTTGTCGAATTCCTCTGCGTACAACCCCAGCGGATTGGCATAACGCAGCAGTTGCTCGAACTCCAGATGAGCCTTTTCCAGTTGCCCGGCACGGGCCAGGCATTCGACGTACCAGAACGAGCACGCGGCGAAGGCGCCTTCGGTGCCAGCCAGTCCGTCGATGCCGCTGTCATCGTTGCGATAGCGATAAACCATGCCGTCACGCACCAAATGTTTTTCGATGGCTTCCAGCGTCGCCAGCCATTTCGGATCCTTGGCGCTGACGAAACGCACCAGCGGCATCAGCAGCATCGAACCATCCAGCGCCGTGCCGCCCTGGTATTGCACGAAATGCCCGCGCTCCGGGTTCCAGAAGTTGTCCCAGATGTCGGCGTGAATAGCCTGCCGGGTCTGGTCCCAGCGGGCGAAGGGCGCCGGCAGCGAACGTTTCGAAGCGAGTCGGATCGCCCGGTCCAGCGCCACCCAGCACATCAGTCGCGAGTGCAGAAAGTGATGTTGCTCACCGCGCATTTCCCAGATGCCTACATCCTTGGTCTGCCAGGTCTCACAGACCTGATCGACCACTTCCATCACATGTTTCCAGCCTTCGTGGGAAATCGCGTCGCCGTACTTGTTGACCAGATAAACGGCGTCCATCAGTTCGCCGAAGATATCCAGTTGAATCTGGTCGTAGGCGCCATTGCCGATGCGCACCGGTTTTGCACCGCCATGCCCGGACAAGTGCGTGAGTTCGGTTTCCGGCAGTTCCTGACGGCCGTCGATGGCGTAGAGGATGTTGAGTTTCATCGGCTGGCCGCTGCAATCGCTGACCCGCCCGCGCAGCCAGCGCATGTAGCCGTTGGCTTCGTCGACAAAGCCCAGGCGCATGAAGGCGTAGACGGTGAACGAGGCGTCGCGGATCCAGGTGTAGCGATAGTCCCAGTTGCGTTCGCCGCCGGGCGTTTCCGGCAGGCCGAAGGTGGCGGCGGCGAGGATTGCGCCGTGCTGGCGTGAGGTCAGCAGCTTCAGGGCGAGGGCCGAGCGGTTGACCATTTCCCGCCAGCGACCGCGATAGTTGGACTGGCCGATCCAGTCGCGCCAGAACTTCAGAGTGCGTTCGATGCACAGCTGCGCGGCGCCTTCGGCAAAGCGTGGATCGTCGCTGTCGCCGAGCATGAACGCGGCGGTTTGATCCTGTTTGAGGGTGAATTGCCCGACGGCTGCTTCCTGATCGACGCTCAAGGTTTGGTCCGACGCCAGTCGCAATGTCGGCTGCCCGCTGGCGCTGAACAGCACATCCTTTTTATCGGTGGCGGCGCGGGTTTGAGCGCGGGCGTAGTCATGCCGCACCGCGCAGCGCAGATGAAATGTCGCCTGCCCGCTGACCACCCGCACCCGGCGCATTAACAGCGGCAGGGCATCGTCATTGTCGCCAATGGGCAGCAGATCGGTGATTTCCACCACGGCATGGTCGCTGAGCCAGCGGGTTTGCAGGACGTTGGTGTCCGGCAGATAAATCTGTTCGCGCCGGGCATCGGGCAGGTCCGGCGCGAGCTGGAAAATCCCGGCATCGGGTGTGTCCAGCAGCGAGCAGAAGATCGACGGACTGTCGAACTCCGGCCAGCAGAAGAAATCCACGCTGCCCTTGTCGTTGACCAACGCGGCACTGCGCATGTCGCCAATGATGCCGTGGGCGTCGATGGGGCTTTGTCGTTCGGAATGATGCTCAGCCATTGCCACGGAACTCCGGATAGAGGCTCATGCCGCCGTCGATGAACAGGGTGGTGCCGACGATGTAGTCGGAGGCATCGGAGGCGAGAAACACCACCGCGTTGGCCACGTCCTCGACATCGCCGATGCGCCCGTAAGGGATGAGTTTGAGCAGGGCCTGGCCGGCGTCGCCTTCGGTGGCGTCCGTATTGATGGCCGTGCGGATCGCCCCCGGTGCGATGCCGTTGATGCGGATGCGCTGGTGGCTGACTTCCTGGGCCAAAGTCTGCATCAACTGATCGACGCCACCCTTGGACGCCGCGTAGTTCACATGCCCGGCCCACGGAATGCGCTGATGCACCGAGCTCATGTGGATGATCTTGCCGGCGGCCCGCGACACGCCTTCGCGCACGCCCTGGCGATTGAAGATCCGCAGCGCGGCGCGGGCGCAGAGGAACTGGCCGGTGAGGTTGACGCCGATCACCGCGTTCCAGTCGGCCAGCGACATATCCACAGCCGCCGCGTCTTTTTGCAGGCCGGAATTGGCCACCAGAATGTCCAGCGTTCCGAAGGTGTCGAGGGTCTGCTGGAACAG